>DASYKK010000030.1:0-3422 GCA_035995565.1 Candidatus Angelobacter sp.
GCCGGAGATGCAGGCGCTGTATGAGAGCATCATGACCAAACTGCCGGGATACAACGGTGACCAGAGCTGGGAATTGCCGCTCGCCGCCACGTATGTGGTGGAAACGAACGGCAAGATTTCCTGGACCAGAATTGATGCGGATTGGCGCCAACGGCCCGAGCCAGAAGAGCTTTTGCAAGTCTTGGCGGCAAAGCGGTAGTAGCGCTGCTGGCGACTGCTCAAACCCCGGCCCATAACCAGAGAGCGCCCGCCGTTTCCACTAAAGCTCTACCGGGCCCAAAATTGTATTGTCAGAAGCCGTAACTCCCGCGAATGATTTCGTCGATTTGCATTTCCCCACTGTCCATCATCTGGGACTTAACCTTCATTTTCTTGCCCATTTGTCCCTTGACCTTGTCTGGGTTGCTGATTTTTGTACTTTTACCATGCTCGTCGACAAACATTACGTCACCGCTCTTGTCGTTGCAATTCACGTCGCACGTGGCAATGTCTTTCTCGTGGTGGACGCATTTAGAATTGCATATCCAGCCTGTCTGTACGGTGACTTTGATCTGGTCCTGGGCGTATGCAAACATCGCTAAAACCAGAACTATAGTTGACAGCCCGATGTTTCGTTTCATGCTATTTCCCTCCGGAAGTGGCTTATCAAGTCTAGCCAGGAAACAGGGCTGGAATGGAGGCTTGCGGCATCGCAATGGTCGTAGGAACAACTCCTACCAACTGGTGATGCAGGTTATCTGTCCTGATTTTTTTGAGGTGATTTTTCGCCTGGACAGCGTCATGAGGCTCTTGCGTCAGCAGAGCACGTAGGCCGCCCGAATCGTGATTTTCAGGCTGCGTCAGATCCTTCGGTGTCTTCCGTTGTGGCACGGCCTTCCGCGTCGGCGAGCAACTTCAGAGCTTGTTCGGCATCTGCTGAATTTACCCAGAGTTTCTGTTCCGCTGGAAGGCCTGGCAAAACGGGGCTGCTCAGCATGCACGCGATGCCGTTGGCGCGCAGCATTCCACAGGCAAGCTCGGCTTCTTCGCCATGGTCGATTTCAAAATGCGCCACTTCTACGCGATGTTCGGGGTCCACTGTTTGCAACGCCAAATCAACATCAGCCAATACTGGCGCCGAAGGTTCGGTCTCAGCCTTGAACTCGGTCCCACACGCGGCGCAGATAACGGCCGTTGCTTCGATCGCGCAGCCACAGACGGGGCAGTTTCTCGGGGAATCGATTGCTTCAATCATGGATGCCTCAAACAGGAAGATGCGGCTGGCGCAGCAGGGGGTTGCGGCAGGAGATCGCGATTTCCCTCACATCGCACGGCATAATTTGGGGGCTTCTGGACAAGTTCACCGCATGCAATTCCTCGTCGGACTTAGAAGTGCTGCTGCAGATCGGCAAATTTTTCCACTTGAAGCAGCTTTAACCCTCCCGGCACGGGATTTACCGTCTCATGCTCCAGCGCCCACGTAAGATCATGAGGAACAAAGACGGCGTTGATGCCCGCAGCCAGCGCGGGATTGATATCTGACTTAGGACTGTTCCCGACCATCCAGGTCGTCTGCGGCTCGAACTCGTACTTGGCAACGATGTCTTTATACGCGGACTCTGTTTTCTCCGCCACAATCTCCACTGCGGCAAAATATTCTTTGATCCCCGAGCGCTCGACCTTCCCAGACTGCTCGGTGTAGTCACCCTTGGTCATTATCACCATGTGGTGGCCTTGGCCAGCCAGATAGTTCAGCGTTTCCGCTACGCCGGCAATCAGTTCAATGGGATAGTTTGAAACTTTGTGAGCAAAACTCCAGATGAACTCATGCAGTTCCGCCGTGACCGGCTTTTCTGACAGGCGTTCAAAGCACTTCACCAGCGAATGAGAAAAGCTGTGCGAACCGTAGCCACGCTCCAGGACTGTCTCGCGCTCCACCTCGTACAAAAATGCGCGGACTTCCGCCGGCGACAGGTGCTGATGGTTCAGCCGCTCGATGAAGTCAGCGATGGCCTGGTCAAAATAGACATTGTTTTCCCAGAGGGTATCGTCGGCATCAATGAGGAGCGTCTGGGGAGTGGAAAGCGCAGGCATCGGTTGTAATGATAAATGCCAAATCCACCACGGAGAATCGCCGATCACGTGCGATCGCGGCGATGACGCGCGATGTCGGCGATCTTGCTAGAATCGTGCCTATGAAAACAGAACGCTGGCTGTTGGCGCTTATCTTCGCGATGATTCTTCCGGGAACCTTGTTGGCCCAGGCGGGCCGGCGCGCGGCGCCCCCGCCTAAGACCGCCGATAAGTGTCTTTTAAAAGAGAATGTGAATGAAGATATTGCCGCGCAGGTAAACAAGTTCAAGCTTGTCTCCATGCCTTTCAGCGTGAACGGCCTCAGCGATTCTGAACGCAAGATGGTTTACAAACTGGTGGAAGCGTCACAATTTCTGGAAAGCATCTACTGGCGCCAGAGCGATCCCAAAGGTTTGGAGTTATATAAGCGATTGCTCGGTTGTAACCAGGTAATGAACCAGAAGATCCGTCGTTTCTTGATGATCAACGGCAGCCGCTATGACCTGCTGGAGAACAACAAGCCATTTATCGGGAGCGACCCATTCCTTCCCGGACACTCTTTGTACCCCGCTGGAATCACCCGCCAGGAAATTGAAGCGTACGTCGCGAAGCACCCGGAAAAGAAAGCCCAGATCTATAATCCATTCACGGTGGTCAAGCGGCAGGGCGGCGAACTGGTTGCAGTTCCCTATCACGTTGAGTACAAGTTTTGGCTCTTGGGCGCAGCCAAGGCCCTGCGCGAAGCCGCGGTTCTAAGTCCCGACAAAGCGTTTGGCAACTTCCTGCGTCTGCGAGCGGACGCCCTGCTCACCGATGATTATTACAAGAGTGACCTGGCATGGCTGGACCTGGAGAACCCAAAGTTCGACGTCATCTTTGCCCCTTATGAAACCTATCTGGACGATCTGCTGGGCGTGAAAACTTCCTACGGCACGGCCGTGATGATCCGCAATCAGGAGGAAAGCGCCAGCTTGGACACATTCAAGAAATATGTGCCAGACATACAGGACGCGTTGCCCCTCGAACCGGAAGATCGCCCGTCGATGCAGGGCAAGAGCACGCCGATGGAAGTAATGGACACGCCGTTCCGCGCCGGTGATCTGCGCCACGGATACCAGGCGGTCGCCGACAATCTTCCCAACGACCCGCGAATCCACCAGGAAAAAGGCACGAAGAAAATATTCTTCAAGAATTTCATGGATGCGCGCGTTAACTACGTGGTGCTGCCCATCGCCAAGCAGCTGATGCGCGAAGACCAGGCAGCCCTGGCCAGCATGGAAGGTTACCTTGCGGCGGTACTGATGCACGAAATCTGCCACGGACTTGGGCCGGCTTACGCTCGAACCGCCGCCGGCAAGGCAGACATTCGT
>DASYKK010000031.1:0-7596 GCA_035995565.1 Candidatus Angelobacter sp.
CCGCAGCCTGTGCCGCCGCCAGCCGCGCGGTCAGCACGCGATACGGTGAGCACGAAACATAGTTCAAGCCGATTTTGTGGCAAAACTCCACCGACGCCGGATCGCCACCGTGTTCGCCGCAAATGCCAATCTTCAGGTTCGGGCGCGTCTTGCGTCCCTTTCTGACGGCGGTCTGCATCAACTCGCCCACACCTTCCTGGTCGATGGTCGCGAATGGATCGCTCTTCAGGATGCCGCGCTCAATGTAAGCCGGCAGGAACTTGCTGATGTCGTCACGCGAGAAGCCATACGCGGTCTGCGTGAGGTCATTGGTGCCAAAGCTGAAGAACTCTGCGTCAGAGGCAATCTGATCGGCCACCGAGCATGCGCGCGGCAGCTCAATCATGGTCCCGACCATGTACTCGACTTTGGTTCCCTTCTCTTTGAATACCTGCTCCGCCACCTGACGAATGATGGCGCTCTGGTTCTCCATCTCCTTCATCATGCCGACCAGCGGAATCATCACTTCCGGAAATACTTTTACCCCGGCCTTTTGCACGTTGACCGCGGCTTCAAAAATTGCCCGCGCCTGCATCTCTGAAATTTCAGGATAGGTGATGCCCAGACGGCAGCCGCGATGTCCCAGCATGGGATTCAGCTCATGCAGCTCTTCTACCCGACGCAGCACCTCGCGCGCTTCTTTCAATCGCGGCGAGTTCGCGTCTTTAATTTCCAGTTGCGCGATCTCCACCATCAGCTCTTCGCGGCGCGGCAGAAACTCATGTAGAGGCGGATCGAGCAAACGGATAGTTACGGGGAATCCGTCCATGGCTTTGAACACGCCTTCGAAATCTTCACGCTGTACCGGCAGAAGTTTAGCCAGCGCTTTCTTGCGCTCGGCTTCCGTGCGGGCCAGAATCATGTCACGCATGTGCCCGATGCGGTCTTCGGCAAAGAACATATGCTCGGTACGGCACAGGCCAATGCCCTCCGCGCCAAAGCTGCGGGCAGCAATCGCGTCACGCGGAATATCAGCATTCGCGCGAACACCCAGCTTGCGGAACGGCTCAGACCACTTCAACAGCGTTTGCAGATCTGGATCGTCCGGCTTGGCCGGGACTGTTCCAAGCTGGCCTTTGATCACTCGTCCGGTGATGCCGTCGATCGAGATCCAGTCGCCTTCTTTGAGAATAAGATCGCCAATGCGCATCTGCTTCTTCTTCTCATCCACTTCAATTTCGCCTGCGCCCACAATGCAGCACTTGCCCATGCCGCGCGTCACGACGGCAGCGTGGCTCGTCATGCCGCCGCGCGAAGTCAGAATTCCGGCAGCCACTTCCATGCCGTGAATGTCTTCCGGCGTGGTCTCGCCGCGCACCAGAATCACCGGATTTCTATGTGCTCCTGTACCGGCGGCTGTCACCGCGTCGTTCGCTGTGAAGACGATCCGGCCCACGGCAGCTCCCGGCGATGCCGGCAGGCCTTTGGCGATTACTTCCACTGCCCCACCCTTTTCGTCGAGACTGGGGACCAGGAAGTCATACAGCTGATTCGGCTCAACGCGGAAAATTGCCTCTTCCGGTTTGATCAAGCCTTCCTTCACCATGTCCAGGGCCACGCGGACAGCGGCGCGTCCGGTGCGCTTGCCGTTGCGCGTCTGCAACATATACAAACGGCCTTCCTGGATGGTGAACTCGAAATCCTGCATGTCGCGATAATGATTTTCCAGGCGCGTCGTAATGTCGCGCAGCTGGTCATAAACTTTCGGCATCAGCTTGTGCAATTCCAGAATGTGTACCGGTGTGCGCACGCCTGAAACAACGTCTTCGCCCTGCGCATTCATCAGAAACTCGCCGTAAAATTCCTTGTCGCCGTTCGCGGGATTGCGCGTAAAGCCCACGCCGGTTCCGCTGGTCTCTCCCAGATTGCCAAACACCATCGCCTGGACGTTGACGGCCGTACCGAGATCGTCAGAAATGTTGTTGATGCGGCGATACACCTTCGCGCGATCGTTGTTCCATGACCGGAAAACCGCGTTGCGCGCGCCGATAAGCTGCTCCACCGGGTTCTGCGGAAAATCCTGCTTCGTATGCTTGCGGACGACCTCTTTATATTGCACGATCACTTCTTTCAGATCAGCCGCGGTCAGGTCGGTGTCCATCTTCACGCCGCGCTTGTGCTTTTGCCCGTCAAAGACTTCTTCAAATTCGGACTTGGGAATATCCATCACCACGCTGCCATACATCTGAATCAGCCGGCGATAAGAATCATAAGCAAAGCGTTCATTTCCGCTCTTGCGTGCCAGCGCCTGCACGCTTTCATCGTTCAAGCCCAGGTTCAGGATCGTGTCCATCATGCCGGGCATGGAAAACTTCGCGCCTGAGCGCACGCTCACCAGCAGCGGATTTTCGCCCGCACCCAGCTTCTGTTTCTGTAGCTCTTCCAGGCGAGCCAGCGCATCTTTCATCTGACGCTCCAACGCATCAGACACTTTGCCGGTCTTCATGAACTCACGGCAAGCCGCCGTCTGGATGGTAAAGCCCGGAGGCACAGGCAGACCGGCATTGGTCATCTCCGCCAGACCGGCGCCCTTGCCGCCCAGTTCATCTTTCATCTTGCCGTTGCCTTCAGCCTTGCCGGCGCCAAAAAAGAATACGTATTGGGTTCCCTGTTGCGGTTGCGAAGGTGCTTTGGTCTCTGGTGTGGAAAGGGGGGTAACGCTCATTTGGCCTGTCTCCATTGAAAGGTGAAAGTTGGAACTGAAAGCCGAAGCGGACTTGTCTGCTTACTGGCTGTTTGTGATCTTCTTATTTTACCGCGCAGTGTGGGCTCAGGCGAGATTGAATGCGAAAATTGTGTAAAGAATCGTTACTTAGCCGCGGGCCTTCAGCTTGCTGCGATCTCGGAAAAATCCGCGATGCTGGAAAACTCGTTGACCAGCGTTTTCAGCAGGCCAAGCCGTTGCGCGCGCAGGTTCTCGTCTTCCACCATGACCATAACTTTATCGAAGAAGGCGTCGATGGCGGGGCGCAACCGTGAGATTGCGATAAGGGCTGGCTCGTACTGGCGCGAAGCACTGAGCTCTTTTACTTTTTTAGCAACGCCTGGAACTGCATCGGCCAGCTTCTTTTCTTCATCATCTTTCAGTGCAGTGGGACTGAATGGCTCGGCAACTTTTTTATTCGTCTCTGCCGCCTGCCGCAGAATGTTCTTCATGCGCTTGAAGGCCACCGATATCGATTCAAAGTCGCTCGACGGGCGCACTTTGGCGACGGCTTCAGCCCTCGCCACCGAATCCACCACATCGTCTGCGCCAGCCGCCAGCGTTGCATTGACCACGTCATACGCAAGCCCAAGCACGTCGCGCAGGTAGAATTCCAAGCGCTCGCGGAAGAACCCGAGTACAGCCTCCGCATAAGCTTCATCTTTCAAAGTAAACTTCTTTTCTGCCTCACTGCCTGCGTACTGCTCTCGCGCCGCTGCCATCAATCGGGATAGGCTCAATGGCAGCTTGTGCTCAATGATGATCTTCACAATTCCATTCGCCTGTCGCCGCAAAGCAAATGGATCTTTCGACCCCGAAGGCACCAACCCAAGCGCAAACATTCCCGCAATGCTGTCGGCTTTATCGGCGATGGAAAGCACCGCGCCCTCAAGCGTGCGCGGCACCGAGTCTTCGGTCGACTCCGGCTTGTATTGGTCGTAGATAGCGGTGGCAACACTCTCCGGCAAGCCTTGTGCCTTGGCGTACAAGCCGCCGACAATTCCTTGCAGCTCCGTAAATTCTTTCACCAGTTCGGCAGTCAGATCGGTTTTGGCCAGACGTGCGGCCTGCTCCACCGAGTTGGCATCAACCTTTAGGCCATTTTTTGCCAGCGCAGCACAAAGATTGTCCGCCAGTGCCGCCGTGCGCTCCGCCTTGGTAGCGTAACTACCCAGGTCCTTCTGAAATGTGACCGCCTTTAACATCTCCACGCGGTTCACGAGTGGAGTCTTCTGGTCCGTGTCCCAGAAGAAGCGGGCGTCGTTGAACCGTGCCCTCAGCACGCGGTCATTTCCATGACGAATCAACCCATCGGGATCGCCGTCGGTATTCAGCACCGCCAGAAAATGCGGCGCCAGCTTGCCGGCAGCGTCTTCGACGGCAAAATATTTCTGGTGATCGCGCATCACCGTGACCAGCACTTCTTCCGGCAACGACAAATATTCCTTATCGAAGCTGCCCAGAATTGCCGACGGCCACTCGGTCAGATTCACCACTGTCCTCAGCAGATCGGCGTCTTCGCGCCAGCGTGCGCCCGGTACGGTGCGCGTGGCTGCGTCCAGCGCTTTACGGATCTTGTACTCGCGGTCGGCACTTAATGCTGTGACGTGCGCACCCTGCATGCTCTCGACATATTTAGAAGGCGCAGCGATAGAAACCTGCCCGGGGCTCAGAATACGATGTCCGCGGGATTGATTGCCTGCCTTGATGCCGGCGAACTCCAGCGGGATAATCTCGGCATCGAGTAATGCCACGATCCACCGCACCGGTCGGACAAACCGCTCCGGCTTGCCTGCGCGCCAGTACATATTCTTGGGCCAGTAAATCGACGCGATCTCTTTCGGCAGCAGTTCTGCCAGGATCTGCGCAGCCGGCTTGCCTTTGTTCGTGACCGACGCGGTCAGATACTCGCCTTTCGGCGTCGTCACCTTTTGCAGTTGGGAAACATCGACTCCCGCTTTTTTGGCGAAGGCATGCGCTGCAGGTGTAGGCTGTCCATCCTTATATGCGACTTTGGTGGCCGGGCCGGTAAGTTGTTCCGTAACGTCGGCCTGAGTGCCCGCTACGCCCGGCACTACGAATGTAAGCCGGCGCGGCGTGGCGCATACCTTAAAACCCAAGCCTGTGCTGTTGGGAGCAATCTCAGCCAACGCCTTTTCAAGATCGAACAATGACTCGCGAAGCAATAAATCCACGATACGCTTGGACAATTCTTGCCAGGCGCTGTCCAGCATGCGCGCGGGAATCTCTTCGGTTCCGATCTCCAGGAGAAAGTAAGGCATTTTAAGCCGCTCCTCCCTTCTGGAGCTTCACCGCTTCGCCGCCGACGTTCTGTTGAGCAACATATGCTTTGGCCAATCCAACGGCAAGCTGACGGATGCGTGCAATCACTCCCACGCGTTCCGTCACGGAGATTGCTCCTCGGGCATCGAGCAGATTAAAAAGATGCGAACACTTAAGACACAGCTCGTAAGCGGCGAGCAGGGGAAAGCGTTGTTTCGCATCAACCATCGCATCCTTATCGGCCAGAAGCGCGTTGAACTGATTGATCAGCGTCTGTGACTCGCCCTCATACATCTCAAAATGCTTCCAGGTTTTCTCGACGTCAGCTTTCTCAAAGTTGTAGACCGACATCTGCAACTCATCCTGATACCGCACGTCGCGATACTTCACTGGGCTGCCGGTCTGTGGATCGCGCGCCCACACAATGTCATAAATGCTGTCCACATCCTGCAGAAACGCCGCGATGCGCTCCAGGCCATACGTCAGCTCAGCGCAGATTGGATCAAGATCAATCCCGCCGCATTGCTGGAAATAGGTAAACTGCGTGATCTCCAGGCCGTCGAGCATCACCTGCCACCCGACGCCCCACGCCGCCAGCGTCGGCGCTTCCCAGTTGTCCTCTTCAAACTTGATGTCGTGCTTGCGCAGGTCAATGCCAATGGCCTTGAGCGACTCCAGATACAGTTCCTGCACGTTTTCCGGCGGCGGCTTCAGGATCACCTGAAGCTGCATATGCTTATAAAGACGATTAGGATTGTCGCCATAACGTCCATCCGCCGGACGCCGCGAAGGCTGCACATAGGCCACCTTGTACGGCTTTGGCCCCAGCACGCGCAGAAAAGTTTCCGGCGCCATCGTCCCCGCCCCGACCTCAATGTCATACGGCTGCTGCAACACGCATCCCCGCTCCGCCCAGAAATTCTGCAGGCGAAGGATAAGTTCCTGATATGTAGGGGCGGTGGTGTTGGGCATGCGAAGTTACTAATTTATCAGAAGAAAGCACTTAGCAATCAGCAGTCGGCATTCAGCCCCGAAACGGCAACTGGCCGAGCGCTGATTGCTGACTGCTGATTGCTAATCCTCATTGAACTCTGGCCGATGGTCGGGATCTGGATGGGCCCAATCTTTGCCGTGCCGTTGCCGCAATTCTTTCTGCTCCGAGGCCAGCAACGTCCAATTATGGATCGTATCAAGCTGCTGGACTACGCGGATAAACGGCGTTGGCTGGGCCTTGCTCTTTTCCTGCCGGACTTCCATCACTTCGGCCAAGCCGCCACGAAAATCGTCGCGTCCGTGGCCAAGATAAAGCTCGGTTCCGATGTAAATCACATCGCCCTTATGCAGTTCCGGAACTTGACCGGCAGCGCAAGCATCCTGAATTTCTCGGAAGCGGGTTTCACTGGCGCTTGCAGCTTCTGCGGTCGCAAAGCGGCGGCCAGTTTCGGCACATTGAGGTTGTTCGGGCATTGACTTTCGTGACTCAAAAAATTAGCGCTTTGAAACACTGAGGAACAGAGGACGCAGAGGGGCTTTTGATCCTGCCTAATACTTATATTCCTCCTTCTATCCTCCTCTTCCTCTGTGTTTCAAGCTTTCGTCTCTGCTGATTAATCCACCCGCTCCAGCATCGCGGCGGTCACCAGCTTCCTTTCAATGTGACGCTCGATTCGCTGGGCAAGAAAGCGACGAAGATCAGCTCCACGGCTGCGCGCCCACGGATCGCCTTTGAGTCGATTCAGCGGAGCGCGAAACATCTCTGTCGCCTGGGTACGTGAATCGGCAGAAATTTCCGTGCTGGCCAGCCGCTTGTCGTCCGGGCAAAGCAGACCGTCGGCCAGCGGATGAAAATACGCGCGACTCCCATTGAGCACTGCGCCGCACATCACGCAGGCGTGCAGGTCCGGGAGCAGTCCGATCAGCCGCACGATCCACAAGTCAAAATATGTCAGCGGCATCCAGATGGAATCGGCTTTCAGATGATGGACCACAGCCAGCGTGAGCCGGAAGATATCGTCACTGGGCTCGCGATCGGGCATCAACTGGTCGATCACTTCCGACACGTAACTCAAAGCCACCAGCCGCGGGTACGTGACCTCCGTGGCCAGTGGCGAAGAAATAATGTCGCAGGAATCCAGCCGCACCAGCTCCTGCTTTTCCTTTTCCTCCCAATGCGCGGTCACGTGGGTTAGCGGCTCAAGCGCACCGCCAAAACGACGCTTGGATCGCTTCGCGGCCTTGGCCACGCCCCGGATCTTCCCTTCAGCGCGCGTGAAAAACGTCACCAGCAGATCCGCTTCATGGAAGGGATATGTGCGCAGAATCAGGGCTTCAGATTGCCGGGGCATGCAGGCTCAAGCATACATCGGGTGCAATGAAAAACGCGCAGCATGGCAGCTGCGCGTCTGAAAACCTGTTTCGGTGATTAACGACCGAAATATTTGGCGTTCTTGTCCGCGTATTCTTTCCATTTTTCCGGCAGGTCGTCCAGGGCAAAAATGGCGGACACCGGGCACACCGGCACGCACGCGCCACAATCGATACATTCCACCGGATCAATGAACAGCATGTCG
>DASYKK010000032.1:0-12010 GCA_035995565.1 Candidatus Angelobacter sp.
AGATCTTCTACATCCTCAATACCAACCGAGATTCGCACCATCCCATCAGTAAGCCCGATTTCTTTTCTTCCCTTCTCTCCCAGAGCAGCGTGCGTCATGGTGGCCGGGTGCGAGATCAATGTTTCCACGCCTCCCAGTGATTCCGCCAGCGAGGAGACGCGTACCTTCGCCAGCATCTTTTTGGCGTTCCGAAACGAACCGGTCTCAAAGGTGATCATCGAGCCAAACCCAGTCATCTGGCGCTTTGCCAATGCATGCTGCGGATGATCAGAGAAGCCGGGATAAAGCACTTGCTTCACCTTGGAGTGACTGCGCAGGAAGTCGGCAACAGCACGGCCATTTTCATCATGCTTCTCCATGCGCACCGCCAGCGATTTCACACCGCGCAACACCAGCCAGCACTCGAAGGGTGAGAGGATCGCGCCGGAGGTTTTCTGCATGAAAGCCAGCTTTTCTGCGTGAATTGGCTTGGTTGCAGCAATCACGCCTCCAAGTCCGTCGCTGTGGCCGTTCAGGAATTTTGTGGTGGAATGCATCACCATGTCCGCTCCAAATTCGAGCGGCCGCTGGAAGTAAGGCGACATAAAAGTGTTGTCTACCACGACTTCAGCGCCGCTGCCATGGGCAATCCGGGCGACTTCCCTGATGTCAGTCAAGACCATCAGCGGGTTCGTCGGCGTTTCCACCCAGACGATGCGGGTGTTCCGCCGCATGGCCTTTTTTACTGCGTCCAGGTCAGACGTATCGACATAACTGAACTCCACGCCGTAATTGGCCATGACCTGATTGAAAAAACGAGGCACACCGCCGTATACATTGTGTCCGCAAATCAGGTGATCACCCTGTTTCAGAAAACACTGCGTGACCGCGGTTACCGCAGCCATGCCGCTGGCAAACACATGCGCTGAGTTTGCGCCTTCCAGTGCGGCAAGGTTGATTTCCAACTGGGTCCGGGTTGGATTTGAAACGCGCGCATATTCATAGCCTTTATTCTTCCCCACCTCCTGCTGCACGTAGGTGGATGTGGCGAAAATAGGAACAACAATGGCCCCGGTTGAAGGGTCAGGCTCCTGGCCAGTATGAATGCAAGCGGTAGAGAATCCGAATTTGCCGGTGGGACGTTTGGTCCCCCCAGCTGATTTCTTTGCCATCTTTTGTTTGCTCCTGAATAGCGTCGATCGGCGCGTCGTTCTGAATGTCGCCGGTTAGCCGATCACTCTCCGCCTTCAAAAATGTTCTTTGACATATAGCGCTCCGCAGAATCAGGGATGACCGTCACCACGCGTTTGCCCGTCCCCAGTTTCCGGGCAACTTGAAGGGCGGCGAAGACATTTGCCCCCGCGCTTGATCCGCCTAGAACGCCTTCCAACCGGGCCAGTTGCGCGACCGTATCGAACGCGTTCTTATCGGTAACCATGATGACCTCATCACATACTGCGGGGTCGAAAGTTTTCGGAATAAAACTGGAACCAATGCCTTCCACTTTGTGTGGTCCTTTAGGGCCGCCCCCCAGGACGGATCCTTCAGTCTCAACCGCAGCGCAATATATGCTCGGCGATTTTTGTTTCATAAAGCGTGCCACGCCGGTAAATGTGCCGCCCGTGCCGACGCCGATTACGACGGCATCAACTGCGCCCTGCAACTGTTCAAAAATTTCTTCAGCGGTGGTTTTTTGGTGAAAGTCAGGATTGGCGGGATTTTCAAACTGGAGAGCCGTAAATGATCCGGGAATTTTCGCGGCAAGTTCTTTGGCCTTGGCGATTGCGCCCTGCATCCCCGCTTCGTCTGGGGTGCGAACCACTTCCGCGCCCAGGGCCCTCATGATTTTGACTTTTTCTTCGGCAAACTTCTCCGGTACACAAACCACAACTCGATAGCCTTTATTCACGCCGATCAGTGCCAGGCCTACCCCAGTATTCCCTGCTGTGGCTTCCACAATGGTGGACCCAGGCTGCAGAAGACCCTGCTTTTCTGCCTCCCTGATCATCCCAATGGCGGCCCGGTCTTTCACACTGCCTCCAGGATTCAAGTATTCCAGCTTGGCAAACACGTCCGCCGCGCCCATTGGGACAATCCGGCGAAAATGAAGCATTGGGGTCTGACCAACCAGCTCGGTGATGTTCTCGGCCACAAGGAGTCGGGTCATAGCAGACTTTTTTTAGAGTACGGGACGGAGAGCAATATGGTCAAACTGATACGGCTTTTTCTCGGCAATTTGTTCAAAACAGGACACTAGCGGCGCCGGCGTGACTTTTGGAAATTGACATGGCGCAGCAAACAGAGTACCGTCAAGGTGAGCAAGTATCCTTCCTTACTCTTCAGACCTGCTGAAACTAAGTCAGTTCCTCTGGAGTTCTCCCTCTTAGCCTAGAGATCAAGAAGGTCGTTATGTTGCACCCAGTATTGCCGTTCCCTTCAAAGTCCGGCGCACAAGCCGAACTGCCGGAAGATCATTGCGGAGAGCAAGAAGCGCCAGAGCACAAATTACACGAAGATGAAGAAGCGAGGGAGACCTATGAAAGCTGACAAAAGTACCAGGTCCTCAAAAGTTTTTGCGGCTGAAGGCACTATTGCCAACCCATTTCTGCTTTGCCGGGTGGCTGCGGTTTATGCAAGGCGGCTGCAGAAGACGAGGATTCAGTTTGCCGAAAGCATCAATCAATCCCTGCGCTTGATCTCCGACCTGCCCCGTGGTCACATGGATATGGCGAATCTCCCGCCGCTGCCAGTAGAAGAAATTCCGGTCCTGGAACCGGCGGCAGTCGCGATCAGTCTTTGATTTCATAGAAAAACGGGAATTCTCAAGCCGACAGGCGCCAGTTCTTGCATTCGCCAATCCAAACATTCAGGATATTACTGTTTGGTTGATGCCGTGCGCTTTTCGTCGGCAAAGTAACCGTCGCGTGTACGCACTTGAAGGTCTTTATAGCCGGGTGCGCGTGCTTCCACTTTTACTTTGCGATAGCCGCCATTACTGCGAGGGTTGCTCGGCTTGTAGGTTAGGGTGTACTGATTCCGAATATCGCGTGCTACTTCCTGGCTGATTTCATCAACTTCCGCCAAATCCCTGGGGAAGAACGCGACGCCGCCGGTCTGGTCAGAGAGACTTTGCAACGCGCGCTTGGCTCTCTTTATTCCTGGCTCGTCGCCCAGTATGCCGATGGTATAGATCGTGGGTCCATTGTCATCCTGAACCTTTCTGATCGCCGACTCAAGCGATTCGCGGCTCTCGTTGTCAACGCCATCGGTAACCACCAGCAGAACTTTCTTTTCCTTCTTGGCGCCTTTGGCCAGATGGTCGGCGGAGGCGATTACGGCGTCATATAGGGCGGTGCCGCCGCGGGAATCCACGCGATCCAGCGCCTCGCGCAAGGGCTCAAGCTTGTTGGTGAAGTCTTGATCCAGGTAAGGATCGTCATTGAAGTTGACGACAAACACTTCATCCTGGGGATTGCTAGCCTGGATCAAATTAAGGACGGCCTTGGTTACAGCCGTACGCTTGGTGCGCATGGACCCGGAATTGTCCACCACGATGCCGATGGAAACTGGAATGTCTTGCCGCTTGAAAAAGGTTATCTTCTGGGGTTGATTGTCCTCATAAACCGCAAAATTCGTCTGCGCCAGGTTGGTAACGAGATGACGCCTTGAATCGAGCACCGTGGCGGAGAGCGTTACTTCATTCACCTGCGAGCGGAATGTGTATCTGTCCCCATTCTTGGTAACCGTACCGATTTCGCTTCCTGGTATCTGACCCGGCTGCTGCCCGGGCGGCGGTACATTTGTGGGCGTGGTCGGTCTGGAGGCATTCGTAGTGCCAGGAACTGGGGCGGCGGGTTTGGCCCAGGCCGGGAGCGCCGGGTCAGACGGATCAATGTCCGGAGGAATTGGGGTGGCCTGAACACGTTGCTGGTTTTGCTGAGGTTGGGTGGTTTGGCCTTGCGTTCCCCAAAATGAGGTTGCGCCCAGCAGCATAAAAAACAGCGTTCCAAAAACTTGTTTATTGTGAAGGCGCATAGTATCCCGTTCTGGCATAAACATTTAGATGCGGTAAACCCTTGGGCGGATTAAGTTTCACCTTGATCTTGCGCCAGTGACCGTCCTTAACCTTGTTGTTTGGACGGTAACCGAGAACATATTGGTTGCGCAGCTCTATTCCAATTTTTGTAGCCACATCCGCCAGCTCGTTAGGATTGTTGATGGTGAACAAGCGTCCGCCAGTGACCTGTGAAATTTCGGTCAACAGGGCGGGACCGGCAATCTCTTCCGGCTGCGAAGGCGACAGGCTGAAGATGCCGATTGAATAAATCTGCACGTCGGCCTCTTTGACCATGGATTTAATCTCATTTTCGGTATAACGGCTGTGGTTGTCACCACCATCGGAGATGATCAGCAAGGCTTTCTTGCTGTTCCGCGCATCCTTCATCTTGCTCACGCCCATATAAATGGCGTCGAGCATGGCAGTGCTGCCCTGAGGCACGGTATAAACCAGCTTGCCCTGAATGTCCTCAACCGACTTGGTGAAATCGGCGGTGAGCAGCGGCCGATCATTGAACGTGATCATGAAAAATTCGTCCTGCGGGTTTGCCGTCTTGAAGAACTCAATGACGGCTTCCCGGGCTTTCATGATCTTGTCATTCATACTGCCGCTCATGTCGAAGATCACGCCTAACGAAATGGGAGCGTCTTCGCTGGAAAAGTGCCGCACCTGCTGGACTTCGCTGCCTTCCAGCACCGAAAAATTCTCTTTATCTAAGCCCGTGACAATGCGGTTCCAGTCGTCGGTCACCGTTACGTTCACCAGCACCAGGTTCACATCGACGGCCATTCCCGGCTTGGCATGATTCTTAAGCGAAGGATCTGCACTACCAGCATCTTCTTTGGTTTCAGCAGCTTTTGGTGGAGCCGGCGGCTTGGGCTCAATGTGGACGTTAACGTCCTGAGCGCCGGTAGCAATGGTGAAAGCAAGAAAACACGCAACGGTTAACGCGCAACGAATCAGCGGCGTAGGATACGCCTTGAATAAGTGTCCGGGGGAACGGTTTGCACCATCCCCGCGGCGTTCGATGCGGGGCATGTGGGAACCTCGTTTTGCTGCGATATTATCACAGCGGCTCGAGCCGTGACACAGGAACTTGGACATTGCACCCTTGCCTTGGTCTTTGCGAGCTGCTCGTTGGTTTAGATGATTGAGAGCTGGAAACAGGTTATCCGCGCCAATTGATAGAATGCAATAGACCTAACTGAAAATGGCTGAAATCATTCCATTCAAAGCGCTTCGCTACGATCCGGACCAGGTAAAACTGGAGGACGTGCTGACCCAACCCTATGACAAGATCACGCCAGAAATGCAGTCCAAATACTACGAACGGAGTACGCACAATCTGGTTCGGATCATCTTGGGAAAGGCCGGCGAAACCGACACTGAGGCTTTCAATGTGTACACTCGGGCAGCCGAATATTTACATGACTGGCGCTCTGACGGCATCCTGAAGCAGGATCCCAATCCGGGAATTTACGCCTATTCCCAGACATTTACGATTCCGGGTTCGCGCGACCTCCAGGAACGTCGGGGTTTGATTGGGCTGGGTCGAATCCATGATTACGCCGACGGCGTAGTTTATCGCCACGAGCAGACCCTCTCCAAACCGAGGGCAGACCGCTTGAATCTGCTTCGGGCCACGCGGGCACATTTTGGGCAGATTTTTATGCTTTACAGCGATCCTACTAATGAGATCGATGCATTGCTCAAATCCCGGATGGAAGAAGATCCCGATATCTCATTGCTTGACGAATATGAGACCCTGCACCGCGTGTGGCGCATCCGCGATCAGGCGCTCATCCACGCCGTGCAGCAGAGGATGCAGGATAAAAAACTGCTAATCGCTGACGGCCACCATCGTTATGAAACCGCGCTGGCTTACAGAAATGAATGCCGAGCCGCGACCGGCGATTCCGACCCCAACGCTTCGCATGAATTCGTGATGATGACGCTCATCCCCATGGAAAGCCGCGGGCTTGTGATTCTGCCCACGCACCGCATTGTTCACGGCCTTCTGGATTTCGATCGCGAGCGCATGCTGGAAGCCGCAGGACAGTTTTTTGATATTGACCGTATCGATCTGCGGACGGAAACTCGTAGCGCCACAACTCTGCTGGGCCAGGCTGGAGAGAAAGGGGTAGCATTTGTCGCGGTCACACGTCAGGGACCTTACCTGATGCGTGCGAAGCAGGATGCCATTCATCATGCGCTGCGAGAGCTTCCTTCTTTACAGCGCGGTTTGGACGTAGTGCAATTGCACCGAATCATGCTGGAACGAGTTCTGGGAATTTCAGAAGAGGCCATTCGCAACCAGGAAAACGTCCGTTATGAGCGCGACGCGTTCGAAGCCATCTCGTGGGTGCGGCAGGGCGCCAATGTCGCGTTCCTGATGAACCCGGCAAAGATCGAGCAAGTACGCGATATCGCTTTCGGCGGCGAGGTGCTGCCGCAAAAATCTACTGACTTCTATCCTAAGCTGCTGAGCGGTCTGGCAATCTATGCGCTGGAGTAGAACAGGTGTTGCTCTGGCGGTTATCGCTTTGTGCTGCGCTTTTGCGGTTTCCGTCGCCGCTCCGGAGCAACAGCTTACCGTTTACACTGCCCAAAGCAGCTATTCCCTTCCCGTGCTTGACCGCGTCGGCAAGCCGTACGTTTATGTCACCGACTTACTCTCACCTTTGGGTGCAACAAAGCCGACTCTAAAAGGAAAAGAGTGGAGGCTTGAGCTAAACAAGGCAGAGACCAGACTGACCAGCGGCAAAGACAAAGCCACAATCCGCGGAAAACCAATAGACCTGGGCGGCAAAGTGCTGGTTGAGAATGGCCGCGCGATGGTCCCACTGGATGCCCTACTGCCGCTGTTGGGCCGCCTGATGAATACTACGGTAAATTTTCATCAGCCCGCAATGCGCGTGTTCATTGGCAACATATTTACGCACTTCACCGCCGAATTTAAGAATGGAGATCAGCCGTCGTTAGTGTTTAATTTCAGCCAGCCGGTAAAACCAGATGCGAACCACGAAAATCAGAATGGCGTTCTGACGCATACTGACAAGACGACCTTGCTGTTCGACAAAGATCCGCTGGTTTCCGATCTCAAGACTCAACAATATGGCGATGGCGCAATTCAATCGCTCTCCTTCTCCGAAGAGAACGGAGCAGCGCTGCTCACCGTGACTGGAAACAAGCCGTTGCAGGTCATTCGCAGCGACGATGGCAGGACGATAACCCTGCTGATGCAAACCCCTGAGGTTTCCGCTGTGCCGCCACCTGCCCAACCGAGTGCTCCCTTGGCGGGAACTCAGAAGCGTCCACTCGAGTTCTTTGTGATGATTGATCCCAGCCATGGCGGCG
Source organism: Candidatus Angelobacter sp. (assembly GCA_035995565.1). Lineage (GTDB taxonomy): Bacteria > Acidobacteriota > Terriglobia > Terriglobales > Acidobacteriaceae > Angelobacter. The sequence goes on from DASYKK010000032.1 coordinate 7,394, forward strand.
CCGACAAAGGCGCAAGCTTTGGCGGGAAGCTGGTGGAAAAGGACATCACCCTCCGGCTGGCGCGCGAGTTGCGCAAAGAGTTGGAAGAGCGTGGAATCGCGGTGCGCTTGCTGCGTGAATCGGACGTTGACATGAGCCTTGATCGTCGTGCCGAAATCACGAATGAACAGCATGCCGGCATCTACGTGGCGCTCCATGCAGGTCGTCCCGGAAAGGGTGTAAGGATCTATGCTCCGCTCTTGACTGACCCGCAACAGCCTCTCGCCGGACGCTTTCTGCCCTGGGAGAGCGCGCAATCAGGCGCAATCAGTCGCAGCCAGACCGTAGCCCGTGCGGTCTCCGATGAACTGCGAAAAAAGGGGCTGACTGTCGCGAGCCTGGTCATGCCATTGCGGCCACTGAATAACATAGCAACCCCGGCAATTGCCGTGGAGCTGGCGCCTGACGAAAAGGATCCGCAGTCACTTGAAAGCCAGAAACGGCAAAACAACGTTGCGACGGCCATCGCTTTGGGAATCGTGCAGATACGTAACCAAATGGGAGCGCGCCCATGATTCCTCGCCACTTCCAGATTACGGTCGCGCTGGTGTTGCTTGCGATATTGGTCAGCGGAGTGATCATTATCCACCTGACCCATAAAGAAGAAGCCCTGACGCTTCAAGCGGCAGAAGCGGTCCCGGTCGCGCCGATCGTTGGAGGCAGGCAGGAACACATCCAATTATTGCTGGCATACGATGAAGATCAGGCGCTGCGCTGGCGTTCCGCGGATGTCTTTCTGCCGTCAGACCGCAATCTTCGTGCCCGTGAGACGCTTCGTTCGGTGCTGGCGCAATACCTGCAAATGCCTTCACCGCATCCGCTGGCGAAAGGCGCAGACATCAAGGATGTATATTTCATCAACGACGATACGATGATCGTGGACACCACAGCGCCGTTTGCCGATGGACATCCTTCAGGAATCCTGCTGGAGGAATTGACGCTGGCTTCGCTCATTGAAACGCTCACTGCCAACGTGCCCGGCATCGCCAAGGTCAAATTTCTGGTTGACGGCAAGGAGCGTGAAACCCTGGCTGGCCACGCTGATCTTATGTCCTTTTACCAGACTGCGGTAGTGCATGAACTGGCCAAGGAGTTTGAATAAGCATGGCGCCGGTGATTGGAGTTTTTGACTCAGGGTTCGGCGGTCTGACTGTGCTGCGCGAACTGCGGCGTGTGCTTCCAGCCGCTGACTATCTTTATTTCGGCGATACCGCGCATCTCCCTTATGGCGCCAAATCAGTTCGGACTGTCGCCAAATATGCCATCTCCGCCGCGCATTTTCTTGAAGAACACGGCATTGAAATGCTGGTGGTGGCTTGCAACACGGCTACCGCGCTGGCCTTCGAAGACATCCGCGCTGCCGTGCGCATACCCGTTGTGGGCGTAATCGAGCCGGGCGCTCAGCGTGCTGCCGCAATTTCAAAATCAAAGAAAGTTGTTGTAGCAGCCACTGAGGCCACCGTCGCAAGCCATGCGTATCAGCGCGCTCTTCAGCAACAGGGTTTGCAAGCCACCGAGAAGGCCTGCCCGCTTTTTGTGCCGCTGGTGGAAGAGGGCTGGGTCGAGCATCGCGTGACAGAAGAGATCGCTCATATATATATGGACGAAGTTTTTCAGGCTGGAGCTCGCGACGCCGACGTTCTGGTTCTCGGGTGCACGCATTATCCGCTGCTTCGTCCCCTTCTGCGGAGAGTTGTACCTCGGTCTGTGGAGATTGTGGATTCAGCGGAGTCCACCGCTGCCAAAGTATTAGAGTTGCTGGGCGCAAATCGCGCAGACGGTGCGTCCGGCGATTTATGCTGTTACGCGACTGATTCCGTGGAAAAATTTCGGCGGCTTGGAAGTAAATTTCTGGGCTGTCCAATTGAGAAGATTGAGTTGGTAGACATTGAAAAATAGTAAAGACATGTTTTTTCGCTCAGACAACCGTAAGCCGGAGCAGATGCGTCCGGTAAACATCATTCCTGAATTCATTTCCACAGCCGAAGGTTCCGCCCTGATTGAAGTGGGCAATACGCGGGTGATCTGTACCGCTTCCATTGAAGAAAGCGTACCGGGCTTTATGAAAGGCTCGGGCAAGGGATGGATCACGGCCGAGTACAGCATGCTGCCTCGTTCCACCCTGACGCGCACTGCGCGCGAAGCCAGCCGCGGACGCCAGAGCGGCCGCACGCATGAAATCCAGCGGCTGATTGGTCGAGCTATGCGGGCCGTGGTCGATCTGAAACAACTGGGTGAGCGCACTATCACGCTGGACTGCGATGTGATCCAGGCAGATGGCGGCACGCGCACCGCGTCCATTACAGGCGCATTCGTGGCTCTGGGGCTGGCGATGCAAAAGCTGGTGGAAGCAGGAACGCTGTCGGCGGCGCCCATCCGCGACTTTGTGGCAGCGACCAGCGTCGGGATTGTGGAGGGCGAGATATTGCTCGACTTGTGCTATGAAGAAGACTCTCAGGCGGAAGTTGATCTCAACTTCGTGATGACAGGAGCGCGCAAGATTGTGGAAGTACAGGCCACGGCCGAACAACATCCGTTCGATGAGGCCCAGCTTAAAAAGATGATGGACTACGCTGCCACGGGGATCGAGGCATTAATCGCCAAGCAGCGTACCATTCTGGCCCAGTTACCTTTACGGCAATAAGAACTTATTCCTTGGCAAAGTCTTCATCGTCGAAGATATAAGGCGCCGACCGAATAAGCTTGAAGCGGACGCGCATATCGCACTGATCGCATACGGGAAACAGGTCGTCGCGATACATGACTGCTTCATGCGCCAGGCGGTGGCCTTTGTCGTGAATCACTTCATAGATTCCACTTTCCAGCACAGGCTGTCCGGGTAGAAAAATGCTGGTGTGCTTGCTGGGTTTGCGGCGATGGCTCCGGTCTTTGTCTCGGCCAGACACCAAAGCCCAATTGGGCTTTTTGCGAGCGGGTAATTTGGATAGTTGGGTGGCGTTCATTTTTGTGTAATCTTAACAGGCGGTTAGCTGTTTTAGCTCACAAAATGAAAACATCTTTTAATCCTAACGGTTGAACAGAAGGGTTGCAGCGATCCGTCCCAAAAATATCCCCAAGCCTTTTTAGTACAATAGCTAACTTGGCATGGGGTGTCGCGCATCTCTGGTTTGTTGCGATTAGCTCCCAAAAATCAATTCCCGATTCGGCACAACCCGAGAACAAATTAACCAAGAAACGATATTACTAGGAGGACGACCGTGAAGCTTACACGTGGAAAGTTAGCCGGAATGAAAGCGGTCTCTGACAAGCGCGGCGTGATCGCTGCCGCCGCCATGGACCAGCGTGGATCATTGCAGAAGGCTTTGGCCAAGGAAAAAGGCGCGGACGTTGATTCGTCGATGCTGGAAGAGTTCAAATCGATTGTCACGGAAGTCCTGACGCCTCACGCCAGCGCCATCCTGCTGGACCCGGAGTTTGGATTGCCAGCCTCAAAGCGTCGTTCCAAGAATGCCGGCCTGCTCCTGGCCTATGAGAAAACCGGCTATGACAAGACTGGTCCCGGTCGTCTGCCTGATTTGCTGGACAACTGGTCCGTTCGACGCTTGAAAGAAGCAGGGGCAGACTGCGTAAAAGTTCTTCTGTATTACACGCCAACGGACGGCGAAGCAATCAACGATAAAAAACACGCATGGGTGGAACGCATTGGCGACGAATGTCGCGCCAATGATATTCCCTACTTCCTGGAATTTGTGGGATATGACGAACGCATGGACGAAAAAGGTCTGGAGTTCGCGAAGAAAAAACCGGAAATCGTGATTGGATCGATGGCCGAATTTACCAAGGACAAATACGGCATCGATGTGATGAAAGTGGAGGTTCCAATCAACATGAAATTTGTGGAAGGCGCCAAGTCCTATGGAGGGCAGAAGGCTTATTCCAGGCAGGAAGCCATCGAGCATTTCCGCAAGGCTTCGGCTGTGGCTACGCGCCCGTTCATTTATCTTTCTGCCGGCGTCGGCAATGCCGAATTCAATGAGGCCCTTGCCCTGGCCGGCGAGTCCGGCGTGAAGTTCAACGGCGTATTATGCGGACGGGCCACCTGGAAAGAAGGTATTCCGGTTTACGCCAAGCAAGGCGCAAAAGCGTTTGAGCAGTGGCTGCAGTCTGAAGGCGTGAAGAATATCGAAAACGTGAATGCCAGCCTGCGGGCCGCGACTTCATGGTTCTCACTGTATGACGTTCGAGAGCCAGCGATGGCCGGCGACTAATTGCACAATTGATTTAGCGAACTTTTTTGGGAAAGTTTCGACAACCGGCCTTGTGTCCCATCTGGGAAATGAGGCCGGCTTTTTGCGATACAAAACGCGAGAACACTCCTCAGTCCGACGGATCAACTGGCCAATCACTACCACGTCACCTATGATTACCCCGAGGCACACATGGTACTTCCCGCATACGTAGGCGCTCTGAATGGCGAGCGGCAGAGAGAGACAGCGCTGATCACTGGCGCGTCCAGCGGCATTGGACTCGACTTGGCAAAGTTGATGGCTTCCGACTTTGACCTGATCATAACCGCCCGCAACCAGACTGAATTGGAAGAGATTGCGCGGGAACTGC
>DASYKK010000033.1:0-3876 GCA_035995565.1 Candidatus Angelobacter sp.
GCGTTCCAGTTGGGGTGCGCCAGCACGCCTGCGATGATGTATGCAATATAGAAAAACGACGCCGTGAGAAAAACCTTCTCCACGGTCTTGTAGTTTCCCTTGACTACAATCAGCCAGACCACCGCTGCCGCAATCGGAACGCTAATAAATTTGGAAATATGAAACAGCTCCATGGAACTGGCCACGCCGGCAAACTCCGCCATCACGTTGGCGAAATTCGTAGCCACCAGAAACACCATCATCACAAACGTGAGCCGCAGCCCAAACTCTTCCCGGATGAGATCGCTCAGGCCCTTGCCGGTAATGGCGCCCATGCGGGCGGACATCTCCTGGATCACGATCAGGGCCAGCGTCATGGGGATGATGGTAAAGAGGGGTGTATAACCGAACTGCGCGCCGGCGAACGAATAGGTGTAGATGCCACCGGCATCATTATCAACGTTCGCGGTAATAAAACCCGGCCCGATCACCGCCAGCAGCAGCAGGGTCTGGGTCTTCCAGCGCTTGAGCCATTTCATTGGGCACGGACATACAGAAATTCACTACTGCTTGGCAGAATAAACGAGAGTTCAAGCAAAGAACAACCATGACAATGAATATTAGATAAATATTTTGTGAGACACAGGTCTTGAACAGAAGCAAGAGGTGGTTGCGCGCAACAGAAACTTGATTATTGGCCCATCGTCTCCTGGCTTAGGCGGTCGATCTCTTCTTTGCCGATCTGAAACGCCGTGTTGGCCGCTGGGACCCCGGCATAGATCGCGACCTGGAGCAGCGTTTCTTTTACGTCACACACCTCAAGATCATGGGCCAGCCCGGCGCGCAAGTGGAGACGAAACTCTTCCCATCGGCCCAGAGCGGCGGTTATGGCCAATACCAACAGACGGCGCGTGCGATGGTCCAGCCCCGGACGTGTCCACACAGCGCCCCAGGCATAGCGCGTGATCAGTTCCTGAAAGTCGCGCGTCAAATCCGTGGCGTTCTGGAGCGACCGGTCCACGTGGTCATCTCCCAGTACTTGCCGGCGGGCTTTCATTCCGGCAACCAGCGGGTCTGCATTTGTCTTTCCCGCCAGCAGAAAATCCAGCACGGCTGTGGTGAACGCTCGGGGCTGCTCCAGATTGGAAAGATGCGCGGTCTGCATCCGGACGGCTTTGGCTCCGGGAATGTCGCGGGCCAGGATTGCGCCGTGAGCTTCCCACGGAGTTGAGGGATCTTTGTCACTGCCGATGACCACTGTGGGAACGGAAATTTTCCTGAGTGATGCTCGAGTATCGGCGTCGCGCAGCGCGGCACAGCACCCGATATAGCCTTTGGGATCGATGCCAAGAAGGACAGCACGAGTTGATTGTGCCCACGCGCTTTCCTGTTTGTCCGCCGAAAAGAAGCGCTGCATCACCATATCGACAATTGCTGGCATGCCGCCTTCCAGCACCGCTTTGCGGCGGGCATCCCACGTATCCGGTGTGCCGAATTTCGCCGAAGTATTTGCCAATACCAACGATATGATTCGCTGTGGAGCGTTGATCGCCAGCCACTGACCTACGGCGCCCCCCATTGAGAGCCCGCAGAATGCAAAGTTGGCAAGCCCAAGTTTGTCCGCCAGTCCAAGTGCATCCTGCCCTAGCTGGTCAAGCGTGTAATCACCGGGCGGAACGGCCGACGCGCCGTGGCCTCGCGTGTCATAGCGCAGGACCTGAAAGTGATTGAGCAGGTCGGGCATCTGCGGGGCCCACATGCCGTGATCGCAGCCCAGGGAGTGTGAGAGCACCAGCGCGGGGAGATCGCGGCGGCCTTCCAGCCGATAAAACAGGCGAGTGTTATTGATCTCTGCGAAAGGCATGTTTCACCTCACTCAAAGCTTGCGCGTTCCCGCCGGCCAATAAATCTGCCAGCCTTTTTCCCGGGCGATTTCTTCCAGATCAGGGTTGGGATTTACGGCAAAAGCGTGCCGCGCAATCTCCAGCATGGCGGCGTCATGAATGGAGTTGCCAAAGCACACATCCACCGGCTTCTCTACCACGTCCGCGATTGCCGTGGCTTTGCCGGGGCCGCTGGGAACGCGAATGATGCGGTCTGTGACCAAACCGTCTTCAATATGGACGCAGGCAGCCAGCACCCGCCGCCGCGGAATGCCAAAACGCTTTACGCCTTCGCGCACCACCCAGTCATTGGTGGAAGAGACAGCCCAGACCTCGCAGCCGATGGATTCCAGTTCGCGCGTGAGCCGCAGCATTTCCGGGAAGATGCGGGGTTCAACCACGCTCGAGAAAAACTCCTCCGCAGCTTCCTGCAGCGACTGCAACGAACTTCCGGCGTTGATGGTGACCATCTCGCCGCACATGGTGTCTTCCCCCACATTGCCGGCTTTGTAGTCTTTGTAGCGCTCGGTGGCCCAATGGGCGACTTCTGGCGCAATCAATCCGCGCTCAACTTCCCAGTAGAAGAAATCGGCGCCGGAATCGCCGCTCCACAGTGTGCCGTCGCAATCAAACACGGCAACGCGGGGACGCAACGCCAGGACGGAGTCAGAAAAACGCTGGCTGGGGGACGAGGTCTCAGTTTTCAAATGGCGGTACCTGCGCGAAGTCTTTCAAAGTCTTCAGGAGTGTCCACGTTGGCGACTACCAGCGGATCATTTACGGGAACGTAGCGTATGTGTGCCTGGTTGGCATGCTCAACGTCACGAGCGGTGCTGTGGACCGGGGCACGTAAAAATGCCTCAATCATTTCGCGCCCAATCACAATGGGATGGCCGTGCTTGCCGCCGAACTCCGGCACCACCGCCCAGATTTGTTCGTCGCTGGAAAGAAATGCCGCTTTGATCTGCTCAATGGTATCAACTTCAGCAGGCGGGCGATCAACCAGCGTAACGATAGCTGCGTCGCGCCCGCGATTAAGAACTTCCTGCAAGCCCACTTTCAGGGAGCTGAACTGGCCCTGTTGCGGGTTCGGATTCACCACCAGGAATGCTGCTTGCGAATCTGCGATTGGCTCCAGACTGGCCACGTTGGCTCCGGCCACCACGATCACCAGCTCCGTTACCGGTTGCAGCGCGCGTATCGCGGAAGAGAGAAATGTGCCATCGCGCCATGGCAGCAGCGCCTTGTCGCGGCCCATGCGCGAAGATGCCCCGGCAGCGAGGATCAAGCCGGCAAATGAGGGTGAAAGAGCCATAGCTATAACTGCTTCAGGATTTCTGCTGCTTTTGCGCTCTTCATGTGCGGCAGCGGCGTAGCACAGTTGCGGCGGACGGCAATCAGCTCGGCCACGATCGCTATGGCAATTTCTTCCGGAGTGATCGCGCCAATATCGATTCCCACAGGCGCATAGACGCGCGCAAGTTTGTCTGCGGCGATGCCTTCTTTTTCCAGCTCTTTATAGATGGCGATGGTCTTGCGTTGCGAGCCGATCATGCCGATATAACGCGCCGGCGTTTCAGCGGCCCAGCGCAGCACCCGCATGTCATCACGATGCCCGCGGGTCACAATCACTATGTAAGAAGCATCGTTCGGGGCCAGTTGCGCAGTGACGCGCTCGTATTCGTCGGCGTAAATGTCACGGGCGTCAGGGAAGCGCTCGCGGTTGGCATAGCTTTCGCGGTCGTCTGTAACGACTACGTCAAAGCCAGCCAGGCGAGCGACTTTATACAGGCTCCAGGCCACGTGCCCCGCGCCGAAAATATAGAGGGTCGAGACGGCCAGAACCGGTTCGACAAAAACTTCCAGCGTGCCGCCGCATACCAGGCCAGTATCGTATTTGGGATTATTATTCAGATCGAAATGCAGCGTCTGCGGTTTTTCCGTCTTCATCGATTCGCGGGCAGCTTCCCACACTTCTGCTTCGACGCAGCCGCCGCCAATCGTTCCGACGATT
>DASYKK010000034.1:0-3238 GCA_035995565.1 Candidatus Angelobacter sp.
TGCCAGGACATTCTTCAGACAAAAGTCTCCGTAGCTGCCGCGTTTGAAGCCATGAAGCAGCGGGGCAAACGCATTCCTGTGCAGGCGCAGGTGACATTGCAGGAATCCGGCACGATGCTGCTGGGCACGGAAATCAGCGCGGCGGAAACTGCGCTGGAGCCTTTTGATTGCGAAATCCTGGGATTGAACTGCGCGACCGGTCCAAAAGAAATGAACGATGCGGTGCGCTATCTAGCGCATAACGCGCCCAAGGAAATATCAATCCTGCCGAACGCCGGCCTGCCGGAAAACGTGGGCGGGGTGGCGCATTATCGACTGACGCCACAGAGCCTGGCGGAATGGCACAAGAAATTCATTACCGAATACGGAGTCAGGATTGTGGGCGGATGCTGCGGCACTACCCCGATCCATATCAAGGCCGTGGCTGATCTGTGCGCGAACCTCGAACCGGCAAAGCGCGAAGTGCAAGTCACGCCGTCAGCCTCGAGTGCTTACTCATCCGTCCCGCTCGATCTTGATCCCAAGCCGCTGATCGTAGCGGAAGAAATGAATACCACCACGCGGGTGGAGCATTTCAAAAACATGGTCCGCGAGGGGAAGTATGACGACATTCTGGCGCTGGCGAAAAAGCTGGTGGCGGAAGGCTCGCACATGCTGGATCTGTGCTGCGCTATTGTGGGCGAAGACGAAAAACTCTACATGAGCACGATCCTGGAAAAGGTGGCGACGCGCGTGCCGGCGCCGGTACTGGTGGATTCGACCGAAGCCGACGTGATCGAAGAGGCGCTGAAGCGCATTCCCGGTAAGGCGATCATTAACTCCATCAATCTGGAAGATGGCGAGAAGCGCACGTCCAAAGTTCTGCCCATGGCGAAGAAGTACGGCGCAGCGGTGATCGCGCTAACCATTGACGAAGACGGTATGGCGCTGACGGCGGAGAAAAAAGTTGCGGTCGCCAAGCGGATTTTCAAACTGGCCACCGAGAAGTACGGCATTCGTCCGGTTGATCTGATCTTTGACGCGCTGACGCTGCCGATCTCCACCGGTCAAGATGACTACCGTACGGCGGGCATGGAGACGCTGAACGCGCTGAAAGGTATTAAGCAGGAACTGCCGGATGTGAAGACGATTCTGGGGGTGAGCAATATTTCGTTTGGGCTGAATACCTACGCGCGGCGCGTGCTGAACAGCGTTTTCATGAAAGAAGCGGTGGATTATGGGCTGGATATGGCAATTGTGAACTACGCCAAAATCTATCCTTTATATAAGATCCCGCAAATCGAAGTGGACCTGGCGCGGAAGCTGATTTATTACGACAAGTCGGCGGGCGATCCACTGCAGATTTACATGCAGCACTTCACCGGACTGGACAAACAGCCGCAGGTTGAGTCTGCGCCGCTGGAGTCACTGTCGGTTGAAGACAAACTGAAGCGCTGCATCATCAACGGCGAAAAAGCTCTGGGCGATGGCGCGCAGAAGCAGACTCTGGAACAGATTCTGGACGATGCTCTGACTACTTATTCGCCTTTGGAAATCATCAATACGGTCCTGCTCGATGGCATGAAAACCGTGGGCGAGTTGTTTGGTGCGCGCAAGATGCAGCTGCCTTCCGTACTGGATTCCGCGGGCGTGATGAAGACGGCTGTCGCCTACCTTGAACCTAAGATGGAAAAGAAAGAAGGCAACCAGAAAGGCACGCTGGTGCTGGCGACGGTGAAGGGCGATGTCCACGATATCGGCAAAAACCTGGTGGACATTATTCTTACCAATAACGGCTACAAGGTAGTGAATCTGGGAATCAAGCAGCCCTCGGATTCAATTATTGCCGCCGCGAAGAAACACGGCGCGCATGCCATTGGGTTGAGCGGGCTGCTGGTTAAATCGACGCTGGAAATGAAATACGTGATCCAGGATTTGCAGGCGCAGGCGCTGGACTATCCTGTAATCTGCGGCGGCGCTGCGCTGACGCGCAAATATGTGGAAGACGATCTCCGTCGCGAGTATGCAAATTCAGTGTTTTACGCTGATGACGCGTTTACCGGACTGCACCTGATGGATGATTTGACCTCGAGCAACGGAGCGCGCGCGACGCGTCTGCAGGAAGGTCGGACGCGAAAAGAGTTTGCCAAGACAACTCTCATTGCCGGCGCGGAAAGCTCCACCAGCACGGAGAGATCCTCGGTCGTACAGCCTCCGCCGAACATTCCTTTGCCACCATTTTATGGCGTGCGTGTGCGTAAGGACTTTGACCTGAATGAAGTGTTCAAGTACATCAACCACACAGCGCTGTTCAAGAACCAGTGGCAGTTGAAGACAGCTTCGCAGGCGGATTATCTGCGAATCGTGGATGAAAAGTATGTTCCTGTACTTTCTGAGCTGCAGAAAGAAGTCGTGACGAAAGACTGGTTCGAACCCAAAGTGGTCTATGGCTACTTTGCCTCCGTGGCCGACGGTAACGATGTGGTGCTTTTTGAGACACCGGAGGCGCGGAAGGTGATTGCGAAGTTTACTTTTCCGCGGCAGCGCGAAGGACGCAAGCTGTCCATTGCTGATTTCTTCGAGCCCAAGGCCTCAGGCAAGCTCGACGTGATTGGCCTATCGGTAGTTACGATTGGCAGCCGCGCTTCAGAAGAAACCAAAAAACTTTTCGACGCGGGCGAGTTTACGAAGTATCTCTACCTGCATGGGCTGAGCGTGGAAACGGCAGAGGCGCTGGCTGAGCTGTTTCATAAGCAGGTGAGGGAAGAACTGGGAATTGCCGGCGAAGATGCGCCGCGGGTGGGAGATTTGTTTCACCAGAAGTATCGCGGATCGCGCTACTCATTTGGATATCCCGCATGCCCGAACCTGGAAGATCAAACCAAATTGTTTGCTCTACTGAAACCGGAAGAGAATATTGGCGTCCGGTTGACCAGCGGCTTCCACATGGAGCCGGAACAGTCGACGTCGGCGATTATCGTGCATCATCCTCAAGCAAAATATTTTGTGGTGTAGATGGTCGTGCAGCAGTCCGGGCAAATGCGCATTGCTATAATCGGCCCCCTGAATCTCAGCTCACAACCAAAGGAATGAGATGAATCTACTGAAGAAGTTTGAACCGACTGCGTATGCGGCATTGCGTATTGTGTTTGGTTTTCTCTTTGCCTGCCATGGCGCGCAAAAATGTTTTGGCGTGTTCGGCGGCCATCGCCCTGACGGCGTATTGCAGTGGACCGGTGCAGGTATTGAGTTGGTGGCT
>DASYKK010000035.1:0-16988 GCA_035995565.1 Candidatus Angelobacter sp.
CATGATGGAGATCGCCGCTAATCCTGTGACGCGCGATGGCAAGACCACGACTCCCATCGCTTACGATTCCAACTGCCTGGAAGAGGTCTGCGGCTCGTGCGCCATGCTGATCAACGGCAAGGCGCGCATGGCCTGCTCGGCGCTGGTCGACAAACTGGAGCAGCCAATCCGTGTGGAACCTTTCAGCAAGTTCCCGATCGTGCGCGATTTGGCGGTCGACCGTGGCGTGATCTTTGAGAACCTAAAGGCCGTAAAAGCCTGGGTGCCGGTTGACGGCACCTACGACCTTGGGTCCGGTCCTCGCGTTTATCCCTCGGAGCAGGAAGAGGCTTACCCGATTTCGCGCTGTATTTCCTGCTGTTGCTGCATGGAAGCGTGTCCGCAGTTCAATGAGAACACCGGTTTTGTTGGGGCGGCAACCATCGCCCAGGTGCGTCTGTTCAACCAGCACCCTACCGGCAAGGCTCTGAAGCATGAACGCCTTCAGGCTTTGATGGGTGATGGCGGTATTCAGGAGTGCGGCTTCGCCCAAAACTGCGTGGAGGTCTGCCCCAAGGACATTCCTCTTACCAAGGCCATCGCGGATACGGGCCGCGAAGTAATGAAGCAGGCAATCAAAGACTTCTTCCGCGGCTAGCTTTTGCGGGCGGGAATGGCTTTCTTCAAGTCCTGGCCCATGGCTTTGGACCGCTCCTCGACGATCTCCAGGAAAACCTTCTGCACTTGGGCGTTAAATCCTTTTAATGGCTCCGAGGAGAGCTCTATTGCATACTGCTGAAGTTCAGGACGAGTCACGCCGTGATAAATCACGCTCATGGAAAGCTCGACATTGTTCTGGACCTGGGCCTTGATGTCCTTGCGGTGCGCCTGGACCTGGGCCACGATCTCAGGCGGCGCGCCAAGTCCGTTCATCATTCCACGCATAACTGCAATGGTTGAGTCCGCGGCAAAATCGCTCGCGCCTGAACTGGCGTCCAACGCATCCAAGGCGTCCATCCGCTCGTCTGTAGGTGGTACCGTTTGAGCAATATTGATGTATCTTTTCAGTTTCTTCTGGCCTTCCGGAGTGTTAATCGCTGATTCAAGCGAAAGCATGCGGGCGATGAACGGGGTTTGCAGGCGTTGCACCGTCTGGTCCATTTGCTGGGCACTGCAATGAGCGGCTACGCGGTTCTGCAATTCGCTGCGAAGCAGGGCAGCATTGAATTCTTTTTCGAAAATCGGCTGAAAGATGGCGATGAACTCGTCGGCGGATTGCCTTCCGCGTATCTGCTGCATGAATTGCTCGGAAGAAATCACGTCGGCAATGTGATCGATCGACTGGTTAAATCCGCTCAAGTCGAGCGCTTGACGGGTCAGAGCACCGCAATCCCTGGTTTGAGCAGACGCGAGTGCGCAGGCAAGGAATAAAAATAACAGCCCGAAGCGTTGTTTCATTGGCAACAACCTTTGTTGTAAGAGGTAACACACAAGCGTATTGCAGACAGGGGTTCACCGACAATATGACTTTAGTTTGAAAACCAGCCTCCCGTATATATCAATTTCACTTAACGGAACAGGAATGGGTGGCCCGAGACAGAGATCCATCTCGTGAGATGAAAGAACAGAGGCGCTGAGAAACAAATAGAGTCCAATCGGTCCAGTGTTCCGCCGTGGCCGTCGATCGTGCTGCCAAAATCCTTGACCCCGCGATCACGCTTAATGGCTGACATAGTGAGGCTGCCGGCAAAGCCCATGAGCGCGGCCGCCAGAGATAAAAATAGCGCATGAACTGGCGTGAAAGGAGTCATCCACCATAGAGCGGTACCCAGAGCTACCGTGGTCGCAAGGCCGCCAATAAAGCCCTCCCAGGTTTTATCGGGCGAAATGTTGGGCGCAATTTTCCTTTTGCCTATCAACTTTGTCCAGACATACTGAAAGGCCTCACCCACCTGCACCACAATCACGAGGAACATCAGGAGCTTGGCATTCTGCCCTTCATAGCCGGGAATGTTGAGCGTAAGCAGAGCGGGCGCGTAACTGATACAGTACACGCAAACCATCAACCCCCATTGAATGCGGGCAGCTCTGTCAAGAAAGCCGGTAGTCTCCCCAGCTAATGCCAGTCGAATGGGAACAAACAGGAAGGCATAAACGGGAATGAGGATCACGGCGAGCCCGTACCAGCCCTTGTACCAGAGCCAGTACTGCAACGGAGTAAACACAAAGAAGGACCAGAAAAGCATGCGATGATCGGCGCGCGTGGTGCTGATGAGGCTTATGTATTCCCGCAAAGCAAGCACCGATACAAACGCAAACAGCAGCATGGATCCCGCCGGGCCAATGACAAATGAAATGTAGAAGATTGCAATCATGATCCACCAGCCGCGGATGCGGGCATTGAGATCGTCAATTGCGGATTTGCGCTCTTCGGACTGTGCGCCGCGGGAAAGTGCGAAGCCAACCAGTCTGGCCACCACCAGCCCCCCAATAATGCCGTTGAGGACCAGGAACATCTGGTGATCGAGCTTGAAATTCATGCTTCCCTCAACGCGCATACTGCCTCATGCGCCTTTCGTAGAAAAGATTCCTTGGTCTCGTCTTTCTCCAGCTTCAACCCCGGTCCAAAGACGACGCGGCTGATCACCGGCACCGGCAAGAATTCTCCTTTCGGCAAAATACGGTTCAAATTCGAGAGATAGACCGGCACAAATTGCACATCTGGTCTTCTTGCCCACACGTGATAGATGCCACTCTTAAATGGCCCCACTTCCAGGCCATCGCCACGTGTGCCTTCGGGAAAGACGATCAATGAATTTCCCTCTTCCAGAGCCTGAAGAAGTTGCTCCAGCGTGTTTCGAGCGGCTGCAGCACGGTCACCTTCAAGCGTTTTCCTGCCGCGTTCAATCAGCACAGCATGGAATGCGTTGTGGGCGATTCGCTTCCTCAGTCCGGAGTTCCAATAATCTTTGGCGGCAACCGGACGGGTCATAGAGCGGAGTTTTCGCGGCAATACAGACCAGAGCACAACAAAATCAAGATGGCTGGTGTGGTTGGCAAAATAAACCCGCTGCCGGGTTGAAGGTCTTATATTCACCCAGCGAATTGAGGGTCCAGCCAGCGTCCGCGCGCAAGCCGCAATGATGCTCGCAGAAAGTGCACTCAACGCGCCTCTGAGTCCGAAGCCATCAGCTCAAGAACCTGGTTGGGCAAACTCGGCTGACGCGTCTTCGGTGGCCTTTTGGCACCTTCTGTGTCCATAAAAACAGCAGTAATAATACTCTTGTTACAACATAGGGAAGCAAGAAGTCGTGCCGCACATGTATTTTGAACTGCCCATTGCGGTAGGGTCGCAATTAGGACATTAGAGCCAACCGTCTCAAATGGAGACGACCTTGGGCCAGTTTTCAAAGTCCCAACTTCAGTTGTCAAAACAAATTTGGCGAACAGATCAGAAAACTCACAATTTTTGTCAGCCACCCTATCCTGTTGATTACGAAAGTATCTTCCAGCGAATGCCCCAGTGTTCCGTAAATTTATGAAAATTCAGGTAAATAGCTGGGTACAGATGCGGCAGCTCTGGTTTAGAATTTGTCATCTAATGCCGATGTTGTATGTGTCTGACCTTTTGTATCAGAACAGGACCCGATGAGCGCCAACAAGATATTAATCACTTCGTCGATTTTCCTGATGACGCTAGCCGCCACAGTGCCGGCTTCGGCTGCCAGCCGCTATACTACGCGTTATCGGCATCATCGCGGACATGTTCGCCGCGTAGCGTGGAACCCGGTTCTGCGTGGCTCCATGGATTCCATGGTTCGCCAGAATGAAGAAATTGACCGGCTGCAGTTGCCGCGTATCGCCGATAACGATCAGCTCATAGAACTGGAACGCACGCAGGAACTGGTGCCGATCGTCGAGACCCGCGCGCTGCGAGTGAATCCGTCACTCCAGTCTGACAAGAGATATTGCCGTCCCTGGTGCAACCAGTTTCTTCAGGACATGAGTGAAGCTTATTTCAAAGAGTTCCGCACACCACTGCAGGTAACTTCCGCAGTGCGCACCATGGAACAGCAGCAGAAGCTCCGCCGCCACAATCACAATGCGGCCCCGGAAGTGGGAGAACATGCTTCATCCCACCTTGCCGGCATTACCTTCGATATGGCCAAGCGCGGATTGACCCGCGCCCAGCACGCATGGATTGAAGAATACCTCAAGAACATGCGCGACCAGGGACTGGTAGAAGCTGCGGAAGAGCGCCGGCAGGCCTGCTTCCACGTGATGGTTTCAGATCGTTATACAGAATGGCGTGAGGCGAACATACTGGCTGATAAAATTGCCAGAGAATGAAGCCAAAACGTTCTCTTGTATGCTTTCTCCTGCTTTCAACTTTAGCGCTCGCACAACATTCATCTCCACATAAGAAAACCGCCAGGGCCGCGCCTGTAACGCAGCCCAAGGCTGACCCAGCGCTGGTTATCCATCAATCCGCTCTCATTGTGGACACGCACGCCGACACGCCGCAACGCTTCCTTGACGAAAATTTTGATCTGGGCCAGAACACCCCAGTAACTGAAGGCCATATCGATCTCGACAAGATCAGGCAGGGGAACCTGGGGGCAGAGTTCTTCTCCATCTGGGTTGAGCCGGAGTTCAAGGGACATTACTCCCAGCGCGCCATGGACTTGATTGACAGCGTATACCAGCAGGCAGCGCGCCATCCCGACAAAATGACTATGGCATTTTTGGCCGACGATATTGTTCGGGCCCATGACCAGCACAAGTTCGCCGCGCTGATGGGCATTGAAGGCGGACACGCCATTGAAAATGACATGCGTCTGCTGCGTGATTTTTACCGCGTGGGCGTCCGCTACATGACCCTGACGTGGTCCAACACCAATGAGTGGGCCGACTCTTCCGGCGACATCCAGAACCCCAACGTCAAGCACCACAACGGTATGACGGATTTCGGCAAAGATGTAGTTCGTGAGATGAACCGGCTGGGTATGATTGTTGACATCTCGCATGTTTCTGACGCCACGTTTTATCAAGCACTGCTGACGAGCCAGGCGCCCGTGATCGCGTCGCATTCCTCTTCGCGAGAGCTGACCAACCAGCCCCGCAACATGACCGACGACATGCTTCGTGCCATGACCAACAATGGCGGCGTGGTGATGGTGAACTTCTACTCTGCCTTTATCGATGAGAACTACCGCAAGGCATCCTCTGATCCGGAGAAAATCAAGCAGCGCGACGCCGAAGTGGACGCTTATAAAAAGGCGCATCCCCATCCTGATGGCAGCCCGGTGACTTACGAGGAAACGGCGGCTATTGAAAAAAAATGGGCAGCGCAGTTTCCACGTCCGCCGTTCAAATCGCTGATCGATCATATTGACCACGTTGCTAAAGTGGCGGGAATAGACCATGTGGGACTGGGGTCAGATTTTGATGGCGTAACTTCCCTGCCGGAAGGCATTGATTCCGCCGCGGACCTACCCAAAATCACACAGGCCCTCTACCAGCGCGGCTACACGCGTGAGCAGATCCTTAAAATCCTGGGCGGAAACTTTATGCGCGTGATGCGTGAAGTGGAAGCAACAGCCAAACGGCTTCAGGAGGAACGCAAAGAGTCGGATGGACTAAGCTTTGAGGATATTGAACTGATGGTGGGAAACCGCGTGAACCCCGCGCAACTCACTGATCGGATCAAGCAGCATGGCGTAACTTTTGAATTGACAGCGGAACGGCAAACACGGCTTAAGAGCGAGAAAGTGGATGATGCAGTCCTGGACGCAATAGCCAAGACGAGAAAGAAATAAGGACTCAATTCCTCGCCTCGAAAACACCAATCAACACACTCATCGCAATAGCTCCCCTGCAATTGCGCCGGGAAACGTCCTGTCTCCCGTGAGCGCAAGTGTATGGAATTCCTCCTGTCTGTCCAGATTCTGGACACTTCTGCAATGGCCCGATCTCTGTAACTCGCTGAACCGACAGCAATCTGCAAACGGCGCGCAATGTGCACTCGTCTTGGCGTCAGTTACCGCATGTTCGATGCGGAAAGCTGCCTACGCCCAAGGAAAGTAGAAAGTCCTAATTTTGTGAAATCGCTAATCTTGAAGGGTTTTACTATCGCCGTTCTTGTCTCTTTGGTCTTGTCATCGCGAGTCGTGGTCGCCGCGCCATCGGGAGAACAAACCGATTCGAAGCACCAGGCTATAGGTGATATGTCACTGGAGCAGTTGCTCGACGTGAAAGTCACGTCAGCGGCAAAACACGAAGAGCGGGTCTCGAATACAGCAGCGGCCATCTACGTGATTAGCCAGGATGACATTCGCCGCTCCGGCGCAACCAGTCTTCCTGAAGTGTTACGTACTGTGCCGGGGCTAACAGTGGAGAGGATGAATGCCTCCACGTGGGTAGTATCGGCTCGTGGCTTCGCCGATCAACGCGGCAATAAGTTGCTGGTATTGATGGATGGACGCACGCTCTATGATGCATTCAGCTCCGGTGTCTATTGGGACATTCAAAATCCACTTCTGGACGACATTGAGCGGATCGAAGTAATCCGCGGCCCAGGAGGAGCATTGTGGGGAGCCAACGCAGTGAATGGCGTGATTAACATTATCAGCAAGAGGGCAAAGGATACTCAAGGGGCGCTTATAGTGGCAGAGGCGGGGATTACAGACAAGGGTGCGGGCGCCGCTCGCTACGGCGGACACATAGGCGACAAAGTTCAGTACCGCTTGTATTCAAAGTATTCACGCACCACGCCGCTTGTGGATGCATTCGGCAAGGAACAGCCTGATGGCTGGAACCTGGGCCGTGGCGGCTTTCGTGCCGATGCGCAGCTCAACAGCCGTGATTCTCTGACGCTTCAAGGAGACTTGCTTCGCGGCCGCGAAGACGGCATCGACAAAGCTCTCGATTCGGCTGCAGTCGAGTTGGCGGCGTTGACGCAATTCGATAGTCCGAGCGCGTTACGCGGACAGAATCTGCTTGCCCGCTGGACTCGCACCTTTTCCAAGAGCTCCGATTTGAGCCTTCAGTTTTACGTCGACAACACCACCAGGAACAGTCTCACTCTTGACTCTGACAATCGTACTTACGATCTGGATTTCCAGATGCATCGTCTTTATGGATCCCGCAACAACATAGTGTGGGGAAGTGGATTTCGCTTCAACCGCAGTTTGAATCACGTGCTCGCGAGCGGTGCGTCTTCTTTCAACCCCGATCACTATTCGACTTATCTAGGCAATGGCTTTGTCCAAGATGAAATCAGCCTGTTTCCGGACCGCCTGCGTCTGACTGTTGGAACAAAGATCGAAGGAAACAATTTTAGCGGCGCCAACGTACAACCTACCGCACGCGTACTGTGGACTCCTAACCAGAAGAATTCACTCTGGGCAGCAGTATCGCGCGCAGTGCGCACGCCTTCGGGACTAGAGCGCAGCAGGCAGGCCGAAGTGGCGGCTTTTCCTGGCGACGACGGCATAACCAATGTCATTCGTCTCAATGGCAACCCCAATCTGCGTCCAGAAAACCTGATTGCGTACGAATTTGGTTACCGCATTCAGCCGAATCACAAGGTCTCCTTCGATTTGGCGACGTTTTACAACCATTACACCAATCTTAGAAGCGAAGAGAACCTTACTCCCTTCCTGGAGACGGTTCCCGGCCCTACTCATCTGGTGATACCGGCGATTTACGGCAACAATCTTTACGGCAAAAGTTTTGGCGCTGAAATCGCAACCACGTGGATGCCGACGAAAGCCTGGAAGCTGCTGGCGACGTACTCGTGGCTGGACATGTCATTAAAGGCGCGTGCCGGCAGTACCGACTCTCGCTTTATCGAAGATGAGACCAGTACGCCACGGCATCAGGCTAGCGTGCACTCCAGCTACAACCTGACGCGACAGATTGAGAGTGATACCTCAATCAGGTTTGTTGACCGGTTGGTTGAACAGGACACACCTGGATATACGGAATTGAATTCCCGGCTGTCATGGCGAGTAGCCCAGATGGAGTTCAGCCTGGTGGGACAAAACCTTTTACGAGCCCGTCAGTTGGAGTACAACCAGCCGGACGGAAATATTCACAGCTGGGTACGCCGCAACATTTACGGTCAGATTCGCTGGGCTTTGTAAAATGATTCGAGTTTCCAAATCTCCCAATGCGGCGAAACACCGATTCTGCGCCGCGCACATATTACTGGCAATTGTCGTGTCCTTGCCGGGAGCCACAGCATCGGCGCAGATGCGCTCGGCCGATGAGGACCAGGTGAAGGCTGCTTTTCTACTGAACTTCGGCAAGTTTGTGGAATGGCCAGCCACAGCATTTGCGGACCAGACGGGGCTGTTCCGAATCTGCGTTTCAGGAGCTACTGATGTTGCAAATGCGTTGGGAGTTTTGGCTATAGGCCAGAAGCTGAATGGCCGCGCTGTCTCAGTAATGCCGATCGATCATCATCAGCCATTGAAGCAGTGCCACATGCTTTTCATCGGCAACGTGCCCGGCAAGGAACGGAAGTCTCTTCTGGCAGAGGCCAAAGGTACATACGCCTTTACCGTGGCGGAAGAAAAAGACTTCACAGACGAAGGCAGCATGCTGGGTCTCGTCAACACAGATAACCGGCTGAGTTTTGAAATAAACCAGCAGCTTGCTGAAGAAGCAGGGCTGAAGGTTAGCTCAAAACTGCTGTCCCTGGCCAAGATCGTGCGGGGACGGCGCTGAGAGCCGACGACAGAAACGTTTCAAGATAACGCAGCAGCAAATCAGTGGAGCACAAATATGCGGGTATTTTCAATGAATTCAATCAGAGCAAAGGTCCTCGTGGTTGTGATGCTCACCACCAGTGTGGCCCTGCTTCTTGGTCTCGGAGCATTCGTGGGCTACGAGCACTTCGCCTTTCGCCAGAAGATGGTTGGAACCTTGAACATGCTTGCGCAAATGGTGGGCGCGAACAGCGCAGCGGCATTGACTTTCCACGACAAAAATTCAGCTACCCAGCTATTGTCTGACCTGTTTGAGGCCGATACCAAGGCGGGAGCCGACTACGACGATCACATCGAAGCAGCTTTCCTCCTGGCGAAGGATGGGGAGGTTTTCGCGAGTTATTATCGGCCAGACGTGCCGGCATTCACGCCCCTTGATGGCACGAAAGAAAGATCGGTATTTACGCGCGATTATCTCGATACCGTAAGAAAGATCACGCTTGATGGGCAGGTGATTGGGACTATTTATCTCAGGGCGGACCTGGGTGAAATGAAAGCCAGGATTCACAAGTCCATTACGGTCGCGGTTCTTGTTCTTCTGCTGTCATCATTGATAGCGTTTCTTATTGCCCACAAAGCGGAGCACGTAATTTCCGGCCCGATCCTGGCCCTGGCGGCCACAACGAAGCAAGTTTCTGAAGAGAAGAACTATGCGCTCCGCGTGCCGCGGAGCAGCAAGGGCGAGATAGGGTTGCTGATTGATGGGTTCAACGAAATGCTGGAGCAAATCGGGGGCAGAGATGCGGCGCTGCAGCGGCACCGTGAGCACCTGGAAGATGAGATCGCAATTCGAACTGTCGAACTCCAGAAGACGAACGACCGGCTGATCCTTGCCAAGGACGCCGCTGAGGCTTCCAGCCAGGCAAAGAGCGAGTTTCTGGCCAACATGAGCCATGAGATTCGTACGCCAATGAATGGAATCATTGGCATGACCGAGTTAGCGCTGGATTCCGAGCTCACTGAAGAACAGCGGGAGTTCCTCGGCATGGTGAAATCCTCAGCCGACTCCCTTCTGACGCTCATTAACGACATCCTTGACTTCTCCAAAATTGAAGCCGGCAAGATGGAACTGGATTCGAGTGAATTCAACCTGCAGACTGTCGTCGGCGAGACGGTCAAGACGGTGGCGCTGAAAGCGCATGAGAAAGGTCTGGAACTTACCTTTGAAATCGGTGGCGCTACACCCGTGGATCTTTGCGGAGACCCAGGACGCTTGCGCCAGGTGATGCTTAACCTGCTGAATAATGCGATCAAGTTTACCAACCAAGGCGAAGTGGCGCTTGCCGTCCAGGCCGAGACTATTAGCGGCGAGGACGTTCACCTGCACTTCACCGTTCGTGACACAGGAATCGGAATCCCCAAAGAAAAACAATCAGCCATTTTCGAAGCATTCAATCAAGCGGACAACTCGACTACGCGTGTCTACGGCGGAACAGGACTTGGGCTCACGATTTCCTCGCGCCTGGTGGAAATGATGGGCGGCTCCATCTGGGTGGAAAGCGAACCGGCCCATGGAAGTAGGTTCCACTTCACTGCCCGCCTGGCGCTGAACAAAGCAGCACAGCCGAAACAGGAACAGTTAAACAGCAGCGCATTACGCGGTATCCCGGTGCTGGTGGTGGATGACAACGCGACCAACCGGCGCATTCTGTACGAGATACTCACACGGTGGGATATGAAGGCTACGTGCTGCGACAGCGGATTCAGTGCGCTTCCAGCCCTGGAGGAAGCCGCGCGCAAAAACCAGCCATTTCGCCTGGTGTTGATGGACGGGCATATGCCGGGGATGGATGGTTTCGAAGTTATCAATCAAATCAGAAAGAACCCCAAGCTTCAGGGTGTCACCATTATGATGCTCACTTCAGCGCAACAGCTCAATGACACCAAACGCTGTCGCGATCTGGGAGTCTCGCAGTATCTGATCAAGCCAATTCTGCAATCGGAGCTGATGAAGTCAATTCTGAAGGTCCTGGCAGAAACGGTGGCGCCGGCCGCAGTGCCGCCAGCGGCACCCGCGCACACGCCCGTTACGAAGAGAACTGGATCTGGACATTACATCCTGCTGGCAGAAGATAATGCAGTCAACCAGCGCCTCGCGATTCATCTGCTGGAAAAGCTTGGCCACACCTGCGTACTCGCGAAAAACGGCAGAGAAGCGGTGGAGGCATTCGAGAGAGAAAAGTTCGATTTAGTCCTCATGGATGTGCAGATGCCCGAAATGGGAGGCTTCGAAGCGGTACGACGCATCCGGCTGCTGGAACAGCAGAGCGGCATGCATACTCCGATTATCGCTCTGACGGCGCATGCGATGAAAGGGGACCGCGAACGGTGCCTGGCGGCTGGTATGGACGACTATCTGGTTAAGCCGATCCATAGAGTGGAGCTTTGCAATGCTATTGAGAACTATGTTGCGCCTTTGGCTGCGGTCGCATTGCAACCCTCCACAGTATCGTAAGCGTCGCGAGTAGGCCGATTAGGCAGGGTTTTTAGTAGAAGCCTAGGCTCTGCCGCGCATTTTGGCCCACCACCAGCGCACGCCTACCAGCAGAAAGCGCCAGTCCTGGAAGAACTCGGGCTGTTTGTGCTCAAAGGCGTGTCCAACGAATTGCAAAAGCCAGCCAAACACGAATAACCCAGCGGCAACCATCCAGAGCGGACGATAGAAAACGGCGGCCACGCCCAGCGCCAGGGAGACAACAATCAGTGGGATGCCGACGCTATGGCAAAACCGGTTCACCGGATGAGTATGACTGCTGGCGTATTGTGCGATCCACTGCTCGCTGGTGCGTCCACCTAACATGGGCGGATTATAACCGATCGCCCCTGTTTTGCGGCCGCCAGGTTCTTGAGCGCGCAATTACTGCGGTGTCAGCAGGAAGATCCGGGTTGGTCCGGCATGGACGTGGCTATCGGCCGACATTTCCTGGTGGCGGTTGACTTTGGAACTTTTCAGTCCAAAGGCAACAATCTGTCCTTTTTCGTTGATGGCAAATGCGCCGGTCAGCACCACGTCACCGGGAAGATTGGCGACCGCTTCGTTCAAATCGACCAACCCATTTTTGGCAGTCCAGAGAAATGCCCGTGTGCCAAGGGCGCTGGCCACTTCGCCGACGACCTGTCCGGCATTATTAACGTCAAAGGCTTCGCTGTAGATGCCGTCAGAGAGCGACCCGAGCTGTTGCATTCCAGCGGTGCTGGTCCAGACAAAAGCACGAATGCCGCCGCTGCCCTGAGAAGCGCCAACGACCATTCCGCTGTCATTGATATGGTCGGCGCGGCTGCTGGTATCGCCGGGAAGAAGCCCCAGGTCCTGCATAGCGCCCTGTTTCCACAGGAAGGCGTGCGGACCTGAGCTGGTATCAGATCCCCCGACGACCTCGCCAAGATTATTGATTCCATGCGCTTCACTGGTGGGGCCGCCGAGTGTCCCCAGATCTTGAATGTTCCCGCCTGTCCAGAGAGCGGCATGGGCGCCTGAGCTGCCCGCAATCTGGCCCTGATTGTTGATGGCAAACGCCGAGCTTGCGTTGGCGCCAGGCAGGGTACCAAGATCGCGCAGGCCCTGGGCGACAGTCCAGGAAAACGCGTGCGAACTGGTTGAAGTGTTGGAGGTTCCCACAACGATGCCGGCGTCATTGATAGCAAAGGCCGAGCTATAGTCGCCTCCGGGGAGGGCGCCAAGATCACGAATGCCGCCTTGCTTCTGCCAGAAAAAGGCATGCGTCTCTGCGCCGTGCGGATGTCCGGAAGCTCCAACGGCCTGTCCGGACTCATTCACGCCATGGACGCGCGCACTGCCAGCATGAAGAGTGCCCAGATCAATGGCAATATAGGTCTGCGCTTCCGCGCCGCAAGCCAGGAAAAAAATGATAACGCCGATCATCAGCAATTTTGTGAATTGGCCGCGTTTCATGGTGCTTCTCCTAGAATCCGGCAAACGTGAGCGACGCAGTGGCGCCGCTGGCAACCGTGGTAGTTTTTGTCTGCGTGGCATGCCCTGTTTTCGAAATGGAAACCGAGTAGGTTCCGCTGGGAACCCAGTTGGTGGTAAACAATCCCGTGCTGCTGGTGTAGCCCACTACAGTGGTTGCAATGCTGCCGCCTTTGATCGTGACAGTTGCGCCGCTGACAACGGCTCCACTGGGCGCAACAACTTTCGCCGTTATTTTTCCGCCCGTGGCGATAGGAATATTCAAATTGCTGGTTGCGCCACCGGTCACGGTCGCCGTGAGGGTGTGGGGCAGGTAGCCAGTCTTAATCGCCGTAATGTTCTGCGTTCCAGCAGGAACATTAGCGAGGGCATAAATCCCGCTGGCATCGCTGGTTGTCGATCCACCGTTCCAGCTTACTGTTGCGCCGGCAACGATTGCGCCGTTTTGTGCATTTGTAATTTTGCCAGCCACCGTTCCGTTGGCGCTGGCAGCGGAGAGTGCGAAATCTGCCGCGCTGGTTTTGCCGCCGGCAACAGTGACATTCTGCGTCATACTTTGAAACCCCTGGGCTGACGCCACCAATTGGACGGTTCCGACGGGGATTCCAATGAGTGTGTAGTTGCCATATGAATCGGTCGTGACCGTGCCTCCGCCATAACCAACAGAAGCACCGACGATCGGCGATCCGGCGGAGTTTTTTACCGTGCCGGAGATTGACCCGCTGCTGGAAACCAGCGTGATTGGCGGAGCTACGGTCGAGGAAGCCGCTACCACGCTCACGACAGTCGACCCTGACTGATAGCCAGTGAGCCCAGCCAGGATGCTCGTTTGTCCGGCAGGAAGATTGTTGAGTGCGTAGTTGCCATCTCCGCCGCTGGTCGTGCTTAGTCCAGCAGCCGAAACTGTCGCGCCGGAAAGAGCGTAGCCATTGCCGTCCGTCACAGTGCCGCTTATGTTGCCTGGATTGATGGGCTGAATTTTCAGTGGATCAGCCTCCGTGCTTTCACCAGCCGTTACGGTTACGCTCTCCGAAGCATTCTGGTATCCGGCTAGCGCCGCCGTAAGAGTTGACGCTCCGCCGGGGACCTGCAAGGTATAGCCACCGTCGGCTCCAGTGATGGCGCCATTGCCGCCGGAAGAAACGGATGCACCAGAAATCGGCGCGCCCTGGTCATTCGTGACTTTTCCGGTTACCGTTCCCACAGCCGCGACGGTCGAAGAAATCTGGATGATGCTGCCGACGGATGGAACCCCGGAACCGTTCAGTATGAACAGCATGTAATAACCGGGCGGCGCCAGGTTTGCATTTGCCGGCATGGTGACGTTAAGCCCTGTGCTTGTCTTGGTAAAGCTCAACGAGAGGAATCCCTGGCTCATGCTGTTGGTATGAGTTACCGACGCTTGACGCAGCAATGTGACTCTGCTGATGGAGTTGGCGTCCGGCGTCCCTAGAAAAACACTCTGTCCGTAGCCACCGCTGACAGGAGCGGAAGCTATGCTGGGGCGCACTCCGGCATAAAGATAAGGAGGCGAGAAAACTTGAGCGTTAGGACCGCCAACATTCCCGCCTGCGGAAAGCACCCGTCCGTCGGCCAGCAGCAGAGCCACTGAATGGTAGCCGCGATAAGCGGCGATGCTGGCCATGACTGTGAATTGCCCCGTAGCAGGGTCCCACATCTCCGTCGGCATCACTGGCGAGGTAGAAGTATCGAACCCGCTCGCGCTGCTTCCGCCGACGATAAAAACTTTTCCATCCGGCAGGATCACCGCATTGTGCTGCCGCCGCGGATAATGCATGTTGCCGCTGTACTTCCATACCGGCGTGGCCGCATTGAGGTCAATCACCTCCGATGTCGCTGTTGGTGGGTCGGCGCCGCCAATCACAGCGACTTTGCCCGGGGCATACATCACCGCCGGACCATAGTCACGGAAGCCGTTGAAGTTCAGCACGGCAACGTTACTCCACGCGCCTGTCCCAGAGGTGTCCAGATAGCGCGTCTGTCGGCTGGGGCCTGCATTGAATACCTTGCCATTCGGCGCCACCAGCATATTAGGATAGAGCGGTTGCGCCAGCTGGGCGGTCGTCAGATTCCGCCAGCTCTTACTGGAAAACTGGAAAACCTGAGGGAGCACGTCAACATTTGTGTTCGAATTGATGTCGCCTGAAACTACCAGGACGTCGCCGTTGGGCAAAGTCGTGGTCGTGGGATACCAGCGAGGCGCATTCATGTCCGGCAGCGTCGTAAACCCGTTAGTTGCTGGATCAAAGATCACGGCATGCGCATATCCCACGTAATCGGCAACATGGCCACCGGCCAGGAAGACGCGTCCGTCGGCCAGTGTGGTATGGCCGGCGCAGAATAGCGCGAACGACGATGCTCCCGTCGCAGTGAATGTGTCACTCACCGGATCCCAGATGTTGGGCTGCAACGATTCCGCGTAATACGAGATAAAGAAGACGCGGCCATCCGGCAACAAAGTTGCATGAATAGCTCGGGTGGGCCAGTTGGTCACCGCCGACCATTGGCCTTGGGTGGAAGCTTGGGCGTTACTGCGTACAGCTACTGCTAAAGCGAACAGAAGTAGGACGAAGGCGGACGCCCCTCTACGAGCAAGGGAGCATGAGTGGCGCACAGTGATAGATAAGATTCTTTAACTCTGGCCAGGGTTGTTCGATTTACCCGCATGAATGCTGGCTTAATACACTATACGTTCCAGCCCGCAAAGACTTAGAGTCGCATGCGACGCCTGTCTTATCTGGGACCAATGGCGTTCTTCATTTTGCCGGAGGCTCCAGCCGGTCATGGAACTTCGAAGCCAGCCGCTCGGAGGCGTCCACCAGATTATTCTCTTTGCCCTTTTCCTTCATGGCGAACTTAACGCTCTCAGCGGCGCTCCACAACCCGCGCTTATTACGGGAGTCAAAAACCGTCATTTTGACCTCTGTCGGCGAAATGTCTTTCCGGGTGGAAGTGGATTTCTCCTCTTTCCCAGTCTCTGGCGAGACCTTGGACGAACTTGAAACCTGAACGCCTGAATCCCCAGTGGAAGAGATTTCAATGATCAAGTCAGCCTTCTCCGGTGTTTCGACGAAAGTAAACCGGCCCCAGCCTTCCAAAGTGGACTTGATTACATCCAGCGGGATCCTGCTCCCGTGCGTCCGCGTGATAAAGACGTTCCTGGCTGCGGTTAGCCTCATTGAGGGGGTTTCGATGAGCGGCTTCTTCTCCTGGGACTGCTGCGCGTTAGAGACAAGCCCACCGGCTATCACAATCAGAACAGATGCTCTCAAGAATGTCAGCCATTTTATGGTTCGCATCACTGCCTCCGGGCATCGAATGTATGCGGAATTTGTAGTCGAAGGTAAGCTGGCCGGCCGCTCCCATTAACAGAGCTGCCAAGCCGCTCGATTCCGTTTCTCAGATTACAATATTTGCGATTATGGCTGACCGTCTTTATCTAAGTATCTGGTTTCCCAGCTTTCAGGAGCCGGAAATGCTGCCGCGGCTGCTTTCCGTGCTAAAGCAATTCCCTTTCTCTGCCGATCATGGCGGAATCGGCTCTCTTACCATCCGCAGCATCTCATGGGATCAGCCCATCATCTTTCAGGAGACTTTTGACTACCGCGCCGACCCAGAACGTGCCCTTCTACTGGCTGGTGAGTTCCTCCATGAAGATAACGCCTACGAACTGGAAGTTCTGTGGGACCTCTGGGTACCCACCCAGGAAGGCGATCTGGATGAAACCTGGGTCTTGCTTCCGCAAACTGTGAAGATCATCGTCTTCGGTACGCAGTTCGAAGAAGGAACTTTTCAGGAGAACGGCCACATACTGGTCGATTTCGGCCTGGACGCCCCATTCCTTTTTGAGGAAGCCGACTATACCAATGTCCTGGAACAGCGGATCAAGGCCAATGTGCATAAGCTTGTCGCATTCACCAGCGCTGTTGAAAACAGCAGCGGCATCAGCGGACGGGTCCTGTGGTCAGAATCAGAAGATAATCTCGCGCAAAAGCTGATTGAGAGACTGCAAAGGGTCCAGTAACTCTTGGACATAGCGTGGGAATGTAAAGGACGCAAAGATCAACCGCTCTTTGCGTCCTTCGCGCCCTTTGCGGTGAATCACTTGGTGCGTCCACCCTCAGTCTTCAACTCCTCCGCCGCCGCAGCCTGTGCCGCCGCCAGCCGCGCGGTCAGCACGCGATACGGTGAGCACGAAACATAGTTCAAGCCGATTTTGTGGCAAAACTCCACCGACGCCGGATCGCCACCGTGTTCGCCGCAAATGCCAATCTTCAGGTTCG
>DASYKK010000036.1:0-5686 GCA_035995565.1 Candidatus Angelobacter sp.
GTGCTGGTAGTAGAGCATGACGAAGAAACTATCCGTCGCGCCGACTACGTCATCGATCTCGGTCCAGGCGCAGGCCTTCTCGGCGGTGGCGTGGTGGCCTACGGCACTCCGCGGCAGATCATGGATCAGCCAGGATCGCTCACCGGCCAATATATTTCCGGACAAAAAAATATTGCCGCGCGTTTTGAGCCGCGGGCCACCAATGGCAAAGCCGTTACTGTCCTGGGCGCGAAAGCCAATAACCTGCGCACGGTTGATGTGACATTTCCACTGGGCGTAATCACGGTCGTGACCGGCGTTTCGGGTTCAGGAAAATCGACGCTGGTGAATGACATTCTTTATAAAGCGCTGGCCAAGGCGCTTTATCGATCGCGGGAAGAGCCCGGCGCCCACAAAGCGATCTCCGGGGCCGAGCACATTGATAAAGTCATTCGCATTGATCAATCACCCATTGGCCGGACACCGCGTTCCAACCCGGCAACGTATACCGGCGTGTTTACGCATATCCGCGACCTTTACGCCATGCTGCCGGAGTCACGCGAACGCGGCTACAAAGCTGGCCGCTTTTCGTTCAACGTCTCAGGCGGACGTTGCGAACATTGCCAGGGCGAGGGCGAGCGGCGCATCGAGATGAATTTTATGCCGGACGTTTACGTGTTGTGCGAGGTTTGCGGCGGCCATCGCTACAACCACGAAACGCTGGCTGTGAGATTCAAAGGCAAGTCGATCGCCGATCTGCTGGAAACATCCGTCGCGGATGCGCTGCCTATTCTGGAAGACATCCCGCAGATCCGGCAAAAGCTGCAAACGCTGGATGATGTGGGACTGGGCTACATCAAGCTGGGGCAATCCGCTGTTACGCTTTCAGGCGGCGAAGCCCAGCGCATGAAGCTGGCCAAAGAACTTTCCAAGCGCCAGACCGGACGCACTCTCTATCTGCTCGACGAACCCACCACGGGACTGCATTTTGAAGATGTGAGCAAACTGCTTGAGGTCATCCATCGGCTTACAGACCTGGGAAATTCCGTGGTCATAATCGAACACAATCTTGATGTCATTCGCAATGCTGATTGGATCGTAGACCTGGGGCCGGAAGGTGGAGAGGACGGCGGTAGAGTGGTGGCACAGGGAACCCCGGATCAGGTTTCTAAAATTAAGAAATCCTTCACGGGACAGGCTTTGTCCGAATACATGAATAGAGTACGCAAGTAACTGATTTAAAGCACCTTGTTGGAGGCTGTTCCAGATTCGTAACAAACCTCAAAAATCCATTTGCAGCCTTACTTTGTAAAGTAGATTGCTTTCAACCTTCTCCTTATACCTGGGCACAATCGAGGGGTAGCGGCTTTGGCTTTCTAAACGCTTCAAACGCTACCCCTTTAGTCTTTCCTAAGAAAACTCTCGGATGGTGTACATTGATTTTGAGAGCCCACTTTTCAATCATATGAACCCTTCTGACCCAATTTCCGAACCAGAGGCTTCGTCGCCTGTCGAGCGCGCCCTTCCTCTGCAAATTATCTTAGCGGAACCACCACCGCCTCCGGTTTTCATTGAGCCAGTGAACAGGGAAATTGATCTGGTGGATGTGCTTCTCATCAGCTTGATATCGGTAGGATCATTGGTTTTTGTGGGAGTCATAGCGGCTATTGTTTATTCGGCCGCACATCACGGTCAGCAACTGGATCCCAAGCAGATTGCGACAAATGTGTTTTTTGTGCTGCCCACAGAATTTGTGAGTTATGTGACAATTCTCGGCTGCATGGCCATTCTGGTTTGGATCAGGCACCAGACTCCGTTCTTTCAGGCCATCCACTGGAACATGCCGAATCGCAAAGGCGCGTTGCATGCTTTGCTTATTGGGCTGGGGGTAACATTCGCTTCTGAAATTGGACAGTTTGCACTGAGTCGCTGGATTCCCAAATCTCTTCCGATAACAGAATTGTTTAAAGACCGTCCCTCTGCACTCTTCCTGGCGGCTTTTGCCGTTCTGATAGCGCCTTTCATGGAAGAAATATTTTTTCGCGGGTTTCTATATCCAGCTCTTGCTCGATGGACGGGCCCTGCTGCTGCGGTGCTGATAACCGCGTCCGCTTTTACCGTGATTCACGGAGCACAACTAGGATATTCATGGGCTGCCTTAATGCCGATTTTTATCGTCGGCGCAACGCTGACTGTCACCCGCGCAATCACCAAATCCGTGGCCACCTGCGTTCTCATTCACATGACCTATAATTTCCTTCTCATGGTACAGGCCTTTGTGGCAACCCATGGTTTTCGTGATCTGCAGGGGATTTAAGCGTTTCCACGCGAGCTGATAAAGTAATCTTGACCACTATGGCTTCTTCCTTTCGCGACCAACTTCTTGAGTTGCTGGCTACCAATTCTTTTCGACTGGGCGAATTTACGCTCTCTTCCGGCGGCAAGAGCGACTACTACATTGACTGCCGCACCACCACACTCCATGCCCGCGGCGCGGAACTGACCGGGCGAGTTTTTCTTGGGCTTATTGAGCAGCAAGGCTGGCAGGCGGAGGCCGTGGGCGGGTTGACCATGGGCGCTGACCCAATCGTCGTTGCCACGTCAGTTATCAGTTCGCAGGCTCAGGCTCCGATTCATGGCTTTCTGGTGCGCAAAGCAGAAAAGGCTCACGGCATGGGCCGTCTCGTGGAGGGCTTTCAGGAAAAAGGCGCGCGCGTGGTGATTGTCGACGACGTCTGCACCACCGGTAGCTCCACCGTCCAGGCCATTGAAGCTTCCCGCGAATTCGGCTTCAACATTGTAGGTGTTGCGTGCCTGGTTGAACGGTTGGAAGCCGGAGGCCGGCCCGCGGTTGAAAAGGCAGCCGCACCTGCGCCATTCATTTCTGTCTTCACGTCGAATGATGTGAAGGCTGTGCACTTGAAGTTACTTTAATCGTCCAGGGTTGGCATATTGTTGGCAGGGTGAAGCAGGAATTCATGCCTGCGGTAAGCTGCTGAAAATTCTGGCTTCAGCCGCCGACGTAAATTCAAGCTCATCTACTTTGCCACCGATTTCGTCGTCGGTACCGGCACTTGCTCAACAATGGTGATGCCGAAACCTTCAAGCGCTGCCACGCGCTTGGGATGGTTGGTCAGCAGGCGGATAGAACGGATGTTCAGGCCGGAGAGAATTTGTGCGCCTACGCCGATCTCGCGCTGCGTCTTGCGCTGGTGAGCAGGTGCTGACGTGCGCACTTCCCGGTGAAAGGCCAGGCGTTTGCCTTCGTCCACGTTGAAACCCTTGGAAGTCTGATGAAGATAGATCAAAGCGCCTGTTCCCTCGCGCGCAATCATTTCCAGCGAGCGGTCCAGAACTTCCTGGCAGTCGCAAAGAGAGCCGCCAAAGACATCACCCGCCAGGCAATGCGCATGCATGCGCACCAGCACGGGGCCGGCGACGCCTTCCACATCGCCTTTCACCAGGGCAACGTGAGATTCTCCATCCAGCTGGTTTTCAAAGGCGATCATGCGAAATTCGCCATGGCGCGTTGGCAGCATGGCCTCGCCCACGCGGACGACATGGCTTTCGGTCTCCATCCGATATCGAATCATCTCCGCCACCGTCAGCATTTTCAGGTTATGGGTTTTGCAGAATTCAGTAAGGTCAGGCACGCGAGCCATAGTGCCGTCTTCATTCATGATCTCGCAGATCACGCCTGCCGGAATCATGCCCGCCATCCGCGCCAGATCGACCGACGCTTCTGTCTGTCCGGCGCGAACCAGCACGCCGCCTTTGCGCGCGCAAAGCGGGAACACATGGCCCGGACGCACCAGGTCAGTCGCGCGGCTTGCGGGATCAATGGCAACTTGAATCGTGCGAGCGCGATCATGAGCGGAAATCCCGGTAGTCACACCTTCACGCGCTTCCACGCTTTCATAAAACGCTGTTCCGTACGGTGAGGTATTTTCGCGGGTCATCGGGCCGATGCGCAGGTAGTCGAGCCGTTCCGGCGTCATGGCCAGGCAGATCAGGCCGCGCCCGAATTTAGCCATAAAGTTGATGGCTTCCGGCGTAATCTTCTCGGCGGCTATAGTGAGGTCACCCTCATTTTCGCGGTCTTCGTCATCTACGACCACGATCATGCGGCCGGCGCGAATCTCTTCAATCGCGGTAGGGACGTCAGTAAATGATGATTCTGGAGGCATCGGTCTCAACCCGTAATACGTAGAAACTGGATTTTACACCCTTGAGCTCTGGTTCCGCTGGCCCCCATCCCTGTGTGGGCTTACAATCTCTATTATGGCAAAGTCTTCGTCTGAACTCTTTGAAGTTGGCTGCCCCTGCTGCAATGCGGTGCTGAAAGTCGATCCTGATACCAAGGCAGTGATCTCACACGTGGCAGCGGTGAAGCCCAAGATGTTCAATGATTTTGAGGCTGCCGCCAAAGCCATGCGGGAGCAGGAAGGCCGCAAGGAATCCATCTTCCGCCAGGCCGTCGACGCGCAGAAAAACAATGCCAGCCTGCTGGAGAAGAAGTTCCAGGAAGCAGTAAAGAAGGCGAAAGAAACGCCCGACGAGGGCCGTCCCCTGCGCGACTTTGACCTGGACTAGCCGACCGCTTTGCCCGCCAAACTCCTACTGCTCGGACATCGCGGCGCCCGGCTTTACGCCCCGGAAAACACCACTGCCGCTTTCGATCTCTCGCTCAAACACGGCGTTGATGGCTTTGAGTTTGATGTTCGCTGCACGCGCAGCAAGCAATCCATCGTTTGCCATGACGGGAGATTCAACCGCATGGTTGTGCGCAAAAGTACTCTTGAACAGATACAAGCCAGCTGTTCGCTGGACGGAAAGCCACCCTGCCTGGAAGATGTGCTTGAGTTCTACTCGCGTCGGGCGTTCCTGAATATTGAAGTTAAGGTGCGGGGCATGGAGCAAGTGGTTTTTGAGGCCGTAAAGCGTTTTCCTCCGAAATGCGGCTATTTCATTTCGTCGTTTCTGCCCAGCGTTGTCCGCAAGCTGTATGATCTGGATGGTTCGCTGGTGCTGGGCGCCATCTCCAAGTCGTACTGGCACCTGCGGCGATGGAAGGCACTGCCTGTGAGGTACGTGGTGCCCCATTTCGGATTGCTTAACCCGAAACTGGTGGACGAACTTCATGCTGCCGGCAAAACCGTGATCACCTGGACGGTCAATGATCCAGGCAAAATGCTGCAAGCCGCCACTATGGGAGTGGACGGCATCATCTCCGACGATACGAAGCTGCTGGTGGAGACGCTGGGAATCAAAGCTATGGGTTGACTCCGAATAGATCAGGATCCAATGATCCAGACGACTCAAAGGCGAGGCCGACTAGCGCGCCGAGCCGCCTGCTGCAAGGCAGAAGAATCTTAAAATAAACCAGAATGCGTAAGCGGTTTTGGAGCGAAGCGACAGAAAAAATGGCCTTCTGCCGGGCCGCGGCAGAAGGCCGAATCACCTCAATGGAAACAACTAAGCAGCAGGCTTAAGAGCGGGCGCAGCTGCAGGCTCAACAAATTGTTCACTCTCTGTCGACCCTTCCATCGCAGTGGTGGAGGACCGGCCACTGGCAATGGTCTGGGCCACTTCATCAAAATATCCGGTGCCGACAAACCGCTGGTGACGGATCGCGGTGTAACCTTTTTCCGCGCACCTGAATTCCTTTTCCTGAAGGCGCGAATACGCCGTCATGCCTTCACGCGCG
>DASYKK010000037.1:0-4182 GCA_035995565.1 Candidatus Angelobacter sp.
AGCAGGTAGCAGGTTTCTTCGAATGTGGATTTTTCCGCAAGCTCGTGAATATCAATGCCGCGATAGGCAAGCACTCCGGCATCGCCATCGATGTAGCAGACCCCGGAACTGGCCGCAACTACGCCTTCAAGACCTTTAGTGATTGTGCTGGTTGACATGATTTTCCTGGCGCTGATTTCTGGCTTCTCAAGTGCTGGAAGCGGCTCTGTGCGCAACATTTCTTTATACTCCAAATGCTTTGGACTTGCCAACCGCGCGCCGCCCATGCTGTTACGCTTCGGACGAGTGGTGCACATCGGACGCATTCTGCTCTTGCTGCGAAAGCATATTCCCATCTCACACTGGTGAGCCGAATCACATCGTGGAAGTGCATGCCTTGATACTTAAGAGAGTGTTAAGAGTGCAGGATTCTTTGGTCTTGAAGCACTTTCACTTGGACGGAACGATGTCTTGGGCCAAAATAGCGGTAATGGCCGGTGATCTTCCAGTCGAAAAGAACATCTTCAAGTTTTGGGCCTTCGCCGATGTTGTGCACGATCATGTATCGGCTGGTAAATATTGCTTTTCTGTCCGCCACCATGCCAATGTGAGTCAGTCCGTGTCCCAGGTCCCAGGTCACAAGGTCTCCCGGCGCATAGTCTTCGACACGATCTGTGATGGGCAGGCTCTCGCCTTTGCGGCTGAAGAACACCATCAGATTCGGCACGCGGCGATGGTCGATATTCGGATCGGGATCCCGTCGTCCCCATTTTCTGGGATACGCGGCAAAATTCGCTGCCATGTCCTCATGCACTTCTTTTTGCAGATCGATTCCGACCGCGCGGTAGGCCCGAATCACCTCATCCGTGCAGACACCGGTTTCGGCCGGAACATCTCCGCCGGGATAAGTTAGGCGAACATAAGCTGGATCATAGCGAACAGAATGTTGCGTGCGATCAAGCGCTGCAGCGGCAAACTGGCGGAGGAAAGCCTGCCGCGATGCCTCAGCCGATGTCTGGGGCCGAAGCTGCGCCGCGAGAATGCCCGCAGCAACTACCGCGAACAGCGCTAGCCCTCGGCTTCTCTTCCAGCAGCTCGGCATTTACGGCTATTGGACACCGCACTCGCAGGCCGGGTTCCCACATTTTAGGTTTGAAACCACTTCCAGATGCCCATCGCAAAGAATGGCGCCAGCACGGCAAAGACCCACAGCTTGGCCGAGCCGCGAATCTTCTCTTCTTTTTCCCAGCGGAAAAGTTTCATGGAAATCAACATGCCTCCCACAATCGTAAGCACCATCACGCCTGCCGCCGCCAGGTTCTGTTTCTCCATCAGACCCTGCCCTTTTACCATGATATTTTGCATGCCTTGAACCAGGTAGGTCGCCGGGACAAAGTTATGGATGATCCTCATCACCCTGGGAAATTTCTCCGCGGGAAAGGTGGCGCCGCTCAGCAGCAGCATGGGAAAGTAAAAAAGCTGCACCAGAATGGTGCCTTCCTGCATGGTGTTGGCGACAGAAGCAATCACCAGCCCCAGTGACCGAAAAGCAATCAGTCCAAGCGAGATGAATAGCAGCAGCTGGAAAAAATGCGAAGGCAGCGGCATATGGTATAGAAAGTGCGCCATCAGCAGCAGCAATACAATATAAGGGAGAAAAATTACCCAGCCCGTCACCATTGATCCCACCAGCAGCGGCGCGGGCGTGATAGGCGTCACCCTGTAGCGCCGCAGGATATTCATCTCGCGCTCTTGAATAGCTCGAATGCCGGCGCCAAAAAATCCGCTCCCCAGCACTCCCAAAGTCACCGACATGGTGACGACAAATGTCATGGCCCCTGGCTCTCCCCGTAGAACAGTGGCAAAGGTAAAAAAGAAAATCAGCGGGAAAAGAAAATTGAAAAAGATCACCGCGCGCAGCCGCAGTGCCAGCTTAATGTCCATTGCGATGATGGCAAGATATTGCTTCATTTCTCTTTTTTCCCGCTTTCAATTCCTGTTAATCTAGGTTCGCTTCCCTTTACATCGATGTTTCAGGACTGAATGCTGAGTGCTGATTGCTAATCCCGCAGCTTCTTTCCGGTTAATTCCACGAACACGTCTTCTAGAGTGGGCCGTTTCAGATGGACATCTTCCAGTTGCATTCCCTGCTGGTCCAGCCACTTCATGATCTCAAACAGTGTCCGCGCCGGACGCGACGAATATACCGTCAGCGACTTTCCGTCCTCGCTTAGCCTGCTCTCCAGCGCGTCCGGCCACTGCGGCAGCGCGGCTGCGTTCATTGGCTGGCCGCACAAAATATCGATGCGCGATTGTTCCTGGCTCTTCTGCTGCAATTCCCGCGGAGTGCCCATGGCCACAATCTTGCCTTCGTCGATAATCGCCACGCGATCGCACAACCGCTCTGCTTCTTCGATGTAATGCGTTGTCAGTACCACGGTGCGCTTCTCGGCCTTCATCTCTTCAATCAGTCCGTGAATCTCCAGTCGGATCTGCGGATCGAGACCCGTGGTGGGCTCGTCCAGAAAGAGCAGTTGCGGATCGTTTACCAGGGCCAGGGCCAGGGCCAGACGCTGCTTCTGTCCGCCGGAAAGTGTTTCATAGAAGGCCGCGCGCTTCTCCCATAACTGCAACCGCTTCAGCAATTGCTCGGAACTAATGCTGCGCGTGTAAAACGATCCAAACAGCTCCAGCGCTTCCTGCACGCGCATTTTTGCCGGCAGGTTGGTGGCTTGCAGGCACACGCCGATGCGATCTTTTAACTGCTGGTTTTGACGGTCGGGATCAAAACCTAACACCTGGGCATTTCCGCCGGTGCGCGGCCGTAGCCCTTCCAGTATTTCGATGGTGCTGGTCTTGCCGGCGCCGTTCGGCCCCAGTAGTCCAAACACTTCGCCTTCCGCAACCTCAAAGTCGATGCCTTTCACGGCCTCAACTTTGTCATATGTCTTTTGCAGTTGCTCTACACGGATGACCGGGGATTCGCTCATGAGTGTGTATAGAGTATTGGCGCATTCCGGTTCTGTCCAGTTTGTCGCAAGATCGTCGCCACCAACGCTTGCAGTTCGCAAAACATTTTGCAAACTTTCACCCTGAGGTTTACCCTTCTCGCGCAAGCTATGAGGACACTCTTCCATGGTCACGAGAACCGCTGTCGTGCTTGTCTCCATCTTTCTCGCCGCTACGCTTCGGGGCCAAACCGCCGATCCCCAGTTGCTGGCGGAGATCAACAAGATCAAGGCCATTGACAATCATTCCCATCCGCCAAAATTGGTGGCTGCGGGCGAAAAAGACGACGATTTCGACGCGCTACCCTGCGACCCGCTGGAGCCTGGTGAATCAACCACGATCTCCCGCCCGGACAACCCCCAATTCATCGCTGCCTGGAAGGCCCTTTACAACTATCCTTACAACGACCACAGCCCGGAGCACGTGAAGGAACTGCTACAAACCAAGCAGAAGATCATGCAGGAGCAGGGCGATAATTTCCCCAACTGGGTCCTGGACCAGCTTGGCATTGAAACCGAACTAGCCAACCGCGTGGCTCTGGGACGCGGCCTGCAACCGCCGCGTTTCCGCTGGGTCCCCTTTGACGACGCGTTGATGTACCCGCTGAAAAACTCCAGCCTCGCCAGTGAAACGCCGGATCGCAAATTCTTCTTCCAGCGCGAGTCCATGCTGCTCCGCCGTTATATGAAGGACGTAAACCGTGAGGTGTTGCCGGCAACGCTCCTGGAATACACCTCTAAAGTCGTAACGCCGGTACTTGAAATGCAGAAGCAAAATGGCGCTGTGGCCATCAAATTTGAGGCGGCTTATTTGCGCTCGCTCGACTTTGGTCCGCCCGAGCCAATGCAGGCTGTCCAGCAGGTGTACGCTCATTTCATCAAAAGTGACGTTCCCCTCACGCACGATTACACCCGGCTTCAGAATTTTCTTTTCCACTACATAGCGCGCGAGGCCGGACGCCTCGGACTGCCGGTACATATCCATACCGGCGGCGGCTGTGGAAGCTACTTCATGCTCATGGGATCTAACCCGGCGCTGCTCGAATCCGTTCTGAACGACGCTTCTCTGCGCAAGACTAACTTCGTCCTGGTACATGCCGGAGCGGGCGCGTTTACCAAATACGCCAATTACCTGCTGATGAAACCGAATGTCTATGCTGACTTTTCCGAACAGACGTGGCTGATCTCCACCAGG
>DASYKK010000038.1:0-4533 GCA_035995565.1 Candidatus Angelobacter sp.
GAAGCCGCGCCACACGGTGCTTTCAAGATGCATGCGCAATTCAATGCCAATACCGCGGAGAATGAGGAGCCATATAACGATCATTAGCGGAAGATAAAAGCCGCTGAAACCCGAAGCGTAAAGCAGTGGGAAAGCGAAGTACAAAGTTCCACCGCCGGCAATCAGCCAGACTTCATTGCCGTCCCATACTGGGCCGATGGTGCGAAGCACGGTGCGTCGTTCCTGATCAGTTTTGGCGATGAGAAAATGCAGAACGCCCGCGCCGAGGTCGAAACCATCGAGGACCACATATGCGGTGATCATTACCGCCACGAGCCAGAACCAGATGAAGAGCATTGGTCGATTTCTCCTACGCTATCGTGATCGGATTGCTAGCATTGATGGCGGCTTCATGTTCCGCACCCGGCCCATGCGCGATCTCGCGGTTCATCAGTACCAGGAACAGAATCGCCAGCACGGTGTAAAGTCCCATGAAGCCGAGCAGCGTAAACAATCCGTTGCCGGCATGAACATACTTCGAATAGCCTTCCGTCGTGCGCATGAGCCCATACACCAGCCAGGGTTGGCGGCCAAGCTCGGCGGTCATCCAGCCGGCGGTGTTGGCGATATAGGGCAGCGGCAAGCAAAGCATGATGATCCAGAGCAGCCATCGCGATTCATACAGCTTTCTTCGCCACAGCAAGAATGCCGCCGCGGCCATCACGGCGATGAAGATTGTCCCCAGTCCCGCCATGATGTGATAGCTGTAATAGAGCAGCGGGATATTCGTAGGCCACTGGTCTTTGGGAAATTCATTCAGACCTTTGACTTCGGCTGTGGTGGTGCCATAGATCAGGAAGCTCAGAACTTTGTTGACCACCAGCGGATTGTCAATGCGTTGATGCTCTTCATCGGGCTGGCCCAGGATCACCATCGGAGCGCCATTTTCAGTTTTAAACAGGCCCTCCATCGCTGCGGTGGTAACGGGTTGGTGCCGCGCCATATATTTTCCATGCAGATCGCCTGTTGGAAAAATTTGCAGCGCAGAGAAAATTACACCCGCAATTACTCCAACGCGCACAAATACGCGCGCGTGGTCGGCGAACTTTCCTTCCAGAAGGTAATACGCGCCCACACCCGCCATCACAAACGCCGCGGTAATCACCGCGCCGCTCATGTTGTGGGCGTATTGCAGGATGGCCCACGGATTCAGAAGCAGTCCCCAGAAGCTGTTTACCTGAAAGCTGCCGTCCGCCGCCCGTTGAAACGCCACGGGATGTTGCATCCATGCGTCGGTAACGATGATGAAATATCCGGAAAGCCATGATCCAAAAAATACCAGGAAGGCAGTGCACCAATGTGCTATAGGTGAAAGGCGCTTTTCTCCGTACAGAAACAGCCCCAGAAATGCGGATTCCAGAAAGAATGAGAACACGCCTTCCATCACCAGCGGCTGGCCGATCACGCCTCCTGTCACGCGCGCAAAGTGCGACCAGTTGGTGCCGAACTGAAATTCCATGGGAATTCCGGTGACGACCCCCAGAATGAAATTGATGCCGAAGATTTTTGCCCAGAAGCGTGCCGACTGATTGTAGATTTCATTGTGCGTACGCAACGCCAGCGTTTTCAGTACTACGATCAGCAATGCCAGCCCCATGGTGAGCTGTGGAAAGAGATAATGAAATGTTGCCGTAAAGGCAAAATGGAGCCGGTGAATCAGGAGGGCACTATCCATTCATACTCCCTTGTCTCTTGCCAGAATCGCGGCAACAAAGAGCAATGCTGCGGTCATTTCGCCAGAGGAAGTGTCGGAGTGAATTGACCGATATCGTAAATGCCGAATTGCTTTTCCAGTTCGGCTACCTGGTCGACGGCCATATCAAATCCATCACCGCCAAAAGTTTTGCGCTCAATGCGCTCAAACTCTTCGCCCATGGCGTCATACTCATGTTTGCTGACGACTTTATGCAGCGCCGGGAATAGCACAGTATCTTCTCGCGCCTCGTGTGGGCGATACATCCGATTGAACGCGGCCAGAGACGTGCGGAGCGTTTCCGTGTCTCCACTTTTTGCGGTGGCGACGATTCTTTCCGTGACGCGCCTTCCCATGGCGTGCTGCGCGCGCAAGTTCACCGTCAACTCGATGAGTTTGCCGGCCTGCTCGAAACGCGGAAAGATATGGTCTTCTTCCAGCTTCTCGTGGTAATCCTCAATAAAGCTCTTGATAATGCCGGCGGACTTCGTTACTACCGACGGGTCAAACTTTTCATTGGCCTGTATGCGGCGGATGGCTTCGTCATAGATCAGCAGAATTCGGTTCAGAACGCCATGCTCGCGCATCAGATCTTCATTGGTGGAAACGTCTTCCTCACCCTCAGCTTTTTTCTTTGCGACTTTTTGTGGAGCTTTCTGAGCAGCCAGCACCGAAAGCGGTACTACCAGGGAAGACCCGGCCACTGCGGAAGTTCCAATCAGAAAATCACGGCGTGATGGTTTCATTGTTGAGGCCTCAATGAGAGTGTGCGTTACCTGTGGGGCGCACCCGCATAAACAATATAACTCCCGCGGGATGATGTCCGTAAATCGGCGTAAGAAAATCAGGTTTGCCGTAGAACGTCACCTGAGCGCCCAATGCGGTGGAGAGAGCGCGGATGAACGGGAAGTCGTGATCGTATCCCACTGTGTAAGCCTGTATGCGAGCGAGAAACTGTTCGTTGAATCCTGGTGGTTCAGCCTGCTTTCCCAGCAGCAACTCGCTGGTGCGGTCCGCGTTTTCGATTCTTGTCCACACGTGGTTGTGCTCAGCAAATTGCAATGTAGATTCGGCCAGGTAACCGTTGGATATCTGCTCGCTCTGCACCACGCGATTGCGGCCCCATAACAGCGTGGATACCCAACTGCCTTTGGACAATGGCCGGTTGTAGCTGACCGAGGCGGTCATGCGTTGAATGTCGTCCGCCGCGTGCAGTTGTTCCGGACTGGTGAGATGGGCAAAGGAATATTCCGCGCTCCAGTTCTGGCCTGGCTGCACGGTGACGCGTGTTGACCACGAATCGATCGCGCCGGAATCTATGTTCCAACGAAACTCATCCGGCTCACGACCATGGAATCCTGAAAACTCAATGCGTGCTTTTTTATAGGTAAGGCCACCGGTCACGACGTCATTCGCGATGTGCGTGGAGTCCTGCAGGTGATGCCCAAGCGACGCTACCGGATTCTCTGCAGCGGACGCGCGATGCGGGTACGCACTTGGCCCCATCGCTGGATCACCGACCGGAGCGGCATAAAAAGATAGCAGCGCTTCTTGTCCCAGCCGCAAGTCGTACAGGGCGGCCAGCTCCATGATGAAGTCATGCGGATGCTGGCCATCGTTGATCGGCTTGCCGAATGCCGTTTCACCTTGCTGAAAAAGAAGCGGGTAGAAACGTTGAGTCACGGTTGCCGGTTCCAGACTGATCATGGTGCGCAAGGTAAGCTCGCCGCGGCCTATCTGACGCTGGGCCATGGGCATGAACCAGTTGGTGGAGAAAACCTTGTCATAACCGCGCGGGCCGCTTTGCTGTAACACACTCAGGAACGCGTTGCCATGAAACATGAACATCCATTTACCACGCGCGCGCATAATCATTGGCTCATTGGTGGAATTTGGCTGCGCCGAGGTGCCCGCCGTATTGTGGTGCAGAATTTCGTCGATGAACGTCACGGGTTGGTCGTGAGCCGAGCCATGTTGCATGCCGGGCATGTCTTGCATCGTGTCGGCCGGCTTTGGAGTTGGCGTTGGACTGGCGCCGTGCTGGTGTTGCGTTTGCTGTGCGTCCTGCGCGAAGACTGCCACCGAAAGCCAAACGTACAAGGAGATAATTAAAACTGATAAAAATGAAGCCTTCATAAATATCCTTACGCGCTCGGATGGCGCGCTGCGTTAAGGGAGCGCTAATGTTCGGCGAAATATGGTATTGCCGGATGCAAAACGCGCGGAACAGGGATCAGATACGGATCGGGATCGGGCCGGGCGGCCGGGAAAAGTGGGTAGGGAAGTCTGAGTGCAAAGATATTAACGCGCTTACAACGAAAATTGAGGTCAATCGGTGTTCCGCAAGGGTCAGCGGCGCAGGCGTAACGGCCGTACTTAAGAGCGCGTCGGTAGCATGGTCTCCGCTGCAGCAGATGTGCTCAGCGCCGGGAGACGAGGGCGTGGATGGTGCGGATTCATGGCACCCTGAGCCGCCTGGCGCCTCAATCTGTACGGTCGCGAATACCGGCAGGCCAATCGCACAGGCGCCCTGTAGCAAAAGCGTGGTCAACGCAGCGAACGCGGCAACTCTGACCGTCCATCCAATCATCGCACTACAGCTCATGTGCAAATCTCACACGCATATCCTGAATCTCAATTCTACTGCATGGGGGACATCACCCGCTAAATTCCTCGGGGCCGCGGGTTGCGGAGTTTTGTCCTCGGTTCGCGAACCGTATACTGTTGGCGCTCGCAGGAGGTCACCTTTGTCCGCTATGAAATCCATGACGCGCACCATTCTTTTCTCCATGGCCATCTTG
>DASYKK010000039.1:0-6489 GCA_035995565.1 Candidatus Angelobacter sp.
ACGCCCTTCTTGTTCATCCAGCACACCACTCTCAGTGGTTACTGCCGCTCGATAAGTTTTCTTCACCGTTTGATAGGCTCGCTGATCGTAGGCGCCATTGG
Organism: Candidatus Angelobacter sp.; assembly: GCA_035995565.1. Classification (GTDB taxonomy): domain Bacteria; phylum Acidobacteriota; class Terriglobia; order Terriglobales; family Acidobacteriaceae; genus Angelobacter. The sequence goes on from DASYKK010000039.1 coordinate 102, forward strand.
GATAACAGAAGAAGTCCACCGTGCGTTGCAGCTGCTGCTCTAGACATTGGCGGCTTTCCAGTATTTCCCATTCAATTTCCTGAGCGTTCAGCGTGGTCAAAATGGGATGACTCAGTGTATGCGATCCCACCATGATGAGATTGCGATCAAGCGAACGCATTTCATTCCAATCCATAATATCGAAAGCTGCCCGCTGGCGTGCTGTAGGTCGAAAGTCCGTAGAGGCTTGTTGGATCGTTGCTTCAGCGTGACGGCGTTGGGCAAGCCGCAGAGTTTTCATCCACTCCACGATTCCGTCTACGGATGTTCCGGGCGCCAAAAGCTTCATGCGCAACTCGGCCAGCTCCGGCGCCGCCAGCGTCTGCAACCGGCACCGCACTTCATGATTCCAAAGCCATGTGCCGGATTCAACCAGCGCTGGACACACGAAGAACGTCGCCGGCAGTTGCAGTTCGCGCAGAATTGGATAAGCCACGGTAAAGTTGTTACGCAATCCATCATCGAACGTCAATACGATCTCTTGTGCAAGCGGACGGGAGCCGTTCGTCAGATCCAGCAGCGCTTCCAGCGATATGACCTTGAAATGGCGGGCCAGATAACGTAACTGCGCCGCCAGTGCCTGAGCGCCTTCCGGCACTACGCCGTGGTACATCAGAATGCGTCCGTAGCCCTGGTACCGCGCGATTACGGATGAGAGGCCGCTGTGGAACGAGATCGCGTGTCCAAAAGATTTCAACTCCGCCGTAACTGACAAGTCTTATGCTCCATTCACGCTGCTACCCGGTCGCGCGTCACGCTGCTACCCGGTCGCGCGAATCGCAGGGTATTTACCAAAGGTAAGAGCAGGTGGCTTGCCGTTTAGCATTACTTCGATGGATCTCGTACGGCAACAACCCACGCCTTGTTGAGTGCCTGTTTACACCAAGTTAGCCGCAGTCCAGGGCCTTTTCGCGATCATGCGCGTCAGCCTGAAAAGACAATGGGATGGCCAATCGTATGCAATGTTTTTCACATCTGCTGAATTATTTCTGCAACTTCCTGCCGTAACTCATTGCAATCACAGAGCCTTCTATAAATTTTAACGGCATGCGTGTTGCACTATTCAACGCAGACAGAGGTTTGTCTCCCCGAGCATAAGACAAGGAATGATTTGAAGAAGTATGACCACAAGACGACGCAGATCACGCATATTCTCAGCGTGGATGTAGAGGACTACTTCCAGGTGGAAGCCTTTGCGGGTTCAGTCGACCGTGAATGCTGGGATCAATGGCCTTCTCGCGTTGTCGCGAACACGCAACGGGTGCTCGATCTTTTCGATGACTTTGACGCCAAGGCTACATTTTTCTTTGTCGGCTGGGTGGCCGCGCGATTTCCGCACCTGGTGCGTGAGGTCCAGTCTCGCGGACACGAGCTGGCCTGCCACAGTTATTGGCATCGGACGGTCTACAGCCTTACGCCCGAAGAGTTTCGCAAGGATACCCGGCGGGCCAAGCATGTGATCGAAGACGCTGTGGGTGTTGCGGTCATCGGCTACCGGGCGCCAAGCTGGTCCATCACCAAGAGTTGCTTATGGGCGTTGGACATCCTGGCCGAAGAAGGTTTTTTGTACGATTCCAGCATTTACCCCATCCATCACGATCTCTACGGTGTGCCCGGCGCGCAAAGGTTTCCCTATACACACGCATGCGCTAACGGGCAGCCACTTCGGGAGTTTCCTCCTGCAACGCTCCGCTTGTTTGGCACAAACTTTCCCGCAGCCGGCGGCGGATATCTTCGTATTTTTCCCTCGGCTGTTACGGAACTTGCATTCCGCACCTTTGAGAATAAATACCGCAAACCTCTGGTCGTGTATCTGCACCCATGGGAAGTGGATCCGGAACAGCCGCGCATCAATGGGTCAATGAAGTCGCGCTTCCGGCACTACACCAATCTTGGACGCATGCATGCCAAGCTGCAGTCTGTGTTGCGCCGCCACACATTCCAGCCCTTCCAAGACGTTCTGGCTGCGGAAGCGCTGGAACACCAGAGTTCGCGGCCTGTCTCCGGCATGACGGGCGACGAACACCTGAGTGAGCGCGTTCACGCCGTAGCGCAGACAGGCAAAGGATGATGCCCCAGCCTGCCACGCGCGGCCCCGTGCTTGCCTATCACGAGGTGATGCCTGAGTCGAACTACGCTTACTGCGTGACCTCAAGCGCGTTTGCTGAGCATCTGCGCCTGTTCGATTCGCTGAAAAAGAATAGGTCACAAGATGCCCAGGTTACTTTTGATGATGGCGAGCAATCGCAATATCGCAATGCGTTGCCGTTGCTGACGGATTATGGAATCAAGGCCATATATTTTGTAACTCCCGGCCTGATGGGCACGGCGGCGAAGTTTCTAGGTTGGGATGAATTGCGCGCCTTGCAGGCTGCGGGACACTCAATTCAGTCGCACGGCTGGTCGCATAAGTTCCTTACATTTTGCTCTGAAGCAGAACTGGTTCACGAACTGCGTGCGTCAAAGCAATCGCTGGAAGACACGCTTGGAAGCGCCGTGGAAGAAATATCCGTGCCAGGAGGGCGCTGGAACAGACGAGTGATTGAAGTGTCCGCTGCCGCCGGATATCGGCGAGTTTACATTTCCGATCCTTGGATTGGAACCGAGATCAACGGCGTCGAGGTTATTGGCCGCTTCATGGTACGCCGCACTACGACAATCGATGAACTCGAGAAAATTGTGGAACGAGACCGAGACGCGTTGCGGAACCTCAAACTACGCTCGCAGCTCAAACAGGGTCTTGTGGGCCTGTTGGGGGATAGCTTGTATCACCGGCTCTGGTGTCGATTGACTGGATATAACGATTTTGAAGCGGCCCGGCAGCAAGATATGCATTCCTAAGAGAAAGAGAAATGAAGCGCGTGAAAGTATTACAACTGATCAGCAGCGGTGGCTACTACGGCGCGGAAAACATGCTGCTGAATCTCTGCGCGAGCCAGGAGAAGGCCGGTTGCCAGAACAGCCTCCTGCTTTTTTACAACGTGCACGCTCCCAACGTCGAATTCTATGAGCGGGCGCGGCGCCGCGGCATAAGCGTTCGTATGGTGCACTGCCAGGGCAGGGCAGACTGGCGCGCCATCCAGCAGATTGAACAATACATTCTGGAAGACGGAATTGATCTGCTCCACACGCATGGTTACAAAGCGGACCTTTACGGATACGTGGCTGCTCGGCGCTCCCATAAGCCCATTGTGGCAACTTGCCACAACTGGGTTGGAGGCACGGCCGTGTTGGGAATCTACAATTACCTGGATCGCCTGGCTCTCAAGAGATTTAATGCTGTTGCCGCAGTTTCTGACGCAGTGGCCCATCGGCTGCTTGGCGCCGGCGTCTCCGCCAGGAAGATCGAGACCATCGCAAATGGGATTGATGGAGAACCTTTCGAGTGCGCGCAGCCCTTGCCCGCTCTCGCCTTTGGCGGGCATAAGGTTGTCGGTATGGTTGCCCGGCTGGATCTTCAGAAGGGCTTTGAGTATCTGCTGCGAGCTGTTCGCGAACTGCGGGTCGCTTTTCGCGACTTGAAAGTGGTGATCGTGGGTGAAGGACCGGACCGCAAGGCCATTGAAGACATGATTCAACAATACGGCCTGCAATCGAATGTGGTGCTTGCTGGCCAGCAGTCTGATATGCCGGGCGTTTATTCCGCCATGGATGTTCTTGTTCTGCCCTCGCTCAATGAAGGATTGCCCATGACCATTCTTGAGGCTATGGCCACCTCCAAGCCGGTGATCGCGACGAGAGTTGGAGCTATTCCCAGCGTGATCCAGCAAGGAGAAACTGGTTTGCTTGTTGATCCCGGAGATGCTGAGGGATTGCGAGATGCACTCGCGCGTTTACTTTCGCAGCCGAATTTCTGCCGCCGGATCGGCGCCGCCGCCCACGATTGGGTTAGCCGGAATTACACTTCTGAAATTATGGCCCTGAAATATCGCCACATGTATGAAGAAGTTCTGGGACTCTCTGCGCTGGCTTTGGTACCTGCGCAAGCGCTGGACAACCCGAGCGTTGATGCGAGGCGCGTGTGAGCCCACTGGAACAGGTTGTGCGAGCGACGATCAAAGCGCATCCCGTGTCACCGGCGGAGATATGCATCTCGATTGTCATCCCGGCCCTGAATGAAGAAAAAATGATCGGCCGTTGCCTGGAGTCGCTGACCAGACTGGCCTTCGCGTCTGATCGGTTTGAAGTGTTGGTAGTGGACAACGGATCCAGCGACAAGACGCTTATCATCGCGGAATCATTCAAAAATCGCATGAATGTGAAGATCCTGCAACAGACAGATGTTCGCATTTCTGTCCTGCGTAATCTGGGAGCACGCGAAGCTATGGGCGATATTGTGGCCTTTCTGGATGCAGATTGCCTGGCGCCACCTGACTGGCTCGATCGCATTGTTGCATTGTCGTCTGGAGACGGAACAGGTATCTTTGGCGCGCACTATCTGCTTCCTGAAGATTCGTCGTGGGTGGGAAGAACGTGGCACCGCTACCAGGAAGCTCCCAAATCAGGCGAAGTATCACATGTGCCCGCGGGGGATCTGATTATGCGACGCGAAGACTTCCTCAAGCTGGGCGGATTCGACGAGACGATCCAGACCAATGAAGATTACGAGCTGTGCGACCGCGCGCGAAAAGCAGGGATGCACGTGCAGGCTTTTCCGCAGATCGGCGTAATCCATCTGGGTACCGCGCAAAGTCTGCCCGTATTCTTCCGCAAACAAGCCTGGCATGGGACGCACGTTGTCAAAGTCTTTCTGCGCGATGTCTTCAAGTCACACAATCGCAAAGCGGTGTTTTTTGCTGCTTATACTTTGCTCAGCATGTCCGCTGTAATTGCGTGTGCCACATGGACGCTGGCGCGGCATGGATCCTGGTGGGGCCTGGTGACGGCCACAACCGCGTTGTGCCTGCCGCCAATCGCACTCTCCGTGAGGAACGTGCTCAGCAGCCGAAGATATTCTGATTTCTTTCCTCTGTTCGCGCTCTACCTGACCTACGGAATCGCGCGCGCCAAAGCGCTGTTGAGCGTCAAGAACTTTATCTAGGATTTAGTGGATTGTGGCTCGCACATTCGTCGGCGGGTTCGGTCTGGTTGCAGCGCCGGAGAAAAATTCATAAGCGCCAAGATCAAATCCTGCTCCCTGAGCGCGCAGCACTCCATCTTTGTCAGTATCGATGGTTGGTCCAGGATTCGGTTCAAAAGAATTGCTGGGCACAACGGTCAGTCCCACGTCCTTCGCCGGGCTGCTTGTGGTGATGTGGTAATCGCCGATTCCACGATTCGCGAAGAGTGGATCGACGCTGATGTTGTTGGTGGTCTGGGTGGGTGCTGTACCGGCGCCGAACCAGAGGTTTTTGTCGCCGATTATCTGGGCCTTGACGCCGTCAATATAGATTTCGCCTGGCAATTGATAGACGATGTTGTTCCGCAATCGCATAACCAGAGTTGCCGGTCCGCCGCCCACACCGAACGCTCCACGCGAGCCGCTGGCATTGGCTGAGTTGTTGGCAGCGCAATCGGAGAGCGTATTGTTGAACACTTCCACAGTACCTGTTCCAGCCACACCGTCGTTGGTGATGCCTGCAACGTAGATGCACGAGAACGCAGCCCCAAGTTGCAGTGGGTCCATGCGTCCGACGTTGTAAATAACATTGTTGTATGCCTCCACCGGACCTTTAGAAGGATCGACGGTTGCAAAATTGATCCCATTGCAATTGTCGCCATGAATCAGGTTGTCATGCACATGGAGATCGTACTGATCGAAGCCGGTGGTGTCCGCGGCGCCGCAGCTTGGCGTGCATAACGGAGACGAATGGAACTGCAATGCACGGCAGGTAAAGTTGTCGTGGATGTGGTTCCAGCCCACGTCCACATGGTTGGAGTCAGTGCTGAAATAAACTGCGTGATAAAACTTTGACGACGTGGGATTGATTCCGGCATTGTGCACGTCATTGCCGTAAAACCTGGCCTGGTTGCCCTCGCTCATTTCAAAGCAGCCCACCTGGTCGTCAGCGCCGGGGCACTGCATTTCATTGCCGATAATCCGCCAGCCCGTTCCGCCAATGTCCATTGCCTGCGTGCCGCCCACGATATGCAGCTGAGAGATGACCCAATAGTCTTCGTGCGTGCCGATGTTCGGTGTGCGAATTCCGTAATGCAGACCGCCTGCCACACCCACGGTCGCAGTGGCGTTAGGATATGCGATCAATGCCTTCGGAGCCGTTGCTGTTCCGGAGTTGCTTGCGCCCGCATTGTCCATGCTCAGGTATGCCGTGAAGTTGTCTTCCGAAGTTTGCGCGACTCCGTCTTCTATATAGGCAGTATCACCAGCGGCGATTGCATTCTTGGCCTT
>DASYKK010000040.1:0-7521 GCA_035995565.1 Candidatus Angelobacter sp.
CCAGAAAAATGAGCTGCCCTGCAAGCGTCGCAATCGCAGCCACGGTAACAAACTTCTGCAACGGCGCCATCGCCGCTACATATTGTACGCCGGTTAATTCGGAATATCGGCGCGGATGTCCGGCGATACCCAGCAAGTGCATCGGCATGAATGTGGCATACGCCCCAAGTAGGGTAATCCAGAAATGCAACCGGCCTAAGGTTTCATTCATCATTCGACCGAACATTTTGGGGAACCAGAAATACGTCGCAGAAAAGATGGCAAACACGCCGGCCATTGCCATGATCAGGTGAAAATGCGCGACGACAAAATACGTGTCGTGCAGATAGATATCGAGCGCGGGCTGCGCAAGAATGGGGCCGGTGAGTCCGCCGGTGATGAACAACGACACGAATCCGGCGGAAAATAACAATGGCGTTGCATAGCGGATCTTTCCGCGATAAAGAGTTGCTACCCAGTTGAAAGTCTTGATGGCTGAAGGCACCGCAATGGCCGTGGTGAGTGTGGAGAACGCGAAGCCGGCATAAGGATTCATGCCGCTAACAAACATGTGGTGTCCCCAGACCATAAAACCCAAAGCGCCGATCGCCAGCGTGGCTCCGACCATAGCCTTGTAGCCGAAGACCGGCTTGCGCGCAAACACTGACAGAAGGTGCGACGTGACCCCCATGGCCGGAAGAATCGCGATGTAAACCTCAGGGTGACCGAAGAACCAGAAGAGGTGCTGCCACATCAGCGGTGAGCCACCGGCATGATTAATCGCTTTACCGCTAACCAGCAATCCGCCGGGAACGAAGAAGCTTGTGCCAGCGTGACGGTCCAGCATCAACAGGATCACTGCGGTCAACAGAATGCCGAAAGCGAGAAGAATCAGGATTGAAGTAACGAACCATGACCAGCACGTCAGGGGCATGCGCAGCCATGTCATGCCCGGTGCGCGATGTTTTATCGTTGTCGCCACAAAGCCGACTGCGCTCATGAGCGATGACAAGCAGAACAGGCCGATGCTCACCAGCCATAAATCGGTGCCCAATCCCTGGCCAGGGCCAGCTGACGCCAGAGCGCTTAACGGCGGATACTGCGTCCACCCCGCACCGGATGCGCCACCCGGAACAAAGAATGCGGCCATGAGGACGAAGAACGAAAACAGCGCTGTCCAGAATCCGGCGGCGGTTAGTCGAGGAAACGCCATATTCGAAGCGCCTAATTGCAATGGAAGGAAGAACGTTCCAAATCCGCTCTGCGGCACGGTGGATAGCACGAAAAACACCATCAGCGTTCCATGCATGGTCAGGTGTGCCAGATAGTTTTCCGGCCTGATCTCACCCAGAAAGGGAAGAGTTAGCTTCGGCCAGACCAGATGGACGCGCATCAGCAGAGAGAGCCATGCCCCCACCAGCACGGCAGCCAGGGATAAAAAGAAATATTGCCGCCCGATAACTTTGTGGTCGGTACTGAAAAAATGGCTTCGCGACATAGATCGCTTCGTTAGATCGGCGGAAGGGGAGGTGAAATAAGCCATGCGTCAGCGGCTTGCTGCGGCCTCCTGCGCCTTGATCCATTTTTCAAAATCATCTTTGCTCACCACCCTGACCAGGGCGCGCATTCGGTAGTGTCCCTGGCCGCATAGTTCGGCGCACGCAATCTCATAGTTTCCAATTTGTGTGGGCGTGAAGTGCGAATGGATCTCCATGCCCGGAACGGTGTCCTGTTTAAAACGCATGGCCGGAATAAAAAAACTGTGGACAACATCTTGCGCCCGCAAATGCAACTGTATGTCGCGCCCAACGGGGACAACCATTGCAGTGGCAAGAATGTCGTCGCGTCCAGCAGGATCCCCCGGATCTATGCCTAAAGGGTTACCTTCAGACGGCTTGGCGAATTTCTGAGCATCTGTTCGACCGAACACTCCGTCGGCTCCGGGATAGCGGAAATACCATTGGAACTGCGCGCCGGTGACCTCGATCTCGATTTCTCCCGGCTGCTTCTCGGCCGCCATCATGTGGTTTGCAGGCATCATGCGTGACCACAAGTGCTCTCCGGAAATATTGAACCAAAAAAAGATGATCGTGATCGCAAGAGTCCAGGTGATTTCGCGCCGCCAGCTTGCACTGGGTATCTTGCCATCGGCATAGGGCCTTTGTGACAGGACATAAATCAAGACCAGATGCCCAAGAACAAACAGCGCACCAAACACCCAGAAGGCAATCCTGAATTGATGATCAATTGGGCCAGAAGCGGCTGACGCACCTGCAGGGAACCAGTATGGATGTGCCAGAAAAAGCCAAACGCAGCCGATAATGACGACCAGCAGCGCGAGCCGCAACGCGGTAGACATTATTTGCGCCGATGGCCGTTCTTCACCATCTTAATGAACTCCTGGTGGACTCGTGTGTCTTCCGAAAGTTCGGGATGGAAGGTTGCAGCCAGCATATTGCCCTGGCGTACCAGTACGGGATCGCCACCGGCCGTGGCCAGGACTTCAACGCCTTTCCCAGTGCTCACGATTTTAGGCGCACGAATGAATACCATCTCCAGCGGCGTTTCCCCCAGCTTGCTCTGAGCCTCCCGGATTGAGCTATCAATCTGGCGGCCATAGGCATTGCGTCGGATGCGTATGTCCATTACGTCCAGGGATTTCTGCGGAGGGTTCTCAACGTGTTTGGCCAATAGGATAGCGCCGGCGCAGGTCCCGAACGTTGGCCTGGTAAAGACGAAGTCGCGCAGCTTTTCCAGAAAGCCGCGCTCGGCTAGAAAGTTCAGAAACGTGCTCGACTCTCCGCCGGGAATCACAATGCCGTCAATGGAATCAAGCTGCTCCGGCTTGCGCACCAGTGTGACCTCAGCGCCCAACTGTTCCAAGCGCGTCTTATGCGCTTCATAATCACCCTGGATGGCCAGCACACCGATTTTCATGTTTTCATTCTTTGTCCCGAACGCAGCGAGGCACGCTATTCATCTTGGCATTCTTAAGGAAGATATTTCGTGGCCTGCTGAGGCTTCATTCGTCGTGACTGCAGCGCTATGCTGGGTTAAAAAAAGACTACCAGCCTCGTGTCTGCAACAGATCCCCTTCCGCCAGGGCGGCAACAGCCAGACCCTTCATCGCTCCGACCAGATCTTCGCTAACTTCAAGTAATACTTTAGGGTCGTCGAAGTGTGTGCAGGCGCGGACTATTGCTTTTGCGCGCTTTTCGGCTTCCTTCGGCTCGCAGAAGTTGAGACCATCGGCCATGAAAATTCCCGACCCCACAAACACGGCATCTGCTCCGAGCTGCCGAACTAGCGCGGCATCGGCTGGTGTGGCAATCCCGCCGGCAGAGAAGTTTGGTACAGGGAGCTTACCGGTCTTTGCAACCAGTCGAACCAGTTCGACCGGGGCCTGCAAATCTTTGGCTTGAGCGTAAAGTTCTTCTTCTGAAAGTGTCCTTAACATCCTCATTTCACGGACGATCTGCCGCATATGCTTTACTGCGTGCACCACGTCGCCGGTGCCGGCTTCACCCTTGGTGCGGATCATTGCCGCGCCTTCGGAAATGCGCCTCAGGGCCTCGCCCAGGTTGCGGGCGCCGCAGACAAAAGGAGTCCGGAACGCGTGCTTATCCACGTGGTGGGCTTCATCAGCCGGTGTAAGGACTTCCGATTCGTCAATGTAATCCACGCCGAGTGCTTGAAGGATTTGCGCTTCGGCAAAATGGCCGATGCGGCACTTGGCCATTACCGGGATGGAGACCGTTTCCATAATCTCCCGAATCTTCTTAGGCGACGCCATGCGCGCCACGCCACCCTGCGCTCGAATCTGGGCAGGGACGCGCTCCAATGCCATCACTGCCGTGGCGCCGGCTTTCTCGGCAATCTCCGCCTGACGAGCGTCGGTCACATCCATGATCACGCCGCCCTTGAGCATCTCCGCCAGGCCAGTCTTAAGCCGCAGTCCGGCATTGCCATTCGGCATGGTTCCGCCACCGTTGGGAGTGACCGTAACGCTGCGGCCGTTGGAAACCGATTTATGAGCTCTTGCCGGCATAACTTCTTTCTTTCCGCGTGGTCTGGACATAACAAACTCCTGCGCCGTGTCACCAGTGCGTCACGGCGAAACTTGTAGGGCTGAAACTCTATTTTACTCGGTTGGAGGGATTTCTGCTGCAATCAGGCTTTTGTTCCGCCTGCGGCGGTGATGCCGGCGGGAACTCCGTGCCGCGCAAACATTTTTTCCGGATCGATCGCAATAAACGTGCCGGTACTCCGTGCCAGAACTTCGCCTTTGCCATTGCTGATTTCAGCCATGTTGATGTGCCGCCTCCCTTCCACGCTTTGCTCCGAGCTAGTGACGGTGAGCGGCTGGCCCAGCGGTACCGGCTTGAGATACTTGATTTCCATTGAGCCGGTAAGCGCCAGCACGTTTCGAAACTTGTTCACTTTACCCATAGCTTCATCCAGAATGGTGGCAATAATTCCGCCATGTGCGTGTCCGGGAGGGCCGGTGTATTTGCGGGATAGTTTGAAGTAGCAGATGGCCTGGCGGGATTCTTCGTCGAGAGAGAATTTCAGCCGCATACCCTGCGGATTGTCGTGGCCGCAGCCAAAGCAATGGTTCTTGCGCGGCTTAGGTTTGCCCGGAACTGCGTGGCCGTGGGAGACTTTACGCTTTGCCATGGAGGATGAAGTGATTTTATCATCCGGCAAAGTGTTCAACTGCCTGTTACCGCTGAAGTGAACTATTTCCTTGCCACCAGTTCCGCCACACCTTTTTCCTGAACCGTTTCGTGGTAGTGCAGCACGCGCAGTGATGAAAATGCGCGCAAAAGTTCATTTGGTTCCAGCAGGAACATGGGATGGCTGGGGCCACCTATAAAGTGTTTCTGTTCCGCCGTGTAAGTTTTATAAATCAAAAACCCACCAGGCTTCAGGGCGGCGGTCAAAGCAGGGAAGAGTTCGCGCTGGAGAAAGAAAAAGACAACAACCAGATCGTATTGTTCCAGGCCCAAATCCTGCATGGTGTTCAGATCGCAGATAGCTGCCGAAATGGAAGCCGCTGTCCCTGCGCGCTTCGCATTCTCCTCTGCTTGCTTAATGCCGACTTCGGAAATATCCAGCAGCTTCACGCGCCAGTTGCGTTGCGCCAGCCAGATGGCGTGGCGTCCGACTCCGCCAGCAACATCAAAAGCATTCCCTGGTGGGTTGCCGGAGAGAAATTCATCGTAAGCGGTTACCAGAAAGGGATCGGGGTCGGGCGAACTGTGCGAGCGCTCGCTGTACTTCTTATTCCACAACGCTTTTTCATCGATTTCCATCTGCGCATCAAGAATAACCGCAAACGCCGCTAATTTTGCTGCGTTATACTGGAACGGTGAGCGCACAGCAGGAAAAAACGTTTTACCTTGAGACCTTTGGTTGCCAGATGAATGTGCATGACTCTGAGAAAGTCATCGGCACACTTGTGCATCAGGGATACCGCCAGGTCCAGACCGTGGAAGAGGCCCATCTGGTCCTTTACAACACCTGCTCCATCCGCGACAAAGCGGAACAGAAAGTCTTTAACCGGCTCAACGACTACAAAAAGTTTCAGAAGCAAGGCAAGAAGTTCGGCGTGCTGGGCTGCGTGGCGCAGCAGGAAGGCGAAAAGATATTTGAGAAAGCGCCCTATGTTTCGCTCGTTGCCGGCTCGGCTTCTTACCGCAACCTGCCGGCGATGCTGGTGCAGATTGAAGCGGGAAACAATCGCGTTACCGGCCTGGACGATCGCCAGACCGATCTCACTTTTGAAACTGACTTCACGGCGCGCACCAATCCGCACCGCGGCTACATCACGATCATCGAAGGCTGTGATAAGTTCTGCGCCTATTGCGTGGTCCCATACACGCGGGGTAAGGAACGCAGCCGTACTTCAGATTCAGTAATGGCTGAGGCGCGACAGATGGCCGACCTCGGTTACACCGATATTCAACTGCTCGGACAAAACGTAAATGCTTATGCCGATCCGCTGGGCAAGAAGACTTTTGCGGAATTGCTGTATGACATCGGGGAGGTTGCCGGCGTGCGCCGCGTGCGCTTCACTACGTCGCATCCCCGACATTTCAGTAAAGATATTGTCGATGCCCTTGTGGCTTCGCCCCGCCTGTGCGATCACATCCATCTCCCGGTACAGAGCGGCTCTTCACGGGTGCTGAAGGCAATGAACCGCGAATACACCCGCGAGATGTATCTGGAAAAGATCTCTTGGATACGGGCCGCGAAACGTGAACTATCGATCACTACAGACGTCATTGCCGGTTTCCCGAATGAGACCGCAGCAGAATTTGAAGAGACTATTACCTTGCTGCATGAATGCCAGTTTGACGCGGTGTTTACTTTTAAGTATTCACCTCGTCCCAACACGCCGGCGCTGAGCATGATTGACAGCATCGGCGACGCCGAGAAATCCATGCGGCTGCAGATATTGCAGGAACGTCAGCGAGAGATTCAAAGGATCAATTATGAAAAGCGTCTCGGGCGAACCTATGAAGTAATGGTTGAAGGGGCAAATGAGGCCCGCGGGCAATTTATTGGTCGAACCACGCAGAATATTACCCTGAACTTTACTGCTCCTGAGGGGTCACTGCCTTCCGTAGGCAGCTATGTTAACGTGGTCGTTACCAGGAGTTTTCCTAACAGTTTGCTGGGCACGATGGTGCAGGCGTAGGCTAAGTAAAGGAGAACACGAGATGGAAGTTGAGATGAAAATTCGCGGGTTGATGATGGACCCCGTGACCAACATGCCCATCGTTGTTCTGAAAGATGTAGGCAGCGATACGGTTCTGCCCATTTGGGTCGGCGTTTATGAGGCCAACGCGATTGCCCTTGAGATCGAGAAAGTGACCACACCTCGCCCGATGACGCATGATCTGATCAAGAATCTCCTGATCGGACTGGATACACATGTCCACAAGATCGTGGTAAATGAGCTGCGCGACGATACGTTTTTCGCCGTAATCTGGATGGAACGGGAGGGAAGAGTCATCAGCATCGATTCCCGTCCGTCAGATGCGCTGGCGCTGGCTTTGCGTCTGGATTGCCCCATCTACGTGGAAGATGAGGTACTCAAGACCTCCAAGGTGGCCAGTACCGCCGCTGACCGCATCTCCTCGGACGACCTGCGGAAGTGGCTGGAAGGCCTGAATGATGAGGACTTGGGCCGATACAAGATGTAACATTCAGCTGTCAGCACTTAGCCGACCCACCTCCTCTATTGTGGCCCCTGACGGCGAGCCATAACCGCTGACTAATGAGTGCTGAATGCTTCCTGAAGAACAACTCCAACGCCTGTATGTTGCAGGGTTTGACCTGCAGAGCTTTGAGCGCTTTCCCAAAGCCATAGGCGTTCTGCGCGACAACTGCTTAGCGTTTCTCGTGCCCGGGCCTGATGGTTTGCAGATTCTGGGCAACGTCGGGTGGCGCATGGGAGAAAGTCTGGGTCCGCTGGTAGAACGCGCAGGCCGCAAAGTCTTTGTCCATAAGCAGGAACTGATTGAGGCTACGCCC
>DASYKK010000041.1:0-2990 GCA_035995565.1 Candidatus Angelobacter sp.
CCGTGAAATTTCTGCAACATAGTCTGGATCAGGTCAGGCGTGTGCACCGCCACATCGACGCCCGCCGAAAAGCCTCGCTCACCGCCGCTGATTATCACTGCTGAAACATCTCTGCTCTGCTCCAATTGCTGCAACGCCGCCCGCAACTCATCCATCATCTGGAAATCAATCACATTGAGCGGTGGATGCGCGAGCGTGATGCGGGCAAGTTGGCCGTGCGCCTCGACGGCGACGCGCTTCATTGATGTTGCGGAATCCAAGTTCTTCTCCGTGCCTCCGTGTCTCCGTAGTGGATTTTATTTTGGCTTCGGCAGTTCCCACAATTCAATCCTGTTCCCCTCAGGATCCATGATCCAGGCGAACCGTCCGTACTCGTGATCCTCGCGTTTCGGATCGATCGTCACGCCCTCGTCCCGCAACGCCTCCAGCACCGCGTCCAGGTCTTCCACCTGATAATTGATCATGAACGGCGCCGTGCTGGGATCAAAATACTTGGTGTGGTGCGGAAAAATCGACCACACGGTAAACGACTCTTGCTCTGGATCATCCGCGCGCCGCCAGTGAAACATCGCGCCCTCTTCGGGCTTCCCCTGAATGCCCAGATGTTTCCCGTACCATGCATACATTTGCTGCGGGTCTTTGGCCTTAAAGAAGATTCCGCCCAGTCCGATTACTCGTTTTGAGTCCATTTCAATACTCCCCTGCTTCTTTGTGCGCTTAAATCTGCGGCCATCTGCGCAAATCAGCGGCAAACTCTTGCTGTTCTCCGTGCCTCCGGGTCTCCGTGGCAGGTTTGTGCCTAGCTCGTCCAGAACCCCTTCGTATCGTACTCCCGGATCGCCTTCAGCTCAGCCGCGTTCGGCTCCGGCGTCGGCATCACATCGTCGGCAACTTTCAATTTCCATCCCGTGTTCGCCAGCACATCGTCCACGCTCACGCCTGGGTGATACGTGGAAAGAAACGCCTCAGCGTCTTCGCCAAAGCGCAAAACGCATTTTGTGGTAATCACAGCCGAAGGTCCGCCGCGCGGAAGGCCCACGCGCTTGCGCCATCCCGCGCCGTCCCCGTTTCCGGGACTGGTAATGTAGTTTACCTTTTCAGGCAAACGATGCTTGCCATGCTCCAACAGAGAAACAAACCGCTGCGCCATCGACGCAATATCGCACGCGCCGCCCGATCCCGGCAGCCTGACCATGCCATTCTTGCCTTGTACCTGCGTGGAGTTGAGGTTGCCGTACTTGTCCACTTCAGCCGCGCCCAAAAAGCCCAGGTTCACCCGCCCTGATTGCAACAGGCTCATGACTTCCAGCATGCCCAGGCATTGCGTAGCGCCTTTGATGTTAGGCGGATCGGCCATTGTGTAGATGAGTTCAGATGATGGCGTCGAACGAATTACGCCGTTCTCAAACAGCCCGATAGCGTTGGGCGCATGCGTTTTCTTGGCGACAACAAATGCAATCAGCGGCAGCCGCATGCCGACAAAGACGACTTCGCCGTCTTTGATCTCGCCCGCCGCCGCCACGACCATGAGTTCGTTGAGGGTGTATTGCATTCGTCTTTTATCCCGAGCGTAGTTGTTTCCGAAGTCCCGAGTGTAGCGAGGGATTCCGATTCCATCGATACTCTCGAGGAAGAAGTAATCATAACAATAGCGAGTCAAAATTAAGCGACCCTATGCTCGTTAAGGCCCACGGAGTTTTTTCCTTCTTCCCTCTTAAAAAACATCAGGGCTGCCGAAGCAGCCCCGTTCTTACATGATGTAGCTAGTTGCTAAGTGCTAATGGCTAATTGCTTCCCTACTGCACCGCGTTCAGCGCGCTCTTTCTTACCTCGCCGATCGTGAGCAGCGGGTCTTTCGCGCCGGTCTTCGGCGCAATCCACTTCTTTTCTGAACCAATAATATCCATCAGCAGCTTCTTGTCTGCCGCCGTGGGCAGCCAGGTATCAATTTGCTGCTTATATTCTTTTTCGTCCATCGGCTCACCGGTTTGCGGATGGAACATCTGGTTCTTCCAGCGGCCAATCATGCGGTTGAACTGAATATTCGGACAATACAACTCGGTGCTCCCCGGGCGCTGCCCGGCACTGATGCGCCTGACTAGTTGCACGCATTCATCGCGATAGAGATGCCGGTTGTAATCATTCAGGTTCTCAAGATCAGGCGCAGTTTCATTTTTGAGTTCGTCATAGCGTCCCTTGAGTCCCCAGGTATAAGCCCACTGCGCTGAAGATGAATGGTCGGTACCGAACAGATCATACGCACTAGAAATCCACTTATTCAGATACTTCTGCATCAGCCATCCCGGGACCACGCCGGCCTCCGCGATGCGCGCCAGCCCGGTGTTGCCCGTGCCCATGTGGAAAGCCTCTTCACGCAGCATGTAACTCATCGAGCGCCCCAGCGGCGCGAAGGCCGAGTACTTCAGCATCTGCAGTTGGAACTTCCCGTCGCGGTCGATGAAGTCGGTAAAGGCAAAGAAGTCCAGCCAGTTGTCGCACTCTTCGTTGAACGACCCCAGCAGGCGCTTGTTTTCATACGCCTTGCGCTCGAGCATTTTCTGCGCTTCTACTTTGCCGGTAGTGCCAAAGTGATCAATCAGCAGCGCGCACATCTGCCATCCGTGGCGCATCTCCTCAATCATCACGCGCGTGAGCGACGAGCGATCGTAATCGCTGGGCGCTGTCTCAAACAGGTAGCGCTGCTGTTCCACGCTGGCAAACTCCGTGTCGCCCTGGTACACGATCAGGTTCATCAGCGCGTCGCGCATGTTCTGCGTCGGAATCTGGCGGACGTTCTCCCACTTATTGCGGCCCTTGTAATAGCCGAAAGAAATTTCATTGGTCTCGATCGCACCATACAGAGTATCGAATTTAAAATTGCGGATGTCGTCGTGATTGACGCCGATTTCCTCGCGCCAGCCCTTGAACAATCCTTCCCAATCACTGAACGATCCAATCTTCATTACTTTTCCCGGCATGTATAAAGCTCC
>DASYKK010000042.1:0-14695 GCA_035995565.1 Candidatus Angelobacter sp.
GTTCGAAAAGGCCCCATGGGCCCTGAGCCGCCGCCCACGCCGACGCCAACTCCTCCGCCTCCGCCGATCCCGCTCAAGTTTTACGGCTTCGCCAGCAAGCCCAATGAGCCGAAGCGAATATTCCTGGCCGATGAAGGCGAAGTGTTCGTGGCCCGGCAGGGCGACATTGTCGAGAGAAAATACAAAATCGTCCAGATCAATAACACCAATGTGATTATTGAGGACGTGCTGAACAGTAATCGGCAAACGGTCCAGTTAACCGCCAAATAAGGTCAACGGAATTTTAAGGTATCGAATTTTCACCATGCGCTGTATGAAATCAGGTTCTTCCCCAGAATCCGGATATGTACTGCTGGCCGTAATGCTCACGCTTACGCTGATGTTGATTGCGCTGTCGGTGGAAGCGCCGCGCATCGTCCAGCAGATCAAGCGGGAAAAAGAAGAAGAACTAATTCATCGCGGAAAAGATTATGCCACCGCGGTAAAGCGTTTCGTCCACAAGAACGGCGGCCGCTATCCGGCTTCCATTGAGCAGCTGGAGAACACCAACCACATCCGGTTCCTGCGCAAGAAATATATCGACCCCATGACCCGCGAGTCCGACTGGAAAATGGTGCACGTGGGTGAAGCCCAGATCAACATTCCTGCGCCCAAGCCAGGTTTGTCCGGCGCGAACCCGGTGAATCCTGGTTTATCTGGAAGCACAGGGCTCTCAGGAAGCAATTCATCTGGTACAGTCACTCCGCCTGCTGGCGTCGCTCAAACTCTTACCGGGGGACCAACAGGACAGCCGCAAACCCAGTCCGGCAATACGGGACAGGTGGGAACATTGACCACAACGGGAATTGGCAACGGTCAGACGGTTGGCGGAGGCCAGATCATGGGCGTTGCCAGCGTCAATAAAGGCCAGGCGATCAAGGAATTCAACGATAAAGACCACTACGACGAATGGTATTTCGTGTATGACTTGCGCCTGGAACAGAGCGGCGGAAGCGGTGTCACGGTCGCTGCCCCGCGGGGCGCGACCGCTGCAACCGGCGGTACCACGGGAACTTCAGGGGCTCCGGGCAGTACAGCATCTCAGAATCCCCCAAACCCAACGGACTCAGGACAACCCACGCCCCCAGGACAACCAACTCCAGCAGGCCAGCCCACGCCGACGGGAACCCCCACAACACCTCCCCAAGTCCCGAACTAAACGCATCCACCCACTAAAAGCAAAAGCCTCGTCTTTTGACGAGGCTGAATCGCTCAGAAGCTTGTTCGCTTTACACGTTGAAGGAAGAGCCGCATCCGCAGGTGCTTTTCACATTTGGATTCTCAAACTTAAAGCCTGAGGCTTCCAGGGTCTCCACAAAGTCCACAATGCAGCCATTCAAATACATAGCTGAAGTCGCATCCACATAAACTTTTAGCTCGTCAAAGGTGTAAACCTTGTCCATGACTCCGGGCGCGTTCTCAAATGACATAGAATAGGAGAAGCCCGAGCAGCCTCCGCCCACTACGCCGATGCGCAAACCTGCCGGAACCGGGTTCTGCTGGCCCATGATCTCTTTGACCTTTACAACCGCTGTGGGAGTCAAATTGACCGGCAGTTTGGGAGTGGTCTCAACATTTGGAGTTGTCGTGGTAGCCATTATTCCTCTCCTTGGAACTGATTCCGCCTGATGTTCAGCCCATATTATACATGGTTCCTTGCTGATTCTATTGGGCTTTCTATATACGTTAGATGAACGCAGCTCCTCCGTAGTCGCATAATTTCTGTCCCACCCGCCTTCTATGACCATTCAGGTGCTGCGGTTCCCTGTTCAGCATCCCATGAACCGATCCAGCAACTCTCGAAAATACTGGCTTTTGCCATCCCACCCAGGGCTATAATGCGGGTAAGGTTCCACCTACACCCTCGCCGCGACCAGCGGTTGCGGCCTCTGAGTAGCGGAACCGGGCCAAATTCAAGGTGGTGTTCCATGATGACGCCTCTCCTCATTCTTTGGGCCGGTTTAACAGTCGTGCTGGTCATTCTCCTGATCTATCGCAGCACTCTTGCCATGCACGAAGATGATCAGTTATTCCTGGGAAACTCTGAAGCCCACATGGCTAAAGAGCAGGAAGAACTGATCGTGAGAATGAACAAGATTGAGCCGTGGGTCAAGGTGTGCGGCGCCGGCTCTGCATTGTTGTTCGTTCTTATCGCGGGAATGATGCTCTACTCGCGGTTTAATATCTAGTACTGGCGCGAGCCACACTCCTGGCGCGAATCCGCAGAGTCGCGCTGTCCACTGTCAGGATGGATCACATCCTGAGGACCTTCTGTTTTCCAGCGGCGTCACATCCCCTGGGCAGCGAATGCAGCCACTTCCACCGGCAATTCCAGAGCTATGCGGGCGCCATGTGGCTCTAGATTTTCCGCATGAATCTCTCCACCGTGCTCTTTTACGATCCCGTAACAGATGCTCAATCCCAGGCCGGTGCCCTTCCCGACAGGTTTCGTTGTGTAGAAAGGATCGAAAACACGATTCACGTCGGAAAATCCATTGCCGTTATCATCAAAGCTCAACATCACGCGGCCATTATTGCAGCTTGCCTCAATGCGTATTCTTTTCCTGGAATTCCCGTCCAGCGCGTCGATGGAATTATTCAATAAATTCAACAGGATCTGCTTAAACTGATCTTCATCCAGCGCCACATGAGGCAGGCCGGGCTCAATCTGTACGTGGACCTCGATATCCTGATTGTGCAGATGGTACTCGCGCAGCGCCAGCACGTCCTGTAATAGCACTTCCAAATTGGCCGATTTCTTGGCCAGACTGTTCTGGCGGGCAAAACGCAGCAGGTTTTCAATGATGCGTTTCATACGCTGGCCTTCGCGCAACATTTTGCCCAGCTTCTGCCGCGCCGGACCTTCAGGAATTTCGTCACTGATCAGTTCTGTATAGCCAACGATGGACGTAAGCGGATTATTCAATTCATGGGCAACGCCCGCAACCAACTGGCCAATAGCTGCCAGCTTTTCCGAGCGCGCCAACTGCCGGTGCAACGCTGCGTTGTCCACGGTCACCGCAAGGTCGCCCGCCAGCAACTCGATCCTGGTCAACTCCTCGGCATTTACCCGGCGGACATCCCGCGGATCGCTCAAGCCGATGCATCCCACGTGCGCGCCCCGCATGGAACGAAGTGCCACAAGGACTTGATTGCCCTTCGCCCAATGCTGAGAAGGTTCGTATCGCGTGGCGCTGGGTACTTGACCGTATTTTTCCATCTGCTCCGGACGCAGCATTACCGAACGTTCGCCCAATTTCTGGCCCACCGTACACGCTTCCACCAGATCGTCAAACTTCCAGACTTCATTGCATTTCTGTTCAAGCAGGATTTTCGCGTCGCCTTCATAGCCACAGTGCCCGGCAGCAGACAGGTTTCTGCCATCATGGCTGAGAATGATCGCAACACGATCAAACGTACTCGTTTCCCGAATGGCGGCGGCGATTTCATTGCAAACCGAATTCACATCCTCGCCGCTCAAAAGGCGGGATGTTATTCCGGCAAATTTCTGCAACTGGAGATTCAGTTTCTGCTCGCGACGCCTGGATGACCGCAGGAACTCTGATTTGTCTTCCAATAAGGTCAGGATCATTCCAAAAGCTACAAAGAACTTAGGCGTGTTCCAGAGTTCGGGATTGATCTTTAGGCTAGGGGCCCACACGGACATCATCTGGCCTACGGGAAAGACCGCTCCCCACAACAGGAAGCCTCCCGCACTGGTGACGACACCGGGCGTCCAGTGCGAATAGCGCCTGAAAAATAAAAATCCCGGGAAGGCAAAACCGAGCGTAAGCATGGCCAGGAAGCCAAAGTCATAATGTCCATACCAGGCACGCACAATGGCCACAGTACCGGTGATGGCAACGGCGGGCGCCCACAACAAAAACTGGATAACAAGCTTGCGGCGCAAGACCACGAACAGCGGCGTCCCGTAAAAAATAACGGCGGCGCAGGCCATGTAGAGCCATCTCCAATTCAGTTCATAGGCCAGCCCCGCGGTATAAGCCAGGGCGGGAACTCCGGTCAAAGCCAGCAGGTTGATGGTCAGCCGTGTGTCTTCAAAAAATGACGTGAGAGAAGCAATGAAATAAAGTGCGGAAAGCTGCAGGCAGCCCAGGTCAATTATGAATGTTAGGGGCGTGAGGTTGCCGTCTGCGGGTTCAAAGAGCTGGACAAAGAAATGGACAAATGTCAGTACCCAGGCCGTAATCCACAGATGGAGCCGGGCCGACTTCACATGCCGGCGCAGCGCCACGAAAATGCCCACCATGACGGCCAGTACAAGAATGGTAGGTAGCTTGTCGAATAAAATAGCCATTTCCGCAATTTCCAGTCTGGGAAAGCAAATTTATCATGGCCTCTACGTCAAAAGAAGTGTCGGGATCACGCGCGCTAGTAACCTCAGTAACTGCTTGAAATGGCGGTTTTTGACCCATTCTGGGAAAACTTCTTTTGACCCCGCTTCACCACAGCCGCTATACTGCAAGCAAGTTGAAAAACCGCGCCAATCCAGGGCATTTTAATGGCCTGAAGGGCGATTAGCTCAGCTGGTTAGAGCGCCTGCCTTACAAGCAGGAGGTCCACGGTTCGAGTCCGTGATCGCCCACCATATATATCCTAGGCTTGAGACCTGGGTTCATATAGCCAAGACGAATGACCGATTCTCGCCAACGATCTCTATTCCAGGCCACCATACACCAGCTTGCCGCCCAGGTAGGTCGCTTCCACTTTAACGTTCTTGATGGCCGCCGGTGGAATCTTGAAAATGTCGTCGGAGAGAATAACAAAGTCGGCAAGCTTGCCCGGTGTGATCGATCCCTTCTCTTTATCCTGAAATTCTGCGTAGGCCGAGCCCATGGTATACGCCTCAATAGCTTCCTTGACTGTCAGCTTTTGTTCCGGTACCCAGCCGTTAGGATTCTTCCCATCGAGTGTCGCCCGCGTCACCGCGGCATAGAGGCTCCACATTGGGCTCAATGGAGCGACCGACCAATCGGTCCCGAAAGCCAGCCGCACGCCGTTTTCCAGGAACGTCCGAAAAGCATACGTACGCTTGATGCGGTCCGGACCGATGCGGCTTTCCGCCCAGCGGCCATCATCAATCGCGTGATACGGTTGCACGGACGCGATGACGCCAAGCCGGGCATATCGCGCGAAATCCTTTGCCGCCATGTGCTGTGAATGCTCGATGCGCCATCGCCGGTCGCGTTTTCCGTTGGATTTCTCGATCTGGGCAAACATGTCCAGAGTCATGGAGATTGCGCGATCGCCGATGGCATGGACACAAAGCTGTAATCCTGCGGCGTCTGCGCCGCGAAGACGCTGCTGCATGGCTGAAGCAGGATGCATCTCGTCGCTCAAAAGGCCGTGGGTGTTCGGCGCATCTGTATAAGCATCAAAAAAGTATGCCGTCTCCGATCCCAGCGATCCATCGGCATAGCCTTTTACGGCCCCCATGCGCAGGAATGATGTACCAAAGGCGCGGCGGATGCCGAGCTTAGCCTGGTCTTTCCAGCCCGTTTCCATGGGTGCAGCGTAGATGCGGACGGTGAGTGCGCCTTGCTCTTGCAGTTCAGCGTAGGCTCTCACGTCGTCGTAGGACGGATTCATGTCCTGGACACTGGTCACGCCAACGGATGCGGCGTGGTCAAGCGCCTGGTGAATTGCCCGCATACGGTGCGCGGCCGTCATGGGCGGCATTACTCTATTGACCAACTCCTGCGCTGAATCTCTCAGCACTCCGGTGGGATTGCCCTGCGCATCGCGGACAATCTGGCCCCCTGCGGGCTCCGCCGTCTTTGAAGTGATACCAGCGAGCCGTAACGTGACAGAGTTCGCCAGTGACTCATGCCCATCATAACGATTCACCCAGACCGGGGTGTCTGGCGTCGCAGCATCAATTGATTCCTTTGTCGGAAGGTTAGGTGGGGACCATTTTTGCTCATCCCAGTCTCCGCCAACAATCCACTCGCCTTTCGCCGTACTCTTGACGCGGTCACCAATTCTGCGCGCAAATTCCTCCGGCGAAGCTGCGTCTTTCAGTTGGACGGCTGAAAGATGATCGCCGCCATCCACAAAATGCACGTGGGCGTCATTAAAGCCGGGCAGCAACAGCCTGCCCTGGGCGTCCAACACTTTGGTTTGAGGTCCGTGCCACGTGTCGACTTCCGCCGCGCTGCCCACAGCCACAATGCGCTCGCCCAGCACAGCCAAGGCTTCGGCATGGGGCCGCGCTTTGTCGACCGTCCATATTTTCGCGTTGGTAACGATCAGGTCCGCCGAAGGTTTGGTCTGGGCATGCACAATACCGGCGAGTGCGAAGGCGAACAACGTCGCAACCGAGTAATAACGCACGGTCATCATGAAGGCCCGCCTCATACCCTTATCTTTCTCCCCACTTCAATTTAGTACGCAACACGTCAAAGAATGACCGCCCGGCGAACTTAAATAATTTCACGTTGTATTCTGACTTCTTGCAGATCACCAGATCATTTTCTACCAGCGGGGTTCCCACCTGGCCATCGACCGTCAGGAACGCCTGCTCTCTGGTGACCAGGATCCGGGCCTCGATGATTGCCGTATCTTTCACCACAAGCGGCCTGTTCGTCAGCGCATGAGAAGCCACCGGGGTAATCACAAATGCCGAAACTTCCGGCGAAAGAATAGGCCCGCCGGCAGCCAGCGAGTATGCGGTTGATCCAGTGGGAGTTGAAATGATCAGGCCGTCCGCCTTGTAATTTGCGACGAAAATGCCGTTCACCCGGACTTCGAAATCCGTAATGCGCGCAACCGCGCTCTGGTTCATCACCACTTCATTGAGCGCATCATGTGTAGCCACGCACTTACCTTCGCGCTGCACCTGGCAGCGCAGCATAGGGCGCAGGCTTAACTCATAAGAACGCGCCGCATCCACTTCTTCGAGCGCTTGTTCGATTTCTTCCTGTTTGACTTCCGTCAGAAAACCCAGCGAGCCCAGGTTGACGCCGAGAATTGGAATATCCGCGCGCGCTACGCAACGCGCCGTCGAGAGCAGCGTGCCATCGCCTCCCAGGACAATCACAAAATTGGGCGCGACGTTAGCCAGATCTTCCCGCTCGGCCGGTTCGCAGTCAGGACAGAACTCACGCGTGGCGGCGTCAGCGGTGATGGCGTACCCGTGATCGCGAAGCCAGCCTGCCACATGGACAACAACTTTGCCCAGGTCGGGCTTGCCCTGTTTGGAAATAATGGATGCTTTCTTCATCAAAATGCTTTTTTTATCAGAATTCTGTGTACAGCAGAAATTCCCTGTTTCCTTCCATCCCGAGGATAGGAGATTCCATCAATTCTATGTTCTTGCCGCCCAGCGCTTCCACTTTTTGCCGGACTTTCCCTACTGCGCCCTGTTGAGCAGCTTCGTCCTTGACGATTCCACCCTTCCCCACCAATTCACGCCCTACTTCAAACTGCGGCTTGATCAGGATCACCGCTTCACGTCGCATGTCGGAAGTTCGTTTCAAAGTGGCATCCAGCACGGCGGGGAGAACGAGTGTAACAGAGATGAAAGAGACGTCGATGGCAACGAAGCTCACCGTGGCGATTGTGCCAGCCCGCGCTAAATCGTCCGCCGTAAGGTAGCGCGCATTTGTTTTTTCCAGCAGCCTCACTCGTGAATCAGAGCGCAAGCGCGCATGGATCTGGCCGTACCCGGTGTCAATGGCTATCACCTCCGCAGCGCCGTGCTGCAACATACAGTCGGTAAAGCCGCCAGTGGAAGCTCCCACATCCATGCAGCTTCGGCCAGTGAGATCAATTTTCCAATCCTGCAATGCAGCTTCCAATTTCAGCCCGCCGCGCCCAACATACTTCAGGTCATCGCCCAATAAGCGGATTGCCGCGGCGGGATCGACGCTTGCTCCGGCTTTCTCAATTTTTTGTTCGTTGACCAGCACGCGGCCGGAGAGGACCATGGCTTGTGCTCGCTCACGTGAAGGAACTAATCCTCGCTCCACCAGAAGCTTGTCAATGCGCACTTTCATCACAGCAATTGTATGTGGATGCAGCAAGAGCAGCCTACAGTCAGGGCAGGCAACTGCTCAGAGAGAGCCGACGCAAACCTTGTGTGTGGAATCGTTGGTCGCTGATAGTACAGCTTCAATGGTTGCGATGCAATACATTGCAGAAAGAAAAACTAGAAAACAAAAAATCTGCATACCAATTTTTGTCGCAATCGATTTTTTTCGCGATGCGCCAATGCGCGCACCTTCCCGTGTGCAAAGCGTCAAAACACGCAGCTTTGCTGCATCGCTTCAATCGCTTACTGTGGTTTTCCACATTCTTTTTCACTGAATTGTTGAAAAGAGGTAGAAATTATTGGAAGTAAATTTGCGCACTTGATCGTAGGACAAACATCTCAGCCAATCAAAAGTTTCTCATGCGGTAGAATGGTCTCGCTCATGCCGCGCAAAAAGAAAAACAAATCCACCACCACCGCCAAAAAGCAAAAAGGCAAAAGCTCCAGGGCAAAGTCCGCGCGTAATGCTCCTGGAAAAAAACGGAAGCTGGAAAGCGAAGTCCTGCCGGTTCTGAATTCAGACAAACTAAAAGAGCTGTATGCCACTATGGTGAAGTGCCGCATGCTCGCGGAACGTGTACAAGTCTCTCCGACTTCCGGGTCCAAGTCAGATCGTTCAATTCGCGGCTTTGAGGCTACCCTGGTGGGAGCGGGCGAGCATTTATCGTCAAAGGATTGCATTGCGCTGGAGCACAGCGGCTTCGTTGCGAGCCTGATCAAAGGAACGCCATTGCAATCAATTCTTCTGCGTAACGGGCACCAAACGGGCAATAGCACAGCCACATCGGCTTCTTCAAAGCATGATGGCAATGCTGCGGCCACTCTCAGTATGGACACTGTTTTGTCGCTGGCGGCGGAAATGAAAGGCAAGACCGCAGTAACACTGACATTTTGTATGCAGAATCCGGAGACGCTTATTTTCGATTCCGCAGCAATGGCCCTGGCGGCTATGCGAAAACTGCCCCTGGTGTGCCTGGTTGAAAGCAGCCTTGACTCCCGCCTGGAACTGCCGAATCAAATTGCCTCCGGTCCTTACGTAGGAGCAGATGCCACTTTTTATCCCAGAATTCCCGTAGATGGCGCGGATGCCGTCGCAGTATTTCGGGTAACGCAGGAAGCGATCCGGCGTGCCCGGGAAGGCCATGGTCCAGCGGTGATCGAATGCCTGACTTCGCGTGGCAGTGCGCCGGCACACGCAACCTACGGACGTTCGGCAACAGAATACCTTGCTCGAGACCCGCTCACGTTTATGGAGCAGTATTTGCGGCGCAGAGATCTTTGGTCGGACCGGTGGTTGAAATCAATCATCGAAACATTCAATCGGGACCTGGATGTGGCACTCTCTTCTCTCGAAAATCCAGCCGACATCGAAGGCGAGTTTGATAACGTATATTCGTCAGATGGCGTGAAACCCCGCCCAGCAGCAGCTTCGGCGCATTGATCCTGTGATTCCATCGGCTTAACAGTTTCCTACATGTAATCAGTGGAAATTGCGCGTGGTTCGCGTCATACTATAAGGATGAATGCCAAACCCGCCGCAGCCCTTGAACCGGACCACGAGGAAATTCTAGAGTGGATTGAAGCTTTTGATGAAGTCATTGACCAGGAAGGCCCTGGGCATGGTACCCGTCTGCTGGACGCCCTTACTCGTCGAGCCCGCCAAAATGGCGTAGACGTCCCCGTACAGCTCAATACCCCCTATGTGAACACGATTCCGGTGGAGGAAGAGCTGCCGTATCCCGGCGACCGCGCGGTGGAGCGCCGCATCAAAAGCCTGATCCGCTGGAACGCGATGGCGATGGTGCATCGGCAGAACAAGAAAGATCCCGGCATCGGCGGACATATCTCTACATATTCTTCCCTGGCAACGCTGCTGGAAGTCGGTTACAACCATTTTTTCCACGCAACTTACGGCGACGAGCCTGGTGATTTTGTTTACTTCCAGGGCCACGCATCGCCCGGTGTCTACGCACGCGGCTACCTGGAAGGCCGCATCAGCCAGCAACAGATAGAAAATTATCGCCACGAGTTGCGAGACACGCCGGGATTGTCCTCATATCCGCACCCGTGGCTCATGCCTGAATACTGGCGCTTCCCTACTGTTTCCATGGGCCTGGGACCCTTAAATTCCATCTATCAGGCGCGATTCATGCGCTACCTGGAAAATCGCGGGCTGATCAAGCCCACTCCGCGTAAAGTATGGGCATTCATCGGCGACGGCGAAACGGATGAGCCTGAAGTTCTGGGCGCGCAGTTGACCCTGGCGTCACGCGAAAAGCTGGACAACCTGATTTTTGTGGTGAACTGCAACCTTCAGCGGCTGGACGGCCCGGTACGCGGCAATGGCAAGATCATCAACGAACTGGAGTCGGCGTTCCGCGGGACCGGTTGGAACGTAATCAAAGTGATCTGGGGTTCCGGCTGGGATGAGCTGCTGGCCCGCGACCACTCCGGCATGCTGCTGAAGCGCATGGAAGAATGCGTGGACGGCGAGTATCAGGCTTTCAAGGCCAAAGACGGCGCATTCGTGCGTAAAGAATTTTTCGGCAAATATCCGGAGACGGCAGCCTTGGTTGCCGACTGGACAGACGACGAGATATTCCACTTGCAGCGCGGCGGCCTTGATCCGCAAAAGGTCTATAACGCCTATAAGCGTGCCGTGGACCACAAGGGCGGACCGACCGTGATCCTGGCCAAGACCATCAAGGGTTATGGGCTAGGCTCAGCGCAGGCACGCAACGCGACTCACCAGGAAAAGAAGATGACTGACGAGGCGCTCACAGCATTTCGCTCGCGCTTTGAGATTCCTATTCCAGACAAATCCGCCCAGGAAGGCGCGCCATATCGCCCGCCGGATGATAGTCCGGAAATTCAATACATGCAGGAGCGCCGCAAAGCTCTGGGCGGATATCTGCCCCTGCGCAATGGCAAGCTAACCGGCTTCGAAGCTCCGGCTCTCGATACTTTCAAGGAATCACTGGAAGGCTCAAAAGGCCGCGCGGTTTCGACGACCATGGGGTTCGTCAGCATGCTGCGCAACCTGATGAAAGATCCAAAGATCGGCAAGCTGGTGGTTCCGATTATTCCTGACGAAGCCCGGACGTTCGGTATGGAATCGATCATCCGGCAGGTCGGGATTTACGCCAGCCAGGGGCAGCTTTACAAACCGCACGATGTCGACATGCTGCTCTATTATCGCGAAGCAAAAGACGGACAAATTCTGGAAGAAGGAATCACTGAAGCCGGAGCCATGGCGTCAATGACTGCCGCAGGCACCGCGTATTCCAATTATCGAGTGCCCACAATTCCCTTCTTCACCTACTACTCCATGTTCGGCTTCCAGCGCGTTGGCGATCTCATATGGGCATTTGCAGATGCACGAGGCAAAGGCTTTTTAATGGGCGGAACTGGCGGACGCACCACCCTTGCTGGTGAAGGGCTTCAGCACCAGGATGGCCACAGCGTCGTGGTTTCTTCCACAGTGCCCACCTGCGCGACTTACGATCCAGCTTATGTGTATGAGACGGCTGTGATCATCCAGGACGGAATTCGCCGCATGTACCAGGAAGGCGAAGACCGTTTTTACTACATCATGCTTTACAACGAAGATTATGTAATGCCAGCGATGCCTGCCGGGTGCGAGGAAGGCATCATCAAAGGCATTTACAAACTCAAAGCGGCAGAAGGCAAAAAGGCCACGGTGCAGCTCTTTGGCAGCGGCCCGATCCTTAATGAAGCTCTCCGCGCGCAGACCATTCTGTCGGAAAAATACGGCATCCAAGCCGACGTTTGGAGCGTAACCAGCTACAACGAGCTCCGTCGGGAGGCACTGGCTTGCGATCGCTGGAACAGGCTGCATCCGGCAGATAAGCCGAAACAACCATACTTGCTCTCCATCCTGGAAAAGGTGGATGGACCAATCATCGCTGCCTCTGACTATATGAAGGTGGTTCCAGACCAACTTGCTCCCTGGCTGGGCTCTCGACTGGTCACACTGGGAACGGACGGCTTTGGGCGTAGCGATAACCGTGAGCATCTGCGGCGGCACTTTGAGATCAATGCCGAATCGATCGCCACGGCAGCACTTTCCAGGCTGGCTCGGGAAGGCAAATTTGACCCCAAGAAGGCGCAAAAAGCCTTTACCGACTTAGGCGTGAACGTGGAAAAAGGCGATCCGGCACGCGCCTGAATATACAGTATTTTCATAACTTTGCACGAATTGGATCCAGCCACAATGTAGAGACGTAGCGTGCTGCGTCTCTACCAAATCCTTGCTTGAAATCCTCAGTATGAGCGCAAGTCACTCAACTTTTAGCATTGACAAACCTACGGCCATTGCCCCATAATTAGCACTCGATAGGAATGAGTGCTAACAACCCAATCGATCCTAAACAGCCTTACTAAATCCAATTTTTCGAGCACCTCTTGAAAGGAGAATTTCGCATGGCACAGAAGTTGACCCCGCTACATGACCGCGTTGTCATCCGCCGGCTTCAGGAAACCGAGACCGTTCGTGGTGGCATTATCATCCCCGACACCGCAAAAGAGAAACCCCAGGAAGGCATCGTTATTGCCGCTGGAACCGGCAAGTTTGAAAAAGGGCAGACCGTTCCCCTGGCAGTAAAAGAAGGCGATCGCGTTCTGTTCGGCAAGTATTCCGGATCGGAAATCAAGATTGACGGCGAAGAGCTGTTGATCATGAAGGAAGACGAAATCCTGGGAATCCTGAGCGGCTCGAGCAAGAGCGTGGAAAAGCCTGAAAAGGCCGGCGCAGCGAGACGGTAAAAAGCAATTAGCAAATAGTAAATAGCAATTAGCCTTGATTTTGCTAATTGCCAGTTGCTAACTGCTTACAACGTCGAAATTTGAATCTGAAATGCCGCAGATCGCGGCACAATTTGATACGAGAATCTGATAGGAGATTGCAACAATGGCAAAGATTATTGTGCACGGTGAAGAATCCCGCCAGGCGATCCTGCGCGGAGTGAATGTACTGGCAGACGCAGTCAAAGTCACGCTCGGTCCCAAAGGGCGCAACGTCGTAATCAACAAGAAGTTTGGTTCTCCCGTCATCACCAAAGACGGTGTGACCGTGGCTAAGGAAATCGAACTTGGCGACACTCTGGAAAATATGGGCGCGCAGATGGTGCGTGAAGTCGCCAGCAAGACCAGCGACGTTGCTGGTGACGGCACTACGACCGCGACCGTTCTGGCCCAGGCCATCTATCGTGATGGCGTGAAGACTGTTGCCGCCGGCGCCAATCCGATGGCCCTGAAGCGCGGCATTGAGCGCGCTGTGAACACGATTTGCGGCACCCTGAACAAAGACGGCGAGCGCACCAAGGGCTTCCTGGACAGCTTCTCCAAGCCCGTTAGCGGCGACATGATTGCCCAGGTAGGCACCATCTCCGCCAACAATGACGAAACCATTGGACGCATCATTGCCGAAGCCATGAAAAAAGTCGGCAAGGATGGCGTAATCACCGTGGAAGAGTCCCGCACCATGGAAACAAGCCTGGAAGTCGTGGAAGGCATGCAGTTTGACCGCGGCTACCTCTCTCCTTACTTTGTGACCGACCCCGAGCGCATGGAATGCACCTTGGATGACGCGCTCATCTTGATCAATGAAAAGAAAATCAGCACCATGAAGGACCTGCTTCCGATTCTGGAACAGGTAGCCAAGGCCGGCCGGCCGCTGCTCATCATCGCTGAAGACGTCGACGGCGAAGCGCTGGCGACCCTGGTTGTGAACAAACTGCGTGGCACGATTCAGGTTTGCGCGGTAAAAGCTCCTGGCTTCGGCGATCGTCGCAAAGCCATGTTGCAGGACATCGCTATCCTGACCGGCGGAAAAGCCATCACGGAAGATCTGGGCATCAAGATGGAAAGCATCGAGCTCTCTGATCTGGGCCGCGCCAAGAAAATCACGGTAGATAAAGACAACACCACGATCGTGGAAGGCAAAGGCAAAGGCACTGAGATCGAAGGCCGCGTGCGCGAGA
Source organism: Candidatus Angelobacter sp. (assembly GCA_035995565.1). Lineage (GTDB taxonomy): Bacteria > Acidobacteriota > Terriglobia > Terriglobales > Acidobacteriaceae > Angelobacter. The sequence continues at coordinate 14,095 of DASYKK010000042.1, forward strand.
TCCGTGCGCAGTCGGAAAAAGCGACCAGCGACTATGACCGCGAGAAATTGCAGGAGCGGTTGGCGAAGCTGGTGGGTGGCGTTGCCGTGATCAAAGTCGGCGCCGCGACTGAAACCGAAATGAAGGAAAAGAAAGCCCGCGTGGAAGACGCAATGCACGCGACCCGCGCTGCCGTGGAAGAAGGCATTGTCCCGGGCGGCGGCGTAGCCCTGGTCCGTTGCCAGGCTGCTCTGGATGAACTCAAGTTCAAGAATGACGATGAGGAAACCGGTGCAGAAATCGTGCGTCGCGCGCTGGAAGAGCCTTTGCGCCAGATCGTCGCCAACTCCGGCGAAGAGGGTGCAATCGTTGTGGGCAAAATCCGCGACTCAAAAGACAATAACTACGGTTACAACGCTCAGACTGACAAGTTTGAGGACCTGGTTAAGGCCGGCGTGATTGATCCTACCAAGGTGACCCGCACCGCCCTGCAGAACGCGGCTTCCATCGCTGCTCTGATGCTGACCACCGAAGCTCTGGTCTCCGACGTTCCGGAAGACAAGAAGGCTCCGGCGGGTGGCGGCGGCGAGCACGGCGGCATGCCCTACGGCGGATAAATTAA
>DASYKK010000043.1:0-3377 GCA_035995565.1 Candidatus Angelobacter sp.
TGGAGGTCAGGTATTCAAAGTACAAATCGGCATAATCGCCGCCGGCGGAAAGTGCCTCGCCCAGATAGCGCTGAAGATCATTCGGAGTAATGCCAAACTTCTGAAAGAAAAGGTTTTGATTTTGTGTCATTGGCTCTTTTAATTAGATGTCCAAGCGGCCGGAAAAGCACCATACATCGCTTTCTCTATTGTCGCATTTTTCCCGTCCGACAATATTAAGAGTCAGGCTTCCCGCCAAAAATGGGATGGCAGGGTTAATTTCCCCGTTTTTGTGCCTGAAATCGCTCGTTACCAGGTACTTAGCTCCGCTGAGCTGGCGTGTTACGATTTCCCGAGCAGGAGTGTTGTATGCCTCAATCTGATCGTTCCCGGCTCCGCGAACTTTTTCGTCGCCTGACAGGCTGGCTACGGCGAAGCGCACGTAAGGAACCTGAGCCTCCGGTTGACCCGTACGCCTACGTGACCGCTCCAAAGAAGCCCAGGCCATCGAACCGCAGCGGAGCGGCGGTCGCCGAGCTACCGGAAGACTGATCGGTACGTCCAACTACTGCTGGCAAAGCTGCGCAAAATTCACCACAGTCAGCTAGGCTCACCAGGAAATCTTATGAAAAAACTATCTCTTCTTCTATTCCCGATATTCGCAATACTGGTCCATGCCCAGACTTCTCCTGCTCCCACCGCCGATGGCACAAAATCGACCCGGTACACGTTTATTCTGGCCGGTAACAAGGCGGGCTTTGAAAGCTCCACGCGCAATCCCGACGGGAGCCTGCAAGTCCACTTTGAATTTAACGACCGCGGTCGTGGGCCGAATGTTAATGAAAAGATTTTCCCCGGCAAAGACGGTATTCCCATCGAAATTGAAATTACCGGCGTCGATTACCTCAAGGCGCCAGTGAATGAGCGCTTCTCGCTGAAGCAAGGCACAGCCAGTTGGAAAAACCGCTCTGAAGAAGGACAAAAGAAGATCAACGGAAAGGCGTTTTACGCCAGTATCTCCGGCGCGGCGGAAGAGACGGCGCTTCTGGCGCAGGCTTTACTGGCGTCCCCGGAACATAAAATGCCTTTGCTTCCGGAAGGCGAAGCTTCGATCGAAAAGCGCAGCGAACTGAAGATCAACGCTAATGGCCAGTCGCGGACGGTCACTCAATATGCGCTCAACGGCTTTGGATTCACTCCGTCACCGTTGTGGCTGGATGCAGATGGCAAGCTCTTCGCCTCGGTTTCAACCTGGTCTTCCATCATTCAGGAAGGCTGGGAAGGAACTGCGGGCGACCTTCTCAAAGAGCAGGATAAGTTTGACAACGAGCGGTCAAAAAAGCTCGCCCAGACGCTGGCTCGCAAACCCAAAGGCCCACTGGTTTTTGTTCATGTCAATTTGTTCGACGCCGAGTCAGCAAAAATGCTGCCCAACCGCACCGTGGTGATCACCGGAAACCACATCACCGCCGTAGGAGCAGATGGCCATGTGGCGATCCCGAAAAACGCTGAGACGATCGATGCCAAAGGCAAAACGCTGATGCCCGGCCTTTGGGACATGCACGTCCACGTGGCGCCCGGCGACGGCCTTCTGCACATGGTTTGTGGCGTAACTTCTGTCCGCGATCTGGCGAATGACACAGACGCGTTGCTGCAAATGCGCCGCCGCTTTGATGAAGGAGCGGAAATCGGCCCGCGCGTCGTGATGGCCGGATTTATTGACGGCCGCGGACCATTCCAGGGTCCAACCAAAGTTTTTGCCGACACCGAAGAAGAAGCCAAAACGGCAATCGACAACTACGCGAAGCTGGGCTACGTCCAGATCAAGGTTTATAGCTCGCTAAAGCCTGAGCTCCTGCCCAAGATTGTTGAGATGGCCCACGCTCACGGCATGCGCGTGAGCGGACATGTTCCATCAGGCATGATCGCTGAGCAGTTTGTGCTGGCCGGGGTTGACGAAATCCAGCACATGAATTTCATCTTTCTGGATTTCATGCCCCAGGTAAAGGACACTCGCACCCCCGCGCGCTTTACTGAGGTTGCCGCCCACGGCGCAGAGATCGATCCTAAGTCTGAACAAGTGCAGGCTTTCATTCAGCTCCTGAAAGAACACAAAATTGTTGTCGATCCCACGCTCAGCATCTTTGAAGGCATGTTTGAAGACCGTCCCGGCAAAATGGCGCAGGGCTATGCTCCGGTTGCCGATTCTATGCCTGCGCAGGTTCGGCGCGGCTTTCTCTATGGCGGATTGGAAGTTCCTCAGGGACAAGATCAGCGCTTCCAGGATTCATTCCAGCGCATGCTGGACATGGCGAAGGCTTTCTATGACGCCGGCGTCCCTATCGTGGCCGGCACCGACTCCCTGGCCGGATATTCTCTGCACCGAGAACTTGAGCTCTACGAAAAAGCCGGCATCCCGGCCGCAAAGGTCCTGCAACTGGCCACGCTGGGAGCGGCCCGAGTGGTGAAACGCGATGGCGAACTCGGCTCAATCGCTCCGGGCAAGCTCGCGGACGTGATTCTAGTGGACGGCGATCCGGCGACGCACATCAGCGACATTCGCCACGTGAAGACAGTGGTGAAAGATGGTGTTGTATTTCAAGTGGCTGACCTTGATCGCGCTTTGGGTGTGATACCGGCGAAATGATCTGGGAGTTTGCCGAAAATCTAAAAGGGCGGCTTCAATCGCAGGCAGGCAATAAATCTAACTCTGCTTCCGCGACCGGTGCGGATTGCTGAGGTGCGTGGCCGCTCAGCAGCTCTTCAAAGAAGCGTTCCACGCTGTCGAGAATGGCCGGGCCGGTATGCGCGTCATAGCAGGCGCGGCGTAGCGCATTGCCGCCCGGGATTCCGTGCGTGAACCAGGCGACAAACTGTTTCATCTTGCCGGGTGAGCCGTGCATGGTCTCATCCACCAGCATTTTGAAATAGGTGCGGATCATCTGATAACGATCAGCTTCGTTCGGCTGGTCATAACGGCCGGTTTCGGCATACTGGCGAATCTGGCGGAAGATCCATGGATTGGACGCAGCGGTGCGTCCGATCATCACTCCGTCGCAGCCGGTCTGCGCCACCATCGCGATAGCGTCCTCAGGCGTACGAATATCGCCGTTGCCGATCACGGGAATCTTCACCGCATCTTTTACCGCGGCAATCCATTCCCACCGTGCATTGCCGCTGTATCCCTGTTCGCGCGTGCGGGCATGCAGCGCCACGCCGTTCAGTCCGCAGCCCTCAGCCATTTTCGCCAGTGGAACGCAGACGATGTTTTCGTCATCCCAGCCCAGGCGGAACTTCACGGTAAAAGGAATCTTCACTGCGGAGCGCACGGCCTCAAAGATCGTCCCGATCACCGGCAGGTCTTTCAACAGGCCCGAACCGCCATTGCACTTGACGAC
>DASYKK010000044.1:0-11412 GCA_035995565.1 Candidatus Angelobacter sp.
TTTTGCCGACAAGATTCTTGTAACGCTCGTCTTTCGGATTGACTGCTACCGCGGTATCGCCGAGCATAGTTTCCGGGCGCGTAGTAGCGATGGTCACGAACTGGTTGGGATCGTCAGCCAGCGGATAGCGAAACTGATACAACTTGCCGGCAAAGTCTTCATGCACCACTTCCAGATCGGAGATCGCGGTCATGCAGCGCGGGCACCAGTTCACAATGTACTTGCCGCGGTAAATCAGTCCCTGCTCATGCAGCCGGACAAAGACTTCAGTCACGGCGCGAGAAAGACTCTCGTCCATGGTGAAGTACTCGCGGTCCCAGTCAACGGACGCGCCCAGGCGCTTCATCTGCGCCTGAATAGCGCCGCCATAAAGCTTCTTCCACTTCCACACGCGCTCAAGGAAAGCCTCTCGCCCCAGACCCTGACGGCTTTTGCCTTCGCCGGCGAGTTGGCGTTCCACCATCATTTGCGTGGCGATGCCGGCATGATCGGTTCCAGGAAGCCAGAGCGTGGTGAAGCCGCGCATGCGCCGCCAGCGGGTGATGATGTCCATCTCCGTCTGGTTGAGCATGTGTCCCATGTGCAGGCGGCCCGTGACATTGGGCGGCGGCAGCAACATAGTGAAGATAGGTTTGGCAGCTTCCGGCGAGCCAAGCTCCGGCGTCTTCACGGAGAACAGTTTTTCCGCGACCCAGTATTCCGCCCAGCGTAGTTCAATGGCGCTGGGATCATAAGTTTTTGGGAGTTCGTGGGACATGTGTGCTGCAAGAAGCTAATCCTCGATATTACAGGCGCAATGCGGATGTGAGCAAACGAAAGCTCGAGCTTGGTGGAGTTCGGGACATTTTGTTGGCATCAGGCGTTCGTGCGGCACTATGGGAAATCGCGCGACCCATAAGCCCGAAGGAGCCATGTAGTCGCGCGACACGTGAAAATGCGTTCCGTTAAGCGACCAGCTTTTAAAACGGCTAGCGTCCGCAGCGGAGACGGCCGTCGTCATTCGTGATGTCGGCCCGGCAGCTCTGAAAGCCGTCCAGCTTGGTATTCCGCCAGCCACCCCGGCGTTTTTGGCAGCTGGCCACCAGATCGTCGCCGCTTACACGAATGTTCTGGCATGTTGCCGTATAAGAGCCTCCGGGATAACCTCCGCGATAGTCGCCCTGCCCGCCGCTGACATTGTCGTAATTGCTGTTATCGCAGCGGAGATTGCCGCCATCGTTCACAATCTGTCCACGGCAATCGCGGTAGTCGTTGAGGGTTGTCCTGTGCCAATCGCCATCGCGTGACTGGCAGACAGCTTCAAGCGTATCGCCCTGTCTCCGGACATCGCGGCAGGTTTGCGTGTATGAATTATTTCCCTGATAGCCGCCGGAGCTCCGGTTGTAATCATCATCGTCGTTGCGCCGGCCTCCGTAGCCATAACCTGATCCCGCGCAGCGCAGACGGCCGTCATCATTGGCAATATCGCCGCCGCATCTATCGAAGCTGCTGAGCCGTGTGATGCGCCAATCGCCGTTCACGGTCTGGCATCTGGCTTCTAGATCATTGCCTTGGATACGAACGTCCTGGCAAGTTTGCGCATATGATCCACCCGGAATGCTTCCCTGGTTGTAATATCCGCCGTTGTAGCCTCCCTGATATGCGCCGGAACTTGAGGCGCAGCGCAGAGCACCGTTTTCGTTGCTGATGTCGCCATTGCAGTAACTGATATCGCGCATTTGCGCGTTCCGCCAGTTTCCGCCCGTATCCTGGCATCTGGCCGTGAGGACATCGCCACGCACTCCGATATCCCTGCATGTCTGCTGGTACGATCCCGAGGGAGCAGACTGCGCTAATCCCGCGCTCGCCCCCACTAACACAAACATCATAGTTCCCACCACAAAATTCACTATTCGGCGCATATTGCTTCTCCCTTCAGGCCCTTTTCATCTCACAGAACCTGCCCTGGTATTGATTTAGATTCATGGCAGCGGAACCCCGGTAGTGACCAGGATTCCACGGCAAGTTGCTGGCGCGGGCAACACCGGTATAAACACTTTGGGCGGGCGAAATACGCGTGGAGGAAAGAAGAAAAGCGTGAATAACTGTTAAGAAAAAAAGGGAAGCCTATAGGCATCCCCTTTTCCTGCAGCCGATTTTTGCACTATTTGCCAGCTTTTATGGGCACTAGCGTTCGCAGTGCAACTTGCCATCATCATTGACGATATCACTCTTGCATTTTCGGAAGTCATCCAGTTTGGAGTCATGCGCACCGCCATCTCTGGTCTGGCAGTGTGCCTTCAGGTCATCGCCATCGATGCGAATTCCATCGCACGACTGCGTATAAGGCCCTGCCGGCCAATTGCCCGCTGGGAAAGCTCCGCGTCCGACTGCGCCGTATCCGGCAGCCACGCACTTCAGGTTGCCGTCTTCATTGATAATCTGTCCGCGACATTTCTGGTAATCATCGAGGCTGGTTTTATGCCAGTCGCCATTTCTAGTCTGGCAGCGGGCTTCCAGATCGTCGCCATGGCTCTTGATGTCCTTGCAGCTCTGCGTATAGGGGCCGCTAAAGCCGCCCACAGGCGACGCATAGCCACCCTGATACGCGCCGACAGGTCCGCCGTAAACGCCCGTGATGCAACGCAGCTTGCCATTGTCATTCACGATTTCGCCACGGCATTTGTTGTAGTCATCGAGCTTGGTAGTTTTCCAGTCACCGCTTGAGGTCGGACAGCGGGCTTCAAGGTCGTCACCGTGTGCGTGCACGTCCTGGCAGGATTGCGTATACGAGCCACCCGGAAGCCCTGCCGCAACCCCACTGCTTCTGCTGCACCGCAAAGCTCCATCGTCATTGATGATGTCGCTACGGCAGCTCTGCACGTCGCGCAGCAGAGCGCTTTGCCAACGCCCGGTAGAATCCTGGCAGTTTGCCGCAAGGACGTTATCGCGAAAATCAATGTTCCGGCAGGTTTGCTGGTATGAACCGGGCGGATTCGATTGTGCCTGGGATGAAATTCCTAAACCTACAACAAACAGCATAGCGATCGCTAACCTCAAAGTGCCCCGCATACTTTTTCTCCTTCGACGCTTCCCATATTTCTTACGAAATACCTGGTCTAAGGAGTTAGATTCCGTCCTGAGGGGCAATGTTGTGGTAAGAATTGCGCCAGAGCTGCTGCCTGAAGGCAACCCCACGGCCAGTAAATCATCTGGGAAAAAACGGCACACCCAGCGCCGTTCAGGAACACAGGATTCCGTCTATTTCTTGGCGCGTAGTTCGCGCATGATTTCTTCCACCAGCTCTGGCTTCAGACGCTCCATCACTCGATGCACTGCCTGTGCAATGTGATGGTGGTCAGCTCCGGTTTCCGTTGCGGCTGCGATTGCCGCGGCTTCCACACCGGCGGTCACAACTTCATGGATGACTGCAGGCTCAGGTACAGCTTCCTGCACTGGCGCAGTTGGAATTGAGCTGTCCAGACCTCGGTTCACAAGGTCTGGGTTCGCAACAAACTGGTCAACAGGAGTTTGGCTGGCAGGGACTTCTGGCTCAGCGGATGCGTGATTAGCGGAGGAAGCATTCTCCGCTACCTCGAAGGCACGCACTGGCGGTTGATATTCAAACGATGGCGCGGCTTCCGCAACTGGCGCCGTCTCGGCGGGCTGCGCCGCATACGCGTGCTCTTCCTCCGGAACGCCCGCAGAATCAGCAGTCGAAGTTTCAGAAACCTCAGCGGCTGGCGCAGCTTCCGTGGCATGGCTGTAGGCCGCCATCGCTGCTGCGACGCGCGCTTCAAAATCGATGTCGCTTACTTCACCGGTCGCCCGAATTGCCGGCAATTGTGTCAGCTCGGGTTCAGCCGGTGCAACTTCCACAGCCGGCGCCGAAGCTGGTTCAGTAGCCGCAGGGGCTGAACTGCTGGTGGACCATGATGTTGACGGCTCTTTCTCATCGGCGAGATATTTGTCTTGAGGCGACAACAGCCCAGGCTCGACCCGATCGGCTACGGTGGTGCGAGTGGTTTCGTTTGCCGTTTCCTGTAGCGCCGGCTCCCTCGGAATCTCCAGATCTCTGATAGGCGGCGCAGCCGTTGGAATCACTTCATAGGAGCTGGCTTCCGCTTCCGGCTCTTTATAGACAGGAATAAACTGCGGATGAGGGTTCGGCGCATCGCCGCTGGAAGAAGGCTCGCTGATCTCATCTGGGATCACGCTGGCTTCCGGATCGGAAAGCGCTTCCATTGCTACGGTTTCGGGCTCGGCTTCTACCGCGTCCGGTTCCGGCGCCGCTTCCACCGGCGTGGCCACGACGTCCGGTTCAACTTCTGCCGGCGCAGCAGCCATGGGCTCGGGTTTCTCTTCCGCTTTCCATGAACCAGGAAGCTCATATTCCGCCGTGGGTATGGGTGGCGCAGGCACTATCACTGACGTTTCGAACGCGGCTGCCGGACTGCTCACTCCAAAGTGGTGCGCCGCCATCGACGAATCCGCACCAAGCATGTCATTAAATGCGGCTGCCCCGGCCATATGGTCCGGCACTTCCACCATCGGCTGCATCCCGGTTTTTCCGGTGGCGTGATGTTCTGGCTCGGCGGCAGCGATCGCGTCTTCCTGGTATTCGCGCTCCAGGCGGACTGTCTGCTGCACCATGGGCGGTACCGCGGTCTGCGCAATCCGCTCTTCAAATTTTTTCATGATCGCCAGCAGATCGCTGGCTTCAAACGGCTTGATGATTACGCCATCCGCTTTTACACGGTTCGCGTCTTCCGGTTTGTACGGCTCCATCTTTCCCACTGTCAACAGGACAGGCGTCCTCATGGTGTCCAGAGACGCGCGCACTTTTTCGCAGACTTCCAGTCCGGAATATCCCGGCATGTAAACGTCCAGGATGATAATGTCCGGCTTCTGCTCGGCGATTTTCTTGACAGCGGCTGCGCCGTTGCTCACAGCCACAACTTCATAGCCCGCTTCGGTAAGGATTTTCTTGCCCATATTCTGGGCAGTCATGCTGTCATCGGCAAATAGGATTCTTAAAGACACGTAAAAACACCTTTACTAAGCTGCGCGCCGCAAAACCCGCGCGCATCAACTTGTCAATCGTGAGCGACTGGCGAAGCCGGAGCCAAACGAACCCAACTGCGCGCCAGCGCATCCCTCTGAGGCGGGAAACACGGCTAACTTACTGATAATTACCGTTGAAGTCAATCAGAACACTACCTAAGAACCTACTGAAGCATGCATTCTTTGCATTCCCAAAGTGCTAGCCCCAGTGGATTCTCGATGGTGCGCCAGGGATTTCTTAAGAAGCGATTTCTTAAAACGGAATCAGCTTCCGCAGCCCCTTCTTGCCTTTCTTCTTGCTGCTGGATTCCTGCTTAGGATCTGCCGGGACCGCCTGGCTGTCTGTTGTGGCTGCCTGCGTTACCGGACCTTGTTTCTGTATTTCATTTACCTGGGCAGGCGCCGGTTTTGGAGCCTCTCCTTCGGTCGGGGTGGAATCCTGTGTGCCCGGTGGTTTTTCATTGGCGCCCGGCGTTCCCGTTCCCGTACCCACCGCCTGCACGCCAATGTTCTGGCTTGCCGGCGTACCGTTGATTTGATTGGTCAGATCATTGACCAGCGCAGGTGCACTGGTAAGCGTTTCTGGTTCCAGGCTGGGTTCGCCTACCTTGGTGGAGGGCGCGACGTTGGGACGCTTCTTGAAATTGCCCGTGACCTTGGCTAATAACTTTACTTTGTCGCGGCTTGCTTCCTCCGCCTTGCTGGCCGCTAACGCTTCCGCAGTAGGCACAGGAATTGGGGCTTTCAGCGCTTCCAGTCGTCTCTTAGCATCGCCAACGCGGTCCGTTGCCGGATAGCGCGTGATGATTTTCGAGTAGGCTTCAATCGCCTTTCCTTCAAACTGGGCTACCAATTTTTCTTTCTTCGCGTCCGGAATCTTCTGCTTCCTTATGCCCAATGCTTCTTTCTCATACAAGCCGCCCAGCTCGAAAAGCGCTTCGTCTACTCCCGAGTACAGAGGATAAGATTCCGTCAGCGATTGCAGCCGTGCCTGCGAGGCTGCCAGGTTGTCGCGCAGGTAATAGAAGTGCGCGATGCGATACTGCCGTTCCGCCAGGACTTCCTGCACTTCACGAAGTTTCTGTTTCGCCTGCGGCACCAGCGGGCTGTCAGGATACTGCTGAATCAATGATCTGTACTCGTCTGCCGCGCGCTGCGCCTCGGCATAGTCGCGGTCCGGCTTTTCCATTTGCCGATAATGCATGGACGCGATCTTCAACTGCGCTTCTGAAGCCTCAGGCAGATTGGGGAAAAAGGTCTGAAAGTCCTTGTATTCCGACTCAGCTTGCTGCCACGCCGCTTTGCCGCCCTCGTCGTACCAGGCGTCGCCCAATGCCAGCTTTGCCCGCGCAATGTATTCCGAATCAGGATAGGTGTTGATCAGGGTCTCAAGCAGGGTCCTCGCTTCCTGATAATGGGCTTTCTTCATCGACTCCATGGAACGATCAAACAGGGTCTTGTCCGGCTGTTTGGAATCGATGTTGGCCAGTGGATTCTGGGTCTTGTGATGGCATCCGCTTGAGGCCAGCACAGCGCCGGCCAATACGGCTGAAACAAGGATTTTTCGCACCATTTACCTACCTCAAAAATTTTATGCCCTGGTTTACGGACCAATGGCCTTACCCGCCAGCGTCAGACTCTTTGCAGCGTGGCTTCTGTCGCCAGCTTGAGCAGCCGTTGCGTGTTCTCTCTGGGATTTCCCTGGCCAAAAACCCCATTTCCGGCCACCAGCACCTCGACCCCGGCCCGCACTGCCTGGCCAATCGTGTCAGGAGCCATGCCGCCGTCAATCTCAATCCTGAAGTTGGCATTCCGCGCAGTGCGCATCAGCGCCAGCTTGCGTACCTTCTCCAGCGACGAAGGAATGAATTTCTGTCCGCCAAAACCAGGATTCACTGACATCACCAGGACGTGATGCACCATGTCCAAAACTTCTTCCAGCGTCCCGACCGGCGTTGCCGGATTGATCACCACTCCCGGATTCGCTCCATGGCTGCGGATCAGCTCAATCGTCCGGTGCAGGTGCACGCATGCTTCCTGATGGACAGAAATCCAGTCCGCCCCGGCATCAACAAACGCGGGGATGTACTGGTCAGGATTCTCGATCATCAGGTGAACGTCCAGCGGCAGGTTCGTTACTTTCCTCACGCTGGCCACCACCGGAGGGCCAATCGTAATATTCGGGACAAAATGCCCATCCATCACGTCAACGTGCAGCAGGGTTGCGCCGCCTTCCGCCACCGCCTGGATCTGGTCGCCCAGGTGGGCAAAATCCGCCGACAATATGGAAGGAGCTAATTCAATCAAATGGATCGTCTCTAGGCTGAAAGGTATTCAAATTCTAGCACGCTGAGCTGCCCGAGCTTATGCCCTAAAGCTGATTCAAAAAGCCTTAATCCCTGGCGATCGCCGTGGCCCATACTTCTGAGATCTTCCTACGTTCTTTCTGAAGAACGTTTCGGGCTTCCGACCCTTGCACCAAATTCGGACACAGGCCGTCTTGGTTTCCTCCGTGTCTCCGTGCCTCTGTGGTGGATGTTAGCTTCGTTCCTCTGCCTCCCCAAATTTCACCCGGCCCATCACGCTCGCTACGATCTGCATGCCATAAAAATACATCCCTGCCGACTTCAGGTCCATCTGTCCTTTCATCATTGCCTGCAAGCCCTTAGTCAGCCCGAGCACAATGGCATTGGCATCCTCCAACGGAGGCAGTTCCATGTCCTGTGTACGCGCTGCCATTAGACGATCATGGGCGTAACAGTACTTGCTGGCCTTCATGCGCGGAGACCCGCAATACTGCCCACCTGCTCGCCGATGCGTGCAGCGTGCCGCCAATTTGGCCTTTTCCAGGTTCCGCTTGTCCGTCTCTTCGCGTTGCTTCTGATACTCGGCCATCGCGCGCGCCATCTCCTGAAACACCTGGTGCTCTTCAAACTCCAACGGAGTGTCATTGCCCTCCCGCCAGTCGCGCGAATGAGCTCGCAGATGTTCTTTGTAAGCGGTGTACGCGCGGTAAAATTCCAGGCATAGCTTGCCCTCTTCACTGGTTTCCCATCGCGCAACATGCTTTTCCCGGTATTCTCTCCGTCTTTGTTCCAAGGGTTTTGCAGCTTCCTCTTCTTGTCTTCGCTGCGCCAGTTTGAATAATCCGTCCAAGCTCACGCCCATCACTTACCTCGCTCTAAATTTGGTTTTGCAATTTCCGCCCCGATTGCTGATTCGCCCATTGCCCCAGTTCCGCCGCTAGTGTGGGGATCTCCGGGATACCCCTACCCCCTCACTTGGTCCCCATTTCTAAAGGACTTACGCGATTCATCCCCATGTATCCCCAGCTACTCTCGTTGCAAACAATAGGCTTATCTCATTCATCCCCATTTGATCCCCATTTTCACCCTGCAACGGCTGGCAAAGTTCCGAGCCTGATCTGCCCGGAGCGCACCAGAGGCAGCGATTGTATGACGAATAAAAAACGAATTCAATCGCAAGATGTTGCGGTATTTCAGCTTAGGCACGCAAGATTGGCTTTAACGGGTGACGTTGGCATGGATTGAAAATAGTAGTGCCGGGAAATCAGGTAGCTGTGTTCGGTTGACAATATGATCCTTAGAAGCCAACTTTCCTCAAGCTTTCAATCGCCCCAGTCGCGTAGGTACTCCTTGTTCCATCTTCGGGAGCAGACTTCCATTAGGCGTTCGTACCAAATGCTATGATTTCCTCGAACCGCTTTGAGCCAGGATCTCACCATCCCCGCCGTAATTCCATCAGAACGCCACGACCCGGCTGTGCGTACCGAGTTGGCCACGCCGAGTCTTCTGTCAATCCTGATCCCTCTCTACAACGAGGAAGAATTCATCGGTGAGCTGCTTACGCGGGTGCTCAACGCGCCCCTGCCTGAAGGCATGGAACGCGAGCTGATCGTGGTGGATGACGCTTCTAATGACGGGTCGCTGGAGATTGCGGACCAGTTCGCGCAACGTTATCCCAAAATTGTTCGACTGGTTCGGCACAGCCGCAATCAGGGCAAAGGCGCTGCGATTCGCACCGCCGTCGAACGCGCTACGGGCGAGTTTTGCATCATCCAGGATTCTGATCTGGAATACGATCCTCGCGAATACGTCAACGTGTTGAAGCCGCTGCTGGAAGGCGCAGCCGACGCAGTGTACGGCTCACGCTTCATGGCTGCGGGTGAGCGCCGGGTGCTCTATTTCTGGCATTCCGTTGGCAATCATATGCTCACGACGCTGTGCAATATTTTTGCCGACGTGAACCTCACCGACATGGAGACCTGTTACAAAGCGTTCCGTACCTCATTAATTCAAAGCATTCCTATCCGCAGCAACCGCTTTGGCATTGAGCCGGAGATCACTATCAAGCTGGCGCAGCGTCAGGCCCGCATTTATGAAACGCCCATCACCTATCACGGCCGTACTTATGAAGAAGGCAAGAAGATCGGGTTCAAAGACGCTCTCCAGGCTTTTTACGTCATTTTGAAAACGGGCCTCACGCGCGATATCTACAAGGATTCCGGCCCGGAAACTCTGGAAGCGCTGGCTGCCGCGCCGCGTTTTAATCAATGGATGGCTGATACCATTCGGCCTTTTCTCGGCGCCTCAGTCATGGAAATCGGCGCGGGCATTGGAAACCTGACGCGCTGTCTGGCCCGGCGTACCGGCCGTTACGTTGTAACGGATATCGATCCGGAACATCTGGCGCGCCTGGCCTCTCGCTTTCAGCACCGCCCTAACGTGCAGATTCGCTTGGTCGATCTCAGCCAGTCGGAAAACTTTAAGGAATTTGCCGGACAACTCGAGTCGATTGTCTGCCTGAACGTTCTGGAGCACATTGAGGACGATCTCGCCGGGTTGCGCAACATTCATTCAGCTCTTTGTCCTGGAGGCCGGGCCATTGTATTGGTTCCGCAAGGACAGGAAATTTTTGGCACGCTCGACGCCGCTTTGGGGCACTACCGCCGCTATTCTGAGGCCGAACTGCGTGACCGAATGGAGCAAACCGGATTTCAGGTGGAGCAGGTCATCAGCTTCAACCGTATCTCACGCCCAGCCTGGTACGTGAGCGGCAAGATCTTTAAAAGAACGAGTCTTGGCCGCCGGCAAATGCGCCTGTTTGATCGCTTTGTCTGGCTCTGGCGCAGGATTGACCAAACGCTCCCATGGCCCTCGACTTCTTTAATTGCCATCGGCGTCAAAAAATAACCGGCGCACGCAAAATGGAGATTCGATCGATGGCCGACTCAACTGATTTGGCGCCCACAAAAAGAAACACATCGGTTGTGTCTCAGATTGAACGCAGTGAAACTTCCGGTGCGCGAAAGATTGTCGGCGTCCTTATTTTGATTGCGGTCCTGGCCGCTCTTACCAGTGCTCTCTACTTCGCTCATTTTCACGATCTTTATACTGACGATTCTCCCGGCTACATTCGTCCTGCCGCCAACCTGCTTGCCGGTAACGGATTCACTGACGCACAAGGCCGTCCCGATACTCTTCGCACACCGGGATATCCGCTGGTCATCCTGCCTTTTCTCTGGGCCCATCTCGATCTCAAGTATCTGGTTCTTTTCCAGCACCTGCTGCGCGTATTAATCATCGTGGCCACAGCGGCCTTTGCTTTTCAGTTAAGCGGCAGCCGCAGGCAGGCGCTGTTGGTCGGGATACTGCTCTCGATTGAGCTGCCTTTTTTGCGCTCCGCCAACAACGTAATGACGGAAATCGTTTTTACGTTGCTCCTGGGAATTGCCCTGAAGCTGCTCTGGACTGAGTCCATCAAACCAGATGAGCGCATGGTTCGTTACTTGGCTGCGGGCCTGATCTGTGGCACTACCGTGTTGGTAAGGCCGGTCAGCATTTTGTTGTTTGTGCCGATGGCAATTTACCTTTTCGTGGTCCGTCGCAACCGCGGTTGGCCTGCCGCGCTCGCTTTTTGCGCCGCGTTCCTCTGTCTGCCGCTGGCATGGGCAGCTCGCAATGAAATTAAGGCCGGTTACTTCGGGGTGAGTTCAATTTCCGGCTACAGTGTTCTGCAATATCGCGCGGCCGGGGTCCTTGCCATCAATGAGCCGGGTGATTTCTACGCCAATCTAGACAAGCGTCAGATTGAACTGGAAGCCCAGGCATGTCAGGAACTGCAACGGCTGAGCGGAACGGACTGCACGCAAATGACCGATCCTGCAAAATCTGCCTACTACGCGCAGTTTGGCCGGCGAATCGTAGGGCGCCATCCTCTGGCTTATATCAAGCTCGCTCTTCGCGGCTTTGGCATGATGATGCTGACCGGAAGCCCTGCGAGTCTGGCCGGAATAACCGGTCTCAACTTTAGCGTGGCGGCCAAAATACTTCTGCTCTATACCGTTCC
>DASYKK010000045.1:0-9950 GCA_035995565.1 Candidatus Angelobacter sp.
CGGATGCCGACGATCGACTTTCATAATCATTTCTACCCACCTGAATACATCAAGGCTCTTGAACAAGGACCAAGCGCGGTTCGGATCACATCCGATCCCGATGGCAATCCCTGCCTGCATTACCCCGGGGATTTCAACGTCGCGGTACCCGGCCATCGTGACATTGAATATCGTGAGCAAGTCCTCAAAGCCTCCGGCATCGATACTCAGGTCATCACTCTCACCACGCCGGGCACGCATATAGAAGGCCCGACCGCTGCCGTTCGGCTCGCGCGTCTAGTCAATGACGCCTTCGCTCACATTGTCTCCTCCAGGCGTGGACGCTTCGCTTCTCTTGCCACGTTGCCGCTTTGTGATCCCGCCGCGTCCGTCACTGAGCTCAAGCGCGCCATGGAGCAGCTCAAGTTTCCCGGCGTAATGGTTTTCAGCAATGTCAATGGCACAGCGCTGAGTCATCAAAGTTTCTGGCCACTGTGGGAAGCGGCAAACGAACTTGGCGCCGTGGTCCATATTCATCCCACAAATCCTGTAGGTGTAGAAGCCATGCTCGACTACTGGCTTATGCCGCTCGTCGGCTTCCTCATGGACACCACGCTCGCCGCCGCCAGTCTTGTCTTCAGCGGCGTGGCTGAGCGTTTTCCCAATATCAAATGGGTCCTCGGACACCTTGGCGGCGCCATCCCTTACCTTGCCGAGCGCCTTGACCGCGGCTATGAAGCCTTTGCCGACTGCCGCAAAAACATCTCTCGTCCTCCCTCCTCCTATCTCAAAAAATTTTATTTCGACACCGTCAACTTCGACCCTCGCGCGCTCGAGCTGGCCGTCAATTTCGCCGGCGTCACCCAGATTCTTGCCGGTAGCGACTATCCCCACCAGATTGGTAGCATCCCCAAAATGCAGGAAAGCTTGCAATCCATGAGCATCTCAGACGATGACCGCGAGAAAATCCTGGGAGGCAACGCAAAGAGGTTGCTGGGAATTTAGCTCGCCTTTGATTTAAGTCAACAGAAAAAAGCTGCGCGGGGAAGCGCAGCCGATATTCCGGTTTTGCCCGGAAAGCGATCATCCTTAGGTTCAGCTAATTGTGCGAAAACAAGAGGTCTCGCCAGAAATGTCCCAGCGTATGCAGCAATTGCTCAGGTTGCTTGGTGGCTTCAACCATGCCGACATTTTCGGCCAGCCTGGCGAGTTGCCGCCGCAGATACTTCAAGTCGGTAGGCTTGGTAAGATAATTGTTTGCACCCGCCTCATACCCTTGCTGGATGTCCTCAGGCCGGCCTCTCGCAGTAGTCATAATGACGTGGGTTGTTCTATTGCCGCCAGTCGTTCTTATCCACCTGCAGAGTGCCAGACCGGAGAGACCGGGCATTTCCCAGTCAACGATGCACACGTCGACCTTCTGCGTATTGAGCAATTCTCTCGCTGTCTCACCATCGGCGGCGGATATAAAAGCATGCCCCCAACTCACCACCAGCCGTTCAAGCAGCATGCGAGCGAGTAGATCATCATCTGCAATGAGTATCTTTAACTTGTGCACAAAAAGTCCTTCGCCGCAGCTTACTCAGCCACGACTGTAACAGTATTCACAAGGTGGCGTTCAACCTTGCCGCCTTCGTCGGAAACATTCACGACTTCGTCCTTCTCCGTAACTGTCAACTTCTGGGGAGCAACAGGTATGTCATACGAAATCGCCGAATAACTCGGGGTTGCAATTTGCTTCGTCAGCATCACGGTGGGCGCCACCTGGACCTGAATAGTAAGAACAGCCTGGCTTGCATTCGTGCTCGCCCGCCCGCTCTGGGCTGATGCCGTTTCCTGAAATATGCCCACCAGTGCGACTAAAACCATGAGAGTCCAGATTGATCTAAACATTAGTTTTTCTTCCGTTTCTGCGATGTCTTTTGCGAGGATTCAGCAACCGTACTTGATTGAACCGGAATGATGGCCAGCGTGGAAACGTTGTCCGCAGATGCGGCCCCGTTGAAAAGCACAACTTTAGGATTTCCCTGCGCGTCGATAACCACTGCTACTGACGCTTGCACTACCGCAGTCACGGTGAGATTTCCCTCGGCGGATTCGTTGCGGGCAGCGGCTGACCCAACCAGTGCGACCTGCAACGCGAATCCAACAACCACAAGCTTTAACCAGTTCATGTTCATGCCAAATGAAATTGCACGTAGTGAACCAGGAGAGGGGGCGGCCAGAGCAGCGCCAACCGCATTGCTTTCAGTAGGTTAGCTGAGACTGTGAATAGCGGGGGCTGATCCTGACTGTCCGGAATATGTACACCATCCAAGATTCAGGCAGAATCTTCTTGAGCGATGTGTGTCATCCGGGCTTGTTTCCCAAAAGGGAAATTAGGGTTTCTTTATCCTGTTTTGAAACTGCATGCGAACCATGCACTGCCCGTATATTTCGGAAAAAGCGGAGATATAATGAGCTCCAAATGAAGCGCTCGTGCACGGTTCATCTTGTTCTCGATGAAAAAGGTACAGGAAGCCTGTATTTCATGAGCATATTTGTGGAAGATGAACCTGTCGGCAGAGGACCGTTTTCTTCACAACCATGGACCAGGCTCAGCAGCGTCTTTAAGCAGTGGGGCCTGGATGAAGCCGGTGTGTCGGCTCTTAAAAAAAAGCTCGATCAGAATCAGCACGCGGCTCGGGAGATCGAGATCGAAGACTCTGATCTGAATGTGCTCGGGTCCATCTTCAATGCCAAAGCAGCGGGTGTTTGAAAGAGAAATTCTCCAGTCACGTTGATCAAAAGCAAGCGCTGATAAACCAAAATGCCAGTCTCTGCCCATCTGTAAGCTACAGACTCTCAGCGGCAATACCGAGCGCTCTTAAGCGGCGTCATAAACTGCCGGCCAGAGCAAAATTACAGCGAAAGCTGCGACCTCAGTGACCCGCATCCAAATACTAATGACGCAAAAAGACAAGATCCTCGTGATATCTCATAATCCGCAACTCGCGGTTAAGCGCAGAAGCATTCTGGAAAGTGCAGGCTTTGAGGTTCTTGCTGTGAATGATTCACGGGCTGTCGGCACGACTTGCGTTGAGCATAAGGTGCGTCTGGCAGTGGTTGGATATTCATTATTGCCTGCCGATAAGCGCCGAATCTGGGCAGAAATTCGGCAACACTGTGACATCCCGGTACTGGAGTTGCACAAGAAGAGCAAACCGGAACTGATGGCGCCGGCTTTTTTCTTCGAATCCCCCGTCTCCGACGACCTGTTGGAGGATGTGATGCCGGTTCTTGAGCGCCTGCACTGACCTACGCCACCCGTAGGCGGGTGTAGTGAAATACATTTGGCTGTTTGACAGAGTGCCGGAACAGTAACCTGTGATTTCGCTTGGTCAGCCTGCCTTGCGGAGCTTCGCCAGCGAAGCCACGTAATCCTTGAGGATTGCACCAGAACGAAAGGGAAAGTCCGCGTCGCCCGTGGTTGCCTGATGTAACTCGAACCTGACCCCATTGTCACATTGACGACAGCTTGGAAATCGCTCGTCAGCCAGGAAAGCCACGTGGTGCATAAGGCGGTGGGACTTGTGATGGACGGTATAAACCCCGGTCTTAGGAACGTATTGGCCTGGCCTGAATGCTTTCACTTCGCCCCGGATGGTCAGCGGCAACCGTTGCTATTGCGCAACTGCACTATTTAGATGCAGAGAGGCTGGGCGGAAAATGCACAATTTTGTCCATTAGACGATAAACGTTGCACCATCATTACGAGATGAGTGCACCTTTTAGCCGCACTTCTTCATAAAAAGCCGAGACGTTCCGTTTCTTTCCTGATGATGGCGTAACACTCGCAGGCTATGCCTTCCAGTCCTTTCCGGTCTTTAATGAGCACATGTCCTCTGCTGTACTCGATATATCCTGCCTGCTGAAGAATGCCGGCTGCGAGAGTCACGGTTGTACGTGGTGTGCCCAGCATCGTTGCCAGAAATTCATGGGTCAAAAGAAGTTGCTGTGAATTGTTGCGATCATAGCAACTGAGCAGCCAGCGGGCCAGCCGCTCCTGTATCTCATGGATGCGGTTGCAGACGGCAATCTGGCCCATTTGCACTAGCTGCGCCTGGACAGCACAAATCAGCTTTTTTCGAAGGACTTTACGGACCTCAAAACACTCTCGCAGTCGTTTGGATTTTATGCGATATCCCCTCCCGGGTACCTGCATGTAACAGTCAAAAGGCAAACTCTCGCCGGACATCACGTAGAGAAGTCCCACAATCCCATCTCTGCCGATTAGCCCTACCTCCACCGTGGTGCCGTTTTTCAACGTACTCACCATCGATGCGATCCCGGTTTCCAGGAAGTAAGCATATTCACTCGCTCCACCGGCCTCGTGTAAGAACATCCTGACGGGCAAATCTACGGGCTCAAGATGATGTTGAAACAGATTGACTTCGCCGCGCGGCAAGCGCGCCAGGATTCTGTTTTCATATTGAATACGAGCATTTGTGGCAGAGGCCATAAAAGACTCCTTGAGGTGCGACGGGCCGCATCTGGACCGCGCAAAGGAGCCGGCGCCAAAGGCCGATAAAAGCAGGTTTGCGTTATAGAGATGTCACCAAAATCATATGCCAGAAGAGGGAATAATACTGTCTCACATCGTACATAGGGTCTTTTAGAACAACATGGGTTCTTGCCTCAAAAGCTTACTGCCCGCGGGTAATACGGCCGGTGCTACGGCAGGTTTAGGCGCTTCATCGGCATGCAGAGGTAAGGCAAAATTTGACTTAGCATTGTCCGATGTCGGACGGACTGTCGTCGTTCAGTTCGATAAGCTTAAGGCAGACTCTGAGCCGCATCTTCTTCAGCATCATGGGCCCCCGGGCCATTGTCTCTTGCGCCATCCTGGATGCATGCTCCGGTGATTAAAGGAGGTAGCGGAATGTCCGCTCCGCCGCATATACTCTCAGTGGGCGCCAATCCCAACCTGATGGCATCAAGATCATTGATCCTGCGCAATGCCGGATACCTGGTGCAAGAAGCCTATACCGTGGACAAAGCGATAAATCTGGTGGAGCAGGATTCCATTGATGTAGCTCTGATCTGCCACACCATTCCAAAAACTCAACAGAATCTACTGATTTCTACCATACGCACTAAACGGCGACTTATGCCGATTCTGTGTATTCGTTCTTTTGCCTTTGAGAGTACTCCACGAAACTGCGTGGCTGTGGATAATGAACCGGAGATACTGCTGAAGGCTGTGCGGCAAGCCATTACACCTCTACGGCCGGACTCCAGCGGCAATGACGTCAGGATGCCACAAACATAAGACCAGGCTGTGAAGACTTGCAGAGAAGGCACGCGTTTGCCCCACTCAACCGCAGGCTCCAGAACCTTCAAGCAGTCGACTCGTCGAAAGCTATTTGTTGCCCGCTTTGCGGCCGGCACCCTTCCTTTTCGTTCCATTACGCGCCTTCTGCGCCGACTGGATATTGTGGGCCCTGATAATTGCCGCAATCAATCCGGGAAAACGCTTGTCGATCTCCGCGCAGCGAGACGTGTTGCGCATCTCCACGCCCTGACGCTCGCCCCGAATCAGGCCTGATTCGCGAAGCGCCTTGAAGTGCTGCGAAAGCGTTGACTTGG
The DNA here is from genome assembly GCA_035995565.1 of Candidatus Angelobacter sp. Classification (GTDB taxonomy): domain Bacteria; phylum Acidobacteriota; class Terriglobia; order Terriglobales; family Acidobacteriaceae; genus Angelobacter. The sequence goes on from DASYKK010000045.1 coordinate 5,608, forward strand.
GAATGGCCTTCTCGCTGATGTTTACAAAGTTCGAACAGATCTGGGGACAGGCCGCACCGGCGATCTGGCCATAGATGGCCACACGCACGGGATCGGACAGCGCGTGGAGAATAGCTTCCACCGTAACGTCTTCAATCGAAGGATGAAAAAGGGGTCTCATCTTTGATCCATCTTATTCGTATTGATCCGTTTGTTCAATAGTTCATATTTTCAGAACTAATGAATCGTTGGGCCATTGATCTCCATCTCATGGAGCGGCAGTTGGTTTGGGAACTGCGGTCGTCTGCACTCTGGCACACATATTCTCGAAAGGAAACACACATGAGCAAGCTTACAGGTAAGGTCGCAATCGTCACGGGCGCATCCAAGGGGATCGGCGCCGCTATCGCCAAGTCACTCGCCGCGGACGGCGCTTCCGTAGTCGTGAACTACGCTTCCAGCAAGGCCGGCGCTGACAAAGTTGTCGCCTCTATTAGCGCCGCCGGTGGCAAGGCTGTCGCCGTCGCTGGCGACGTCTCCAAGGCTGCGGATGCCAGGGGAATTATTGACGCAGCCATCAAGAATTATGGCCGCATCGATATTCTGGTCAACAACTCCGGCGTTTATGAGTTTGGGCCGATTGAGAGTGTCACGGAAGATTCATTCCACAAGCTGTTCAACGTCAACGTCCTCGGACTTCTGCTGACCACGCAGGCAGCCGTGAAATATCTGAAAGAAGGCGCCAGCATTATCAATATTGGCTCTGGCGTCAGCCGCATCACGCCGCCCAACACCGCGGTTTATACCGGCACCAAAGGCGCAGTCGACGCCATTACCGGCGTGCTTGCCCGCGAACTTGGACCGCGCAAGATACGCGTGAACACCATCAATCCCGGCGTGGTTGAGACGGAAGGGACGCAATCTGCCGGCATCATCGGTTCCGATTTTGAGAAGGCAATCACCGCGCAGGTCCCGCTCGGACGCACCGGCCAGGTCGGCGACATTGCGTCCATCGCATCATTCCTGGCCTCCGACGACTCAGCCTGGCTTACCGGCGAGCAACTTCTTGCCACGGGCGGCCTCCGCTAAATCTATCCCCATCGACTTTACGGTGGGCCTTCGATAACAGTCGTCCGGCCCACCTTCGCTGTTCTCCCGCCGCGGTGGTGAAAATTCCTCATATTCACGGAACAACGCAACCAGCTATTCCGTACACTTTCTTGCGTAGATCTTTTGTGTTGTGCGGATCGAATGACCACTTCCAGCGCTCCATCACCGCAGCCCCTTCCGCTGCCAGACGATCGGTTCGCCGCAGAGCTGCGCCGCTTCGGTCCGCTGGGCATCTTTGCCATCCTCCTCATCCTCTTTACCGGCAATCTTTCTCTGGGTCCAATCGTGGTTCCCGTCGGCGCCATTCTGGTCCTGGGATGGGTGAAGCTATCGCGTACGCCCTGGCGTGAAATCGGATATGTGCGGCCGCGGAACTGGATCGCCAGCGTGGTGCTCGGGCTGGTTGTCGGCATTGCGCTGAAGTTTCTGATGAAAGCCATCGTGATGCCACTGCTCGGCGCCGATCCCATCAACTGGGCTTACCATTCCTGGGCAGGGAATCGCGCGCTGCTTCCCGCAGCCATATGGACTTGCCTGGTCGCGGGCTGGGGTGAAGAGACCGTCTTTCGCGGATACATGTTTGAACGCCTCGGCAAGCTCTTCCCGCCGGGCGTCGGAGCGAAAATTGCCGCTGTGCTGATTACGTCTGTTTGGTTTGGGCTGGGCCACTACTTCAATCAGGGACTCGCCGGCACGGAGCAAGCAATCATCACGGGGCTTGTCTTCGGTTCCATTTTTGCATTCAGCGGCAGGATTTTCATGCTGATGTGCGCCCACGCCGCCTACGATCTCACCGCACTCGCGATGATTTACTGGAATCTTGAAACCCGCGTCGCGCACCTGATCTTCAAATAAATGTCTTCAAGAAAGCGCTTGATTGTATTGCCGTGCCACCCACTTTTCGCACCTTTACTAAGGATTCACGCTGCGGTGACATAGTCGCAGACGATCAAGGTCAAGTCATCGTCCTGTTTGGCCGACCAGCTTTGCACGGCCGATAAAATTTTGTCTGCCGCGCCTGAGACATCAAGCCTGGCCGTTTCCCGCAATTGATTTGATAGGCGCTCAGGACCAAAAAACTCCCTTTTGCCCTCAGCGGCTTCCACCAGGCCATCGGTGTATAACAGCAGGCGATCACCATGTTTCAGGGAATGAGCAACCTGCGCGTAAGTGGCGAAATCGAAGGCCGCCAGCAGCAGGCCATTTTCCTGTATCGGCCACCCTTGTTTGTAAGAGCGTGTTTGTAAGAGCACGAAGGTTCTGCCGCCGGACATCCTCCGATGCTCCGGTTGCGAGACATGGAAATCACCCGGATTTTGCTGCCGGAATCCTGTCACCCCGGCGAAAGAAAATGTTTGGAATCCCCCAGCTTGTCCGTCGAATCGAAAACAATTATGACGATACCGAATGCAGCCCACAGCGGCACAGTTTCTATTGCAGGAGATCTCACCGTCAATCGCCTAGGTTTCGGCGCCATGCGCATTACCGGCGATGGCATATGGGGCGATCCCAAAGACCCGGCAGAGTGCAAACGAGTTTTGAAGCGCCTGCTGGATTTGAACGTCAATTTCATTGATACCGCCGACGCGTATGGTCCTGAAGTCAGCGAGAACCTGATTGCTGAAGCGCTTCATCCTTATCCCAAAGGTCTGGTCATCGCCACCAAAGGCGGTCTCACGCGCCAGGGACCCAACCAATGGGCTCCGGTGGGTCGTGCGGAGTACCTGCGGCAATGCGTTGAGATGAGCCTGCGACGCCTGAAAGTTGAACGCATTGATCTTTATCAGCTCCACCGCTTCGATCCTAAAGTTCCTGTCGAGGAATCGTTGGGCGAGTTGAAGAAGATGCAGGAAGAGGGCAAGATTCGCTACATCGGAGTTTCAGAAACCACGGTGGCCGATATCCAGCGCGCGCAGAAGATCGTCACCGTCGTGAGCGTTCAGAACAAATACAACATCACCGATCGCGCTTATGAAGACGTGGTTGACTATTGCGAGAAAAACAAAATCGTGTTCATTCCCTGGTTCCCGCTGGCGGCCGGCGAACTCACTAAGCCCGGCGGCGTTCTCGATAAAATTGCGCGGGCCAACAAAGCCACCACCTCGCAGGTGGCAATCGCGTGGCTGCTCAGGCGTTCACCGGTCATGCTGCCGATTCCGGGCACGTCCAAGGTCAAACATCTGGAAGAAAATGTTGCTACAGCAGAATTGAAATTGAGTGAAGCCGAGTGGCAGTCGCTGGAAGACGCCGCCACAAAAGCCGCTTAAGAAATTGAGCACTCATTGCCGCCGGGCCAGGACCGCTTCACGCTTTCAAGTGGATTGCCTGGTCTGCGGCAGTTCTTTGCAGCGCATCCTGCTTTAGAAAACCCAGAATCGCCTCTACCACCGCTTCTTCGCCCAGCGCGGTATTGATCATGGCGTGGTAGACCGCGCGGTTCGGCCAATCTTTATTGAAATAGTTCTTGATGAAGGCTGCGCGCTCGCGGTCAACCGTATCCACCAGCGCCTCAGCCTGGGTCTGAGTTTTGCCTTCAGAAACCAGCCGCCGCACTTTGTCGTCAGTGGGAGCATAAAGAAAGAAACGCAGCGCGTCCCTGCGATGTTGTAGAAAATGCTGTGAGCCGCGGCCCAGGATCACGCAATTTCCCGCGCTCGCTGCTTGCTCAACCACTTGTTGAGAAATCTTGAAAATGCTGTCTGAATCCAGCATCTCCACCGGCTGGCCCCCGCGAACCCCTTCATAACTTCCCAGCACAAATGATTTGAGCAGACGCTGATAAAGCGGGTCTCGGCGTTCCTCACGCTGCGCCACCGCGGACTGTTCGCAGTGCGCGTGCCGGGCAATCTCCTGCGTCAGCTGCTGGTCCCAAAGCTTCCAGCCCAGGCGGGCGGCCAGCTTCGCAGCAATCTGCGCTGCCCCGCAGCCATATTCGCGTTCAATGGTAATGATTCGAATCACGCTGGCCTCAGAAACGCTGACTCTTAAAAACTTAGATGCCTGCCAGGGCGCACCCTGCATGCAGGATTTTGAGCTTCCTGGACATCGGAAACTGTACGGGATTCAGAGGCTTCGTACAAGTCCAGTCGGCCTGGAATGCAGTGTCATCCCCAAAATGGCATAGTCGCTACAACTGGAAAAAATCCCGGCCGGTGACAAGAAGTGAGCGAATCGTCGCCATAAAAAAAATCGATGGTGATCCTCCTCCTCTCGTAGGATAGAATTCCCGCCGATATGCTCACCTACCTTTCGCG
>DASYKK010000046.1:0-6241 GCA_035995565.1 Candidatus Angelobacter sp.
AGCCACGGCTGCTTCATCCAGCAGCTCCCCGCGAGCACAGTTGATGATGCGGACGCCTTTCTTCATTCGCGCCAGCGACTTCTCATTGATCATTCCCCCGGTCTGCGGCGTAAGGCCGACGTGCAGGGTCAGATAGTCAGCCTGCGCATAGATTTGATCCAGGTCCGCCAGCTGAATCTCCCGCTCACGCGCAATTGACGCCGAAACGAATGGATCATGCGCAACCACTTTCATATCGAACGCGCGTGCGCGCCGCGCCACTTCCATCCCAATGCGCCCCAAGCCCACGATGCCCAGCGTCTTGCCTCGCAGCTCCGTACCTTGCAGTGATTTCTTGTCCCACTTTCCGGCGCGTGTGGTGGAATCTGCCCGGCAAAGATGTCGGGCCAGAGCCAGCATCAACGCGAAGGTATGTTCCGCGACGGCTACGGCGTTTGCGCCCGGTGTATTCATCACCGCGATTCCGGCTTTGGTCGCGGCTTCCAGATCGATATTGTCCACTCCCACACCCGCGCGTCCAATCACGCGCAACTTCTGCGCGCCGCGCAGAACCTGCGCATTCACATCGACAGCCGACCGGACAATCAGTGCGTCAGCATCCTTCAACGCATTCTCCAGCCCACTGGTGAGTTGCTCCGGCGTCATTACGGTCCAGTCCGCTTCATCTTTCAGCACCTGCACTGCGTTCGCCGCCACCTTTTCCGCGATCACAATCTTCATTTATTTGTCGCTCTGCTCCAACCCGCTTGAGCGCGCTTTCCTCTCACAGGGTTAATTCCGCTCTCGAATCAGGCCGCTCAGCGCGCAAGTCGGCTTCGCGGCTTCGTTGTCGCACTATCTCGCAGCCACCGCCGGCTGGTTGGCTTCCGCATACACCTGCTGCGCCGCCTTCAATCCCGCGCCCAGTTCCACTGGCCGTCCCATCTCAGCCAGCACTTGTTCCAGCGCGCCAATCGCGGCAATCGTATCCAGATAGTCGTAATAGCCAAGATGCGCGATACGGAAAAGCTGGCCTTTCATCTCGCCTTGTCCATTGGCGATGATCGCGCCAAAGTGATTGCGAAACGCCTTTACGATATCGCTGGAATCGACGCCTTCCGGCGAAGCGATTGCTGTGAGTGCCGCGCCGGGCGAACTGGCGGAAAAGAGCTTCAGCCCCAGCGCTTTGGCCGCAGCGCGCGTCATGGCTGCCGCAGTTTCAGCGTTATCGATGAGAAGCCTGCGTCCGGCGGCCAGGTCGCCGCCTCCCTGTTCTCGGATGTAATCGAGCGCCGCCGCCAATGCCGCCACCAGGGCGGTAGAAGGCGTATAAGAAGATTCGCCCTTTGCCCCATTCTTCCTTTCCTTGCGCAGATCAAAATAGTAGCGCGGGTTTTTGCTGGTCTCCATCCGTTGCCATGCCCGATCGCTCACGGAACAGTAAGCCAGCCCCGGCGGGACCATCACGGCTTTTTGCGAACCGCCGATCAATACATCGATGCTCCAGCCGTCGGCGTCAAAATGCGTGGTGCCCAGGCCGGTGATGGCGTCGACGACCAGCAGCGTATCCGTGCCTTTTAACAGCCGCGCGGTTCCTTCAACATCATGCCGCACGCCGGTGGAACTTTCCGTGGCCTGCATAAACAAAATTTTATGCTCTGTCTTAAGCGCGTCGCGCACCTGCTGCGGTGTTACTGTCTGCCCGTACGGTGCACGCACAGTATCAAACTGGCAGCCATAAGCTTTGGCCAGACCCTCCCAGCGCTCGCCAAACTTGCCTGCTGTAACTACCAGCACTTTGTCCCCAGGCGACGTCAGGTTGGCCACTGCGGCTTCCATCGCTCCGGTGCCGGACGCGGTAAACAGCACTACGTCATTGTTTGTTCCGACGAAAGTCTTCAAGTCGGCCAGCACGCGTGTGTACAGCGCACGGAACTCCGCCGTACGATGGTGCATGGTGGCGGCGGCCATGGCAAGTTGTGCTGACGGTAGAAGCTGCGTTGGACCTGGAGTAAAAAGACGGCCTTTGCGAATCATTTCACCTGTTCCTGTTCCTGAGATTTTGCTACTGCGAAATCAGATCGATTTTGTTGAGGTCTGCGGGGCGCGCTGAGAGGGTTTGCGAGCCGTGTCTCAACAACACCACGCTTGCGGTTGGATCGTTCGCGTTTTGTACAACCAGTAGACCATCGCCATCGGGAGGTAACGGAGGACCTGACGACATCCATTGTATCTTCGCCATGCTGCTCTTGGAAATCCGCGCCAGGGCGTCCACTTTGGGAAAGATGGCGTCATATGCCACCGCTCCCTTCGCCAACATGCTTACTCGCCGCCTTCCAGTCGTATCTACCAGAAGATAGGCTGAGTCAGCGGCGGCGCCGCGCCCGCCAAAATCGCCCGCAATACGCCCTGATGCTTCCAGCCGGTGTTCCCGCAGAAAGCGCAGTGCGGAGATGGAAAAATCGTCTCGTACCGCTGCACGCCATCCCTGCAATTGCTGCATGCGGGCTGCATCGCCGGGCGCTACTCCAGACGGCGGAGTGACCATATTGCTGTCTGCGCTGGCTCCGGCCATGCGGTTATAAGGTTGTGTGAAAAGCAGCGCTACTAGACAAACCAGCCCTCCAGCTAATGCTATCCGTATTGGCCAACTGCTTCCTCGCCGCGGCAGCGGCTCAACTTTAATGAGGTCGGCTCCCGGCATGTCCTGTACGGTTTTTGCCAGGGCCAGCATGGATTGCAGATGGTCGAAAACGTGGTTGGCCGTAAACGGAGGTATGGCGAGCTCGCTCAGTTCGATCGTCCGATCCCGGATAGAAAGTCCGGTCTGGGTGGAACAGCAAAGCTGCTCCAGGCTGCCCTTCATGGTCATGCCTGCGGTGAGCATCTTGAATTCCATGGGATGATCCGTTCTCGCGTTGAATCTTCTGTCCAGAGTGGCGCTGCCGGTGCGCATCAGCACGCGTCCCTCATTCGTAGTGGCAAAGTTCTTCGGCATCAGAAAAAGGTTGAGCGTTGCCGGCACTCGCATCTGAATGTCGAGCCCGGGTGTATCTACCCGGTGCGAAAAGCGAACGATCGTTGGATTTCCGCCGTAGTTTCCTTCCAGCACCACGTCGCTGCGATCTCGCAAAGGTTGCGCTTTAAGCAGCTCCGCAATCTGCAGTACGTCCGGTTCAATGGCTTTATAACCCAGGAATACCGCAAACCTTCGTACCCAATACACCACGATCCCAACAATGCCCACCACAATGGCAATGTTCAGGATAAGGGCTAGCGGCTGCATGGTTTCTCCGGGAGGTTAGGCAAGAATCATACTTCGTCAGTACTCGCGGAATCAATTGAGTAAGTACTTCTTCCTGCGCACGATTAGCACCAGGCAATCCCTGTTCTTTGCCTCAGAAGGAAGAGGTAACCCAAATGGGTATCTCGTGCTTTCGTAACCTGCGGACTTCCAGTTAGCCCGAAGAAAGTGGGCTAAACTGCATTTCAAATGAAATGTTCGAATTGTCATGTTCAGATACCTGCGCAAGCGGGGCAGTGTCCCAACTGTGGCTTTCTTAACGTCAGGCAATCTCCGCAGCCTTCTCTTGGCCGGCAAAAGCCGGGTCGCTTAATTGTTTTTTGTGTCCTCTGCGTTGCATTGATCGCGCTCGTCGTTCAACGAGTAGCGATGCCGGCCTTTCGTGAGGTGCAGGCGTCGCGCGCAACGCAAGAAGCACGCAAAGAGAAACCCAGAGTTGAAGTGCGCGCTACTCGATACGCCGTCGAGCATGGACGTGTAGCCAATCCAGAAGAACTGCACGGCCACGGGAAACTCTACTTTGTCCCTGTCGGACGCCAGGCCATCTTTGTGCGATCGTTAGCTGAATACTACGCGCAGAAATTCGGCACAGAGATATACATTCTCCCCTTAGTCAAGCTCGCGCCCAGCGCTTGTGTGCCGGAGCGGAATCAATGCATCGCCGAGGAAGTCGTTGGCGCCATGGCGAATGCTTATCCCGACATCGCCAGGAATCCCGAATCTGTAATGATTGCGCTCACCGATGAAGACCTCTTCCCAAAAGCAACAGGCTGGGATTTCACGTACAGTCAGCATTCGGACCGCATTGGCGTTGTTTCCACCCGCCGCATGGATCCCTCTTTCTGGGGACGCCGTCCTGATAACGCCGCCCGGCTGGCCAGCACTAAACAGATGCTGACCAAATATATTGCTTTGCAATACTTCCACCTGCCGGAAAGTTTCGATCCAACCAGCATCCTGTTTTCGCCGCTTACACCTAGTGACGGCCCAGATGACATCTATGAGTCCGACCTGCACTCCGAGGCGTCAGCCAATGGCAGTCGCGGCAGCTCTTTTCCCTGCCTTTTCTTTACCTATTCGCATAAGACCCATGAGGTGAAGATCGGGCAGCCGTTGGTTTCCGACTGTGAACATGAAAACTTTGCCGGCACAAGCGACGAAGAGAATTTTGATACGAATCTCGGTTGGGGGCTATTAGAACAACGAAGCATAGATCTGCGCCTGAATTCGACTCCGGTGATCGAATTCAAGCGCGGTTACAATTCGAGCTACAACACAGCAATGCCCTTTTCGCTTGGGCGGAGCACCAACCATTCATACAACTCATGGCTGTCTTCTGATGGTGGCGCAGCTTTAACTTACATGCATATTAATCACGAAGACGGAAATTTCAACTTCCTGAATCGCGCTCCTGCTGGCCGTGGATTCGATCCATCTGCTGTTTATCTTAGCCAGGATTACGTGATGTATGGCGCGCAATTGAAGTGGGCCAGAGATCACTACAAGCTGGAATACCGCGACGGTTCCTGGGCAACATTTCTGCCCTGTGACCCGATTCATATCTTCTGCTATTGGACTGGCTATCAGGACGGTCAGGGAAATTCTCTGCGCTTTGACCGCGGTCCCAACCGGGAGCTTCGCCAGCTCACTGCCAGCGACAATCAAGGCATTACCTTTCAGCTGGACGAGCAGCACCGGACCACGAAGGCAGAGGCCACTGACGGCGGCCAGGTTTCTTACGAGTACGACTCCGCCGGCTGCCTGGACCGGGTTCACCGCATAGACGGACAGGAGACCTTGTACGAATATGATCCAGGCCACCGCATGACATCGATGTCCGTAATCAGCAGTCCTGGAGCGGCCCAGGAAACGATCTTGAAGAACGAATACGATTCCCGGGGACGTGTAATCACGCAGACGCTCAAAGGCGTCGGCTCATTTCACATCGAATACGCCTCTAGCGCCGAGCGATACAGTTCGCGAGTAAAGGTTACGACTCCTGCAGGCGATGTGTTGGACATCAGCATCGGATCGAATTCATATGTTGCCCGCAGTCAGCATGTGCAGTTTCCGGCGGTACCGCAGCAATAAATTCTAGTCCCGCCCGTGAGTACGCCGGTTGACCAGTCTTACGTTCCCGGCTCCCTAAGTTGAGCGCGGCTCAATCGAGCTTATAATTTCTCTTTCTCCCCACGGAGCGAGGTTTTCATCCAATGACCATCAGCGAGCAGATCCAGAAAGATATGGTTGACGCCATGCGTAGCCGCGACGAACTGCGCCTTTCCACTTTGCGCATGGTCAAGTCGGCTCTCAGTTACAAGGAAGTCGATAAACGCGCTCCTCTTGACGACAAGGAGACGCAGCAGATCCTCAGCACGCTGATCAAACAGCGCCGCGATTCCATTGAACAATTCACAAAGGGCGGCCGCCAGGAACTTGCGGATAAAGAAGCGGAAGAAATCAAGATGATCGAACACTATCTACCCAAAGCTATGGGAGAAGAGCAGATTGCCGAAGCCGTGAAAGCCACCATCGCGGAGATGGGTTCACCCACGTTGAAAGATATGGGCACGGTAATGAAGAACGTAATGGCCAAACTCCAGGCCACAGGCGCGCGCGTGGAAGGCAAGACCGTAAGCGATCTGGTGAAGAAAGGTCTGGGCGGATGAGATTGCATCTCATCAGTTGCTTGCTCCACCCGTTCGGCCATTGCCCTTCCGATTCTTAGCACTCCTATAGTCTTGCTGCCAAAGTGCGGAGTTACCTCACAAATTACTTGCGGTAGATAACCCGAACTACTCATACTGCACTCATATTAATCAGCGTTCCCCAATTTGCTGAGTTATATGCCGGAGCGGTGACGACGTAACGGCATAAGCGGCGTAGTGCAGGGAAAAGGGGTGACAAGGTGATACCTGAATCGAATCCGTTGCAGCAGTTTTTCAAAGAAGTAGTTGA
>DASYKK010000047.1:0-3764 GCA_035995565.1 Candidatus Angelobacter sp.
GTGCCACCGGCGAAGTCGAGCATGGGAAAACGGCCGCCGAGCGCGGCATTCAGCAGGCCGCCTTTGCCCCAGACCATGTGGGCCATCGGGCTATAAACAATGGCGGACCAAAGAACCATGAAGACGACCATGGCGCTGAACTTCATCCGCTCGGCAAACGCTCCAGTGATAAGCGCCGGCGTGATGATGGCAAACATGAGCTGATAGACCATGAAGGTCTGCGCTGGAATGGTCGCGGCGTAATCGGGATCAGGTTGTGCCCCAACGCCATGGAGAAAAAGGTTATGCAATCCCCCGATAAAGCTATTGCCTTCGCCAAAAGACAGGCTGTATCCGACGATTGCCCAAACCACGGTAACCACGGCCATCAGGGCAAAACTCTGCATCATGGTGGCCAGCACATTTTTCTTGCGCACCAGACCGCCGTAGAAAAGAGCCAGGCCCGGGCCGGTCATCAACAGGACGAGCGCGGAGCTCATGAGCATCCAGGCATTGTCGGCCGAGCCTTTGGAGTCCGCGATTTGCTGTTCCAGCTTGGCTATGCGGTCGCTTTGCGCGTCCGCGTGAGTGGGCGCACTGGCCTGCGCCAGCAGCACAATCGGCGAGCACAAGAAAAAGAAAGCCAATAAACAGCGCAGGAACTTTGACATATTTTGATCAGCTCCGGGGGCCGCGAATCAATCGGCTTAATAGACAATCTATCGACTGCGAGACGCGGAGGGAAATCGAAAAAATTTATGGATGCTATAAGATGTTTGGTCTTGCCAGAAGACAATCTATGAAATGCCGATCGGACGAGAGCAAAACGAATCCCAAATGGTCTGCCGATGTTCCCATGAATGGTCGTCCAATCAACCATCCGAATTTAGGCCCGCTATTTTGCGGCTGTATGTGCAGTTTTGCCCTAAGCTGGTGGCGTTTTCTTTGAAGATAAATAAGAAAAATCTTCAAAGTTATTCAAAGAGTAAACTGCTGAGTGGACATTTTCTGCGTGCGTCCGCGTAGTATTGACCCATCATGCTACTTGAGGTGTTTGATTTGCGCCAACGCAAGCCGCCCGCCGCTGAACCAGATCGCCTTATTGAGCATTTGGCCAAGGTCGAGCGGGACCTGAAGAAATGGATCAACGATTCATCGGAAAACGCGAACTGGTTCCGCCGCGACCCTCTGGGCGCCATGCGCGCTGCCGGGCTCAATATCGAAGACGATATTATGCTTGAACTTGAAACGATTACCAGATCGATCGCGAAGAAGCTAAAGTAAGATTTCGCAGTATCGCCATTTGCCGACTCAGCTTCCGTAATTTAGTCCCTTTATGCCGCAAGAACCTGACTATGGAATTGACGCCCCGGGTGTCGTCCGCAACCTGATAGTAATTGGGTCGGCCCTGATCCTCTCCGGCATTCTGTTTCCCAGAATTCAGCTTGGAAACGTGACAGTTCTTTGGAGCCGTAGCGCGTTTTGGCCCGGAGGATCGTGCATGCTCGGCGGCCTTTTGATGCTGCTCTATGCCAAGTGGGGCAAGTTTCGCCATCGCGATATGATGCTCAACATGGTCCATTGGCGTGGCGACGAACGGGTGCTTGACGTGGGCACTGGACGCGGCCTGCTGCTGATTGGAGCGGCGCGCCGGCTTACCACCGGCAAAGGGACCGGCATTGACATTTGGAGCACTAAAGACCTTTCCGGAAACTCGCTTGAGCGCACGCAGGCCAATGTGGATGTCGAAGGCGTTCAAAACAAGGTGGAACTCAAAAGCGATGACGCGCGAAAGCTCAGCTTTCCTGACGCCAGTTTTGACGTCATACTCTCGAACCTCTGCATCCACAATATCCCAGACGAAGAAGGTCGCGCTCAGGCCTGCCGTGAGATTACGCGCGTGCTCAAGCCCGGCGGTACCGCGCTGATCTCAGATTTCATCAACACCGGCGCATATGAAAAAATCTTCGCCACCTGCGGGCTCAAGGTGAGTCGCACGCGATTCAATCTTCTGACGTTTCCATGGCTAAGAGTGGTTAGGGCTGAGAAGGTCTGAGTCCGTTATCGTCGCGACTGAAAAGATTCAGCCACCGCTGGCAGGCCTTCCACGCGTCCGGCAATGATTTCCTGAAATTCTTTCAGGAGTTCACTATGCAGCAAGCTGTTGCTGCCCAGAACTTCACGGCTGTCTATATTGAATGGGCCGCCAGTAAAGTTCGTGACCGTACCGCCCGCCTCTTGCACCAGCAGTACGCCCGCAGCGGTGTCCCATGCGTTGAGATTGAATTCCCAGTAGGCATCATAGCGTCCGCACGCTAGGTAGCAGAGATCGAGTGCAGCAGATCCAGCGCGACGGACGCCATGCGAACGTAGCGTGATCTGGTGATAAAAGTGGATGTTCGGGTTTTTATGCCGTTTGTGGCTGGGGAATCCCGTGGCCACCAGGCTTTCTTTCAGCTTTGCGATCGGAGAGACATGAATAGCTCGTCCATTCAGGAATGAGCCAGCACCTTTTTCCGCGGCAAACATCTCATCGCGTGAAGGATCATAAACCACGCCCGCGATTCTCTGCCCTTTATACTCAAGCGCCATTGAGACGCAAAACACGGGATACCCGTGGGCGAAGTTCGTGGTTCCGTCCAGCGGATCGATGTACCAGCGGAAATCGTTTCCGGTTTCGCGACGGCTGCCTTCTTCGCCAATCAGGTCATGCGCAGGCCACTGTTGGCGGATACGCTCGACAATCAATTGTTCCGAAGCGCGGTCAGCCTTGGTCACCAGATCGGCGTCGCCTTTGTACTCAATGGCAACCTTGCCGAAAAACGACATGAGCAGAGCACCGGCCTCCCGAGCCAGTTCCTGCATGGGATGAACGTAGTCTTCTGTAGGGGACATCAGCGGGCGCGGCGCCCGGTATCTTCCGCGATATACATGATCTCGTGTTTGAAGATGAACAAATTGGGCGACCCTTCGCGGGTCAGACGGACCATGCTGACGTCGTAGTATTCAATCCAGCCGTGCAGGGTTTCTCCGCACACCAGCTTAACGGTAACCGGAGTCTGTTTCTCACCCAGAGCTTTCAGGTAAGACGACTCCATCCCCGTGTCGTCTGGGGGCGGCGTTTTAGTGGTCTTTTTGGCAAAGGCTGGGGCGGCGGCACGGAACGACATGCCCCGTATTGTAGCCCAAACTGTGGCGACGAGTCAGCAAATTAACCCATTGACCGTGAAAAAACCATAAATAGAACATAAAGATCCGCGCGGTGTCGCTTATCTTGCCGGCGCCGTGTAATACCCAGCGCGATGGCGCACCTGATAGCCCCGTCCTTCAGGATCTTTCTTGCTAAGTTCCACCCGGATTTTCCGGAAAGGTGAATCTGAGAGCTTGCGGCTCGGATAAAAAGCCAACAGGTATTGCGTGCGCAATTCGTCGCTGATTTTGCGGAAGGCCTCATCCAGTTGCTGCTGGCCTTCAGCGTAGTAATATTTCCCGCCAGTATCTTTGGAAATCTGGATGAGCGCATGCTCGCCGCCCAGGTTGCGGCCGGCATCAGCTTCCACCGGAACCACAATAATGCTATAGACAATCGCTTCCGCCTGCTGCGCCCGGCGCAACGCGTTGTTATAGTCGGTCTTGCTGGTGGTATCGCCGCCATCAGTAATCAGGACCAGCACTTTGCGTCCTTCCCGATCAATCAGCGACTCTGAGCATAGAAAAATTGCGTCATAGATGGAGGTTCCCGGGCCTGTCCGCAAATTGTCGATGCCACGCTCAATGGTCTTGAG
>DASYKK010000048.1:0-11389 GCA_035995565.1 Candidatus Angelobacter sp.
TTTCAGAGCTCTGTCTGACTTTAGACCAAGGGTGATAACGGTGCAACGCCGCAAAATGGTGCAGTTGTTCTACGTGGAACATACTTTTTAGTGGGTGCTAAGACCGTTCCACGTGGAACACTGGTTTACTCTTTTGGATCAAGCAGGATAAGTTCCCACTTGGTCATAATTTCACATGATTAAAGCGTGCTAGAACCCATAATCGGGAGCTAGAACAAGGTGCCAAGACCACTATTACTATTCTGATTCTAAGTGCCGGCCTCTTAGACTCATTTTGTCACTAATGTTTACTACAGTGGTTCATGAGACGACATATTCCCACTAATCCTGCAATTATTGGCAACAAATGCAAGTATAGGCACTAAAAAACAGGATATAAATGGGTCTTTACTCCACTTTTTATGATTTTGTCCCAAGTAACAACTCCCGCGACCAGCTCCCGGGCATTGCAACCGCCTCACACCAATCTACCTCACCTCCAAGTTTCCTGGCTAATTCGACCTGTCCGGTTCCAATCATCAGCGCAATTCGCCCGCCCGCTCTTGTTAGCTGGACCGCCATTTGCAATGCTTGCTCGAATCTCTCAACTGCGCGCAACATGACGAGATCGGCCATTCCCGGATAGGTTTCTGCACGGTCACTGAAAACCCTCACATTCTTCAACCCCAGCGAATACACCAGTTCCTTCAGGAAACTTGCTTTTTTCTGCTGGGATTCAATCAAGGTGACCTGAACCTCAGGGGCCAGAATGGCGAAGGGCACACCAGGAAAGCCGGCGCCCGATCCCAGGTCGATTGCCGTTCCTATCGAATTCCGCTGGAGTACGAATTTGGCGGCAAAAAATGACTCCCCGAAATGGCGTTCTACGATTACTTCAGGGTCGCGTATCGCGGTCAAGTTGATGCGGGCATTCCACTTCAGCAATAGATCGATGTATGTCGATATAGTGCGCAGCCGCATTTCATCAAGCTCAATGAAGGGCTGAAGCAACTGGGCGATGGCGGCCGTTTCCACCCAATCATCGTAAATTAGTTTCGCGTGGGCTTGCTCACCGAACCAGCATCCGCAGGCAGCGAATTCAGCAGTTCCCGGACCGTACGCTTGAGCCCCGGATGCAGCACGTCCGGTGCGATTTCTGCCAGCGGCTCCAGCACAAAACGCCGCTGCTGCATCGCGGGATGCGGAATCGTCAATTCCGGGGTGTCCAAGATGTCGTCTCCAAAAAACACGATATCGATGTCGATGGTTCGCGCGCCTTTGGGTTCCCTGCGCAGCCTGCCCATGGACTGCTCGACCGCGAGTATACGACCCAGGAACTGCACCGGCGTCATCTCGGTTTCCATGGCCACAGCACAGTTCAGAAACCAGGGCTGCTCGCTCTTTACCTCCACCGGCTCCGTTTCGTAAAAGGCAGAGATCTGCCTGATTACGCCCCATTCCTGTAACCGGGAGATCGCGTCGCGAAGGTATTCTTCACGATCCCCAAGATTCGAGCCCAGCGATAAGTAAACCAGCTTTTTCATATGCAAATGGAGCCTTAGATCGGAAGTACCCCCACCTGTCAAAGCGCAGGACCGTTACGTTGGTTACTTGGCCGCAATGTGACGATTTAGATACGCTTGGCACGTATGGCTTTACAAGCGCTCCTCCTCAGCAATGACCCTGAAGTCCATCGTACGATACGCCGAGTCATGGACGCGGCCAATATCGACATGGATCTCTCCAACAATGCCGACCAGGCACGCCACATTCTCCTTCGCCGCAAGTATGACGCTCTTCTGGTTGACTGTGACGATATGCCCCATGGTCCTCTTGTACTCCGCGAGTTGAGGCAGGGAAAATCCAACAAAAGCTGTATTGCCTTTGCTTTGGTAAATGGCAAAACCAACATCCAGCAAGCGTTTGAAATGGGTGCGAACTTCGTCTTGGACAAGCCTATTTCTTTAGATCGGGCCACCCGTAGCGTGCGCGCTGCGCAAGGTCTAATCATGCGCGAGCGCCGTCGTTACCATAGGCACTTGATCAAGGCGTCGGGAGCAATCCTAGTGGACCAGGGAGCAGAGCTTCCCTTGAACATCACGAATATAAGCCACGGCGGCATTTCGATTGAGTGTTCCCGCCGGCTGGATGAAGGTGGCGCTGCGCGAATCCGGCTGCAACTACCCGGAACCAAGCGCTCTCTGGACATCAAAGGCGAAGTAGCGTGGTCGACTCCGGAGGGCCGCGCTGGAATTCGCTTTCAGGTACTTTCAGCCGAGGCGAAAAAAGATCTGGATATCTGGCTGGAGAAACGAGCGTTGACGCTGGGTGGCGGCGCCATGTTTATTAATGCCACAACCGTTTAGGAGTTAGGCGTCGCGCAAGGTTGGGACCGCCAAAACCGCGCTCTGTGCAACCTCCTGGGATTGGCCCACGTCGGTTGTCTCTTCCCACAAAGATCGGTCTTTCAATAGACGTGAAACCAATGCGGTATGCATGGCATGCCCGGCGCGATCGGCAACAATCCGGCCGATAATCTGCTTGCCCAGCAATGCCAGATCACCGATCAGATCCAGCACCTTGTGCCGCACAAACTCGTCTTCAAACCGCAGAGGGCCATTCTTGACTCCGTTGGCCGTCAGAACAATCACATTGTCTTCTGACGCGCCGCGGATCAGCCCCATGTTCTTCATGGCCTGCTCTTCACTGAGAAAGCCAAACGTGCGCGCCGCCGCCAGCTCTTTGCGGTAAAGGTCCTGGGAAAGATCAATCTCAAAGGACTGCGCTCCGATGGGCGCGGCAAAATTAATCTTGTAGGCAACAGCGTAGCCAGACGCTGGATAGGCCCCGATGAACTTGTTGCCGTCCCGCACTTCTATCTCACGCATAATGCGCAGATAGGTGCGCTTTTTCCTTTGCTGCCGTAAACCGGCCTGCAAAACCATGTCAACGAATGGTTTTGCGCTGCCATCAAGAATCGGAAGCTCCAGGTTGTCCAGTTCAACAATGGCATTGTCCAGGCCAATCCCAATAAAGGCTGAAAGCAGGTGTTCTGTGGTGGAAATCAGAACGCCCTTTTTTTGCAGGCTGGTAGCGTAACTCACGCGGGCCACGTTGCGGCCAATGGCTTCGATTTCAAAGCCGTCGAGATCACTGCGGCGGAAGACAACGCCTGTGCCGGCAGCGGCGGGGAGGATTCGCAGAGTCACAGCAGCGCCGCTATGCAGACCTATACCTTTGCACTCCACTGGAGCCCGAACTGTCTGTTCAAATGGCAAGTTATTCCAAGTAAACAGATTACACTGCCCCGAGTACCGGGATATGTTGTTTTTTTACAACAGATCGTGGCTTTGCCTAACAAACGGCACTTGCCCAATAAATCGCAAGGTTGCCCAATAATGGCCATTATCCTAGTTTGGATTTTGGCTTTAAGTTGCATCGCCGACGCCCGGAATGTGCTGACAAAGCCTAACACTGTTATTACCTTGAACGGGCAGTGTCCCCATGCTGGGGTCAATCATCATAAAGAAATTGGCGTGAGAGGCATCGTACCGCTTGATGTCATAGATAAACGGTGTCTGGTGGTGTCCCTCAGCAAAAGAAAACTGGTAGTCGACGCAGCCCATTATTGTCAGTTGGATGAATTTCTTAGCCGAAGTGTCGACAGACGCGGCGATCTCGTTGTGCGTCATTCGAAAAGTGAAATCGTCTGGTGTCGAGTCGCCGGGGAACAAGGTGAAGCCAACAAGGCTTTGCAAAGATGGTGCGGAACCATCCATCAAACTCCAACAAAGGGCTTTCAATCTAGCAAGAATTGCGCTCTTGTCCCAGTGGTAATCGAGCGTGGGGTGTACGACAACCTTCATGGCCGGAGAATTACCAACATTCTTCAGCAAGAACCGGACAGTGATATTCAGCCCGTCGGAATCAAAGGTAAGTGGGGTAACGATTACGGGAGTTATCGTTACCCATGGCCGATGCGTAAGCTCCAACTGTTGACCAGCCTGTTTTCCGGCGTCCTGCATTTCTTTGAGTTGCCCCTTCATTGCAACGCCTTGTTCCTCTATGGCCTTGACGGTTCGGATTGCTACACAGATTCCCCAGATGCTAATAATCACCAGAGGCCAGTTGTCCACAAGGGGCTTCAAAACCTTTTCGCACCAAGTCGCCTGATTCGCCTCTTTAGTGGAACTGTTCTCTTCTTTTGGGGGGCTTGGCCTAGTAGGCGCGGTTTGATCTATAGGGGTGGTGCTTGGGGATGGCTTGGCATTGTTGTGACCGCTATGGGGCTTATTTGCATGTTCTGGGACAGGTGAAGTTGCCTGTAAATAAAAAGAAAGAATCAACACGGCAAAGACGTACATAGGGCCGTAATTCTAACAGTGAAACAACACAAACAGTTAGTTCTTCCAGAAAGGTTCTTCGATATTTAGTTCGCACATTTCGTGAATCAAGACTACGAGATTATGACAAAGCACCTTACAAAGCGCCTCATTGACCAGAGCGGTATCGGTCTTGCTCCGCAGCGAGTCACCGAATTTCCGTTTCATCATAGAAAAGGTCGATTCGACATTGGAACGCTTGTGATAGTGCTGCAAATATTCTTCCCGTTTGTACATGAAGTAGTGGAACATTTGCTCATACAGAGCGGAAGCCTTGCCCGTTGTGTTCCGTTTGAAAGCCATAAAAGGCGTTGCGCTGTGCGATACAATCGCGGCCACGTTCTTCGCACCGCCATAAGCAGCATCAGCGGAAACCTCAGAGATAGTAAAAGCCTTCGCCGTGGCATTAACCAGCTTCGGCAACATGGGGCTGTCGC
This sequence comes from Candidatus Angelobacter sp., assembly GCA_035995565.1. Classification (GTDB taxonomy): domain Bacteria; phylum Acidobacteriota; class Terriglobia; order Terriglobales; family Acidobacteriaceae; genus Angelobacter. The sequence goes on from DASYKK010000048.1 coordinate 4,799, forward strand.
CCGAATGTACGTCGTCAATCTCAATAGCGGTGATGATGTTCGTTTTGACTCCGCACATAACGTGCGCTTTTATCCATTGTGCCTTCTGCATCATCTTGCCGTATTTGTGGTCATACCAACGGATATAGCGGGATGTTCCGAAGCCAGAGGAATCGACCGCGAAGTCAACTTCCACGCTGGCAAGGGGCAAGCTGCTCTGTCTAATCAGTTCAAGCAGTACGGGTGTCAATCCCTCATCCTCAAGGTAATTGAAAATCGAGTTATAGCAAGGAACGCGGGAGATCATGCCGCGCCTATGCGATTCGCGGAGATCGCTCATAAAACGGCGACCAGAGAAACAGGAATAGACTTTGAAGGCAGAAGCGAACACGGCATCCCGCAAGGGCAAGCTAGGCCGTCCACGCCGCTGTGTGATGGGTTCCTGAATGCCAGAGCAGAGATCGCGCAGCAGTTCTTGAAACCTGTCTTGTTCGCTAGTCTGAGCAGCGTTGTACGCTGGCCAGTTCTGCGGGTAGGTCTTGCGTTTTGTAACAGTCACCGTCTCAATAACCGTGGTGCTGCCATCTGGATTGGTTTGCTGCACTACGAAATAGGCAACGGCATAGATATGCTTACAGGGCATACGCCGTTCTTCAAAATCGGGGCAAGAGCAAATTGGTTCATCTGCATTAGCGAGATCGACAAAATAACGAGCGGGGCTGTTCTGGGAAGGAACAAGCCATCTCGTTTGGCCGTTTTTCTTGATTTGCGCTGTTTCTGCAATAACTTTTCCACGTTGCTCTCTCAGTTCCATATGCCCTCTCTTTATGAGAGGTATATTACTATTAGGTATATATGATGTCAAGTAAAATACCACAAATATATTACTTGACGGAATACAGCTTTGGTCATACCATACTGATATGGCCAAAATTACGTTACAGGGCTACCAATGCGAACGGTGCGAACACACATGGGTTCCCCGGCAAGGGAATGACGAAGAACCCAAAGTATGTCCGCGCTGTAAATCGCCGTATTGGAACAGTCCCCGCAAGAACGGCAAAAAGACAAAGCGGGGCTAAGACAGGGCTTTACGCCTGTATGAGCACAATGACAGTGATTGATTCGTCGGAAATAAAGACGAATATAGCCACGGTCTGTGCCCGTTTTATACGGGGCACTGATGCCTCTTTCTGGGGTTTTACTTGGGGTAAGAATCCCTTTAGCGGTGTAGTAAAAACGTGGATTATCAGTAAGGCAACAAAAACGCCCACCTTTGGTAGAAGTGGGCGTTTCATTTACTAAAACAGTATATCACACTGCTAGATTGGTAGTCGAGGGGTGAATCATGATCGAGCAAATCAAAGCAGCCATCCAGCGCGCAGCCGGAAACAAGCAGAAGGCTGCAATGTTTCACTTTCAGGTGTTGATAAACGCTGACGCTTTAGTTGGCATCGACCCAGAAGGGTTTTGCAGAGAAGTCTCGGTTTCAGAAAATTATGCAACCGAGTTCAGAAAAATGATTGCTGTGGCTCGGCTGATGAAGGAACAAGGAAAAAAGATTGTTTGAAACCACCACTTAATAGCCAACAAAGAGAAAACCCGCCGAGAGGCGGGTCTGGTTAGGATTGGTTAATTTTTGTGTCACCTGTTCTGCTAGGCCGCTAACAAGCCGCCGAGCAAATCATCAATGGCATGGGACACTAAGTGCTCAGCAACCGACTTGCAACCACGATTGCAGCGCGGGTCGCTCAGCATCAAATATCCCAAGGTTCCTAAAGCTAACAAATATACAACGTGTTGGTATTTCATACGGATTCAATTGTGCTCTGAATCCGGCCACCCTGTCCAGCAGTATTTTGCCGATACGCAGCAAAGGAAAAGTGACTTGCCCAATAATTCAATGATCTGCCCAATAAATAGCCGCACGATGTCAGTTGTTAGGCAAAGCCACAGATCGTGGCTTTGCCCAACAACAGATCGTGGCGAAGGCGGAACTACTTGTCCTTTACTGGATTGATCCTGGCCAGGCGCGGGTCAAACAGCAGATCGGAGGGATGCGTGTTGTAGGTGATATTCAAGATGATTTGCTGAGAGAGAGTTTCGCCATTTCTCTTGGTCACAGTCATCCTCGGAGTGTTGATTCCCTGGAATTCTTTCCAGTCGCCGTAAATGGTCACTTCTTCGTCGCGATCGCGATAGCGCGGGTCGCGGGTGGCAAAGCGCTTTTCCAGCGGCAGATGCGTCGAGGGATCCACCAGGAGTGTTACCGATTCATTCCTGGAATTGATGATTGTGAGCTTTTCCGCCATGTGTCCTTCGGAAATGCTCGGGCCCTCATCCAGCAAGAGGATGCCCGGCTCTTTTAGCCAATCGCGCAAGACATTCTCCAGCGAGTAATGGCGGCGGACAATCGCCTGATGGACTCTCTCCTCTTTTTCCAGATTTATCGGGCGAATACCGCGATAGGTAATTTCATATGCCTGGTCGCCCACATAGAGCTGAACGATGTCTCTCTGCTTCGTAAGCTCAATGCGATCTTTGTCGGGCCACTTCCAGAAGCGGTAAAACAACCCGGAACCAACCAGCGACTCGTTATGAAAACTGCCCGACCGGCCTTCCGCGTAAAAATCCTGTGCAGTTAGATATGCCTGGCCGCCGAGGGCCAGGATCATCTGGTCCACCAGCTTTCGGGCCTTCTGCTGGTTGCTTTGCGTTTCGCCGACTGGCTTAGCGGAGCGGGCTTGCTGGCCGTACAGGCTGGCCACACACAGGCAAATAAGGGCAACAATTCTCATGGGATCAATGCTTTCTTAGATGCAGGAAAAACCCGAGCTGCTGCTTTTGCCATCAACCTGCCAGCACCGCGCCGCCGTTCACATTGAGAATTTCACCGGTAATAAAGCCAGCGTGCGACGTACACAGAAATAAAACTGAAGCTGCAATCTCTTCCGGCTTACCCGCCCGGCCCAACGGAATGGTGGCGTAAACGCGCTTGCTGATCGTAGCGTCATGCAACGCAGGAGCAGCCATATCTGTTTCCACCCACCCCGGAGCTACACAATTCACGTAAATACCATCTCGCGCCAGTTCCGTAGAAAGCCCTTTCACCATGCTGATGATCGCACCCTTGCTGGCTGCATAGTCGCAGTGGAAAGCTTCTCCGCGCTGCCCCGCAGTAGAACTGATCAATACGACATGGCCGCCTGACCGCTGCTTTTTCATCTGGGCCACGCCGTGTTTTACCAGCCCAAAGAGACTGTCGACGTTGATGGCTAGGGTCGAGCGCCATTGCTCGTCAGACATCTGGTCAATAGGTGCATCCTGCGGAGGCCAAACGCCGTGGTTTCCCACGATGATGTCCAATTTGCTGAAGTGCTGAATGGCGGCGTCAATCAATGGCTTTGCGGCTTCGGCCGAAGAAAGCTCGGCCTGGACCGCGACGCATTGCTTCGCGCCTCCACACTCCCAGCACAGATCGTCCGCTTCTTTGCTGGCCTTTTGATAGTTGAAGACCACACGCGCTCCGGCCTGGGTGAACATTCTTACGATTGATGCGCCGATACCGCGCGAGCCTCCTGTCACTACGGCAACCCGGTCTTCCAGTGATAAGACAATCCCTTTTCCCGACATGGCAAGTACGATACGGAACAACACACCATCGGCGCAAGCGCGGCAGACTTATTTAAAAATTGCGCGCATCCCACTCGCGGGCCGAGTCCACAAACGCCCGAAACAGATTGCTGGAAACCTGGTCGCTCTCAAACGTGCGCTCCGGATGCCATTGCACCGCCAGAACGTAGTGCCCAGGCGTGGTTCCTTCAATTGCCTCGATTACTCCGTCTTCAGCGCAGCGCGCGACCGCACGCAGCCCGTCGCCCACAACCTCGGCGGACTGATGATGACTGGAATTTACTGGCACAGACTTTGCATCCTCCCCGCGAAGGGATTTGGCCAGCAGCGAACCCGCCGCAACCACCACCTTGTGCGCCACTTCTACCTTGGCGCCGGCGCTGTGATTCACGTTGGACTCAATGTGCTGCATCAGCGAACCCGTGCGCCAGACGTTTAACGATTGAAGGCCGTAACATATGCCGAAGACGGGCTTGCGTAGATTGTAGGCGTCCTGGAGGAGCAGCTCATCGGCAGCGTCGCGCGGGGCGTCGGCAGGCGCGGTTTGCGCATGCGCCTCAGCGTTGAATTTCTGCGGATCAACGTCAGCCTTGCTTCCGGGCAGCAGGATTGCAGCGCAGGAGGTGATGAGCCGCGCAATCTCTTCCGGCGAACTCCGTAAGGGGATAACGACCGGCTCTCCCCCAGCGCCCTCAACCGCTCGCAGATAGGCCGGCAAGGCACGGCCGCTATACTCCAGGTCGTAGGAACAAGGCTCAGGTATCGCAATTCTGGGCTTCCCGCCCACTTTACCGTCGTTTTTCTGGGAGTTTTCCAAGAATTAAGGCCTCTCAGGGCACTTTGATCCCACTATAACTTCATTGGTTCTTTCGGCACTGGTTGCTCTCCACGCAAATCAGGAACCACACAGCGCGAGTAATAGATCTCGCCAATAACGATTCGCGCGCGTTCAGTAATCTTTGCGATATCACGTGGAGACATGCCGACGGTTGAAATCGGCGATCCCACGATCATCTGCACGGCGCCCGGCTTGATATGGTAGCTATTCATCTTGAGCATCTCGTAAGTGCCGACCAGGACAATAGGGACCACGTCCACTTGCGCTTTCACGGCCGCATAAAAAGCGCCGCCCATGAAAGAATGCAGCTGCCCATCAAGCGACCGGCCACCTTCGGGAAAAATTACCAGAGAATTTCCTTTTCGGATCGCTGCCACCGCCAAGTTTAAGCTTCGCACGGAGGCTTTCGGGTTATCCAGTACGACTGGAATCTGTCCGGAGCGGCGGAGATGCCAACCCATAAACGGATAGCGGAACAGCTCTTTCTTGGCCAGGATCCTGAACTGAAATGGCAGGTAGGAATACAACACCGGGATATCGAACGCCGAAAGGTGGTTCACTACGTAAACCTGCGGCTTCGACGTATCAATCCTGTCCAGGCCCTCCACCTGTATCCTGGCGCCCACAGTTGCGAGGATCATCCGCGACCACAACCGCGCGATGTTTTGCTGGCGTTGACCGGTTGGATCAAAAAATGAAACCACCAGAGAAACGCAGCCCAGAACGACTGTGTAAAGCCAAACAAGGGGTGTCCACAAAAAATAGGACCGCAAGCGGGAACCCAGGTGGCGAATACCCCCTGTGACTGCCTGGGGCTTGATGTCTGCTTGAGTCGTCTCTGGCACAGATCAGGTACCCTGCCGGACTGGTTTACGGGCAAGAATGCCCAGGGCTTCACCCACAATGTAAATGGAGCCGGTGATTACAATCACGCCTTTGTTTCCGGCCAGAATGCGAGCGCGCTCCAGGGCTTCCTGCACAGATTTAGCCGGCAATATCTCTGTCTGCGCCTGCGCTCCCAGCTCTGCAATTTCCTGCGAAGAAGCTGCGCGAGGGTTCTCCGCCTGCGCGGCAATAACACGATCAGCCAGGGGAAAAATAATATTGGCAATTTCTCTAATGGCCTTGTCGCGCATGGCGCCGAAGATAAAAATGAGCGGCCGGTCTTCATAGAACGTCGAAAGGGCAGAACGCAGGGCCCACGCGCCGGCGGGATTATGAGCTACATCAAGCACAACTTCCGGAAAGCCGTCTTCCGCTGGAATTACCTGAAATCTTGCTGGCCAGTTGGTGGAGTGAATGCCCTTCTCAATGTCTTCCGCAGAAACATGAAAGCCGAAGTTGTTGAGTTCTTCTGCCGCGGTAATGGCGAGCGCGAGGTTGCGCAACTGATGCCGACCCACAAGCGGAAAATCGACGGAGATCACTTTGCCCAGAACGGTCAGCGCGAAATGATTCCGCCCTGGATTGAACAGGTAAGCCGGATCTTCCTCCGAGTTGGGAGCCAGGGAAGGCATATGTTTCACCGCGCTAACTGCGCGCGCATCTCGGTCCATGATTTCTTTCCCCAACGTTTCATTCACGATTGGGTGTTGCGGCAACAGAACAGCAGTCCCTTTCGGCCGCAGAATCCCGGCTTTTTCGTGCGCGATTTCCGGCAACGTATTGCCCAAAAAATTCTGGTGATCAAAATCAATATCAGTTATCACGGAGATCAACGGATCAACGATGTTGGTAGCATCAAGCCGGCCTCCCAATCCCACTTCCAGTACAGCCAGATCTACGCCTGTGCTGGCAAAATATTCGAACGCCATGGCAGTGAGCATTTCAAAAAAGCTGGGATGCCATGGCAGCTCGCCGCGCTCCACCAGCTCGCGCGCGCAACGTTCAACGCGGTCATAGATGACCGCAAATTCTGCATCGCTGATTGGCTCCTGATTGACTTGAATGCGCTCATTCACGCGCAGCAAGTGAGGCGAGGTATAAAGGCCGGTGCGATAACCCGCGGTCTGAACAATGCTGGCCAGCGTGGCCGCAGTTGAACCTTTGCCGTTGGTGCCTGCAATCAATACACTTTGCAGCTTGCGTTGAGGATTGCCCAGCGCTTCCGCCAAACGGCGCATGTGAGCCAGATCAAACTT
>DASYKK010000049.1:0-3780 GCA_035995565.1 Candidatus Angelobacter sp.
CATGAACGTGTAATAGAGCAGCACGGCTGCGGCGACGACGAAGAGCGCCGGCACCACGGGATATCCCCATGTGCGATAAGGCCGCGGAGCATTCGGCTCACGATGGCGAAACACGAAGATGCTGCTGGCGGCGATCATGTAGAAGAGCCACTCGGAGAAAATTGCTAGCTCGAGAAAATCTCGGAATGATCCGCCGCCCAGTTGAAGTGCAATGGCCATTACAGCCTGGACGATAAGCGCCAACGCCGGCGTATGAAAACGGGGATGGACGTCAGCCAGGGCCTTGAAGAAGTATCCGTCGCGGGCGACGGCAAAAGGAATGCGTCCGCCGCTCATGATGGTGCCGTTGAGCGTCACAAACATGGAGAGCGCCATGCCTGCGGATACCAGCAGCGCGCCAAGATGACCAATGGCAATCTGGGTTGCAGCAGAAGCGGGTACGGGAGATGTCGCCACGGCCGCTGCCGGCATTACATATTGCACCGCTCCGTTCACGCCGATATACAGCACCGCGACGATGGCCACGCCTGCAATCAACGCCAGGGGAATGCTGCGCTCCGGATTGCGAATCTCACCGCTCACCATGTTGAGGTCGTTCCATCCGTCATAGGCCCAGAGCGCGGCGACCAGAGCAGCCATAAATCCTGCCATTCCGCCCTTGGCTCCGAGAAACGTGGTGCCGAAGTTGCTCCAGCTTCCGGTGGTGGCGCTGAACCCAGCCGCAATGATCACGCCAATCATCACAATTTTCAGTGTGGTCATCACCAGTTGGAAATTCCCGGCCTTACGCACACCGACATAGTTCAGAGCAGTGATCAGGATGGTTGCGGCGACGGCCAGCAGATGCCCGTAGGTAATCTGCTGGCCGCTGGCGCCAGGCAGCGAAAAAATCGGATGCGGAAGAAAGCTAAACGCAGAAAAGTTGCCGAGCACACGAACCAGTCCGCTGGTGACGCTGGCAATGGACGCCGGCTTGGCGATCAGGAACCACGTCCATGCGTAAAGAAACGATGGCAGCGGACCGTAGGCATCACGGATGTAAACGTATTCGCCGCCGGCCCACGGCCGCAGAGCGCCAAGCTCGGCATAGGTAAGCGCGCCAAAGAAAGAGAGCAGGCCACCGACGATCCAGGCCAGATAAACCAGCCGCGCCGAACCAACCGCCTGCATCATCTCCGCCGGAACCAGAAAGATTCCGCTGCCGATAATCGTTCCTACCACAATGGCCGTGGCATGCCAGACGTTTAGCTCGCGCAGAAGATCAGGCGCTGGTTTGAGCGCGGTTTGCATCCTTCTCGGCCTCCAGAAAACTTACCAGATATCCCACAACAAACGTTGTGACTGAGCCAAATGTTACGTACCAGGTCCAGGCGATGTGCGTCCATCCCCAGATATAAATGTTGAGAGCCAGTCCGCAGAGCATACCAGCAATGGCGCCGTTCTGTGTGGCGCGGCGCGTCAGCAGCCCCAGCAGAAAAACTCCAAGCAGGCCGCCATAGGCAAGTGATGCGATGGTAAGACCTTTTTCCAGCACATTGCCGCCGAAGCGCGAAGCCAGAGCCAGTCCGAAGAGAATCAAGCCCCAGACAATGGTGGCAATGCGGGAGAGCATAATACGCTTGCTGTCAGAGGTTTCAGGCTTTCGCCGGAGGTAGAAGTCGATCATCGTCGTGGAAGAAAGCGAATTCAACGCGGCGCTCAGGTTGGACATGGCGGCGGCCAGAATGGCGGCAATCAGCAATCCGGCAATGCCGCGCGGCATGTGCTCCACAATGAACATTGGGAAAACGTAGTCATTAGTAGCGAAGTGGCCAGTGGGTGGAAACTGGCGATAGAAAACCCAGAGTGCCGCACCGACCAGGAGAAACAGCGTGAACTGAATCAGGATGACGCCACCGCTGAAGAGCAGGGCGGTCCGGGAATCGCGCTGATTGCGCGCCACCAGCAAGCGCTGGACCATGAGTTGATCTGTTCCATGCGTGGCGGTGTTCAGGAACATGCCGCCGATCAGTCCAGCCCAGAATGTGTATGTCTTGAAGAAGTTGAGGGAGAAATCGAACACCTGCATCTTTCCGGCGCCCGCAGCAATGGTGTGGATCGCCGGCCAGCCTCCGGGCACCAGCTGCACGAGCGTGATAAAGCCAATGATCGTCCCACCGACATATATGGCGAGCTGAACGACGTCTGTCCAGATCACGGCGGCCATGCCGCCTTCAAACGTATAAACGAGCGTGAGGGCCATTACGATAGCGACCGAAGTAACGCCGCCGGTCCCCAGAGCGATGCTGATTACGATGGCGACCGCCCACACGCGCACGCCTTCCGCAGCGGCCCGAGTGACGAGAAAAATGCCGGCGGTGATGCGGTGCAGTTGCTTTCCAAATCGGCGGTCGATCAGCTGATAGGCGGTGAACATCTCACCGCGAAAATATTGCGGGATAAAAATCAGGCTGACGACTATGCGCCCCAGCAGATAGCCGAAGACGAGTTGCAAAAAGCCGAAGTTGCCGCCATAGGCAATACCCGGTGTGCCGATGACCGTAAGGGTGCTGGTTTCTGCGCCAACAATCGAGAGCGCAATGGCCCACCAGGGAATGTTGCGGTCGGCCAAAAAATAATCGCGCAGTGACCTTTGGGACTTACGGAACCTGAGCCCAAAAAAAGTAATACTAATCAGATAAACGGCGATAATGGCCAGGTCAACAATTTGCAGTCGCATGAATAGTTTGTATGCCAAGCCATTATTCGGGAAAAATGCTTGAAAGCAAAAGTAAAAGTTGTGGGAAGATGAATTAAAGTCCAATCATGCCACTGTACCTGGGTATCGACGCCGGAGGCACCAAGACAGACTGCGCCGTGAGCAACGGCGCGGAGCTGCTGGGCCAGGCTACAGGTGCAAGCTGCAAGCTGGCGCGCGTGGGGAAGGAGCGCGGCCGGCAAAATCTACAGGCAGTGATTCGTCAGGCTACCGAGACTGCGCGCGTGGATGCGTCAACAATTCAGCATGTCTGCATCGGCATGGCCGGGGCATCGCTGGCGGAGGCGGTGCACTGGGCGCAGCAAACTATCCGCGAACTCATGCCTGAATCGACGATTTACGTTGCCGGCGACCACGTGATCGCGCACCGCGCCGCATTTGGCACGTCTCCTGGCGTGCTGGTGATTTCCGGCACGGGATCGATCGCCTTCGGACGCAACCAGGGCGGGGAAACCGCACGCGCCGGCGGCTGGGGACCAAACGTCTCGGATGAGGGGTCAGCGTTCTGGGTGGGAAGGGAAGCTGTGACGGCCGCGCTGCATGCCTTTGATTTCGGCAAGAGCAACGGCCTGCTGGTCACGATTGCCGATTGCTGGAAGGTTGCGCCGGAAGAGGTGATCCGGTTGGCGAATGCATCGGAACCGAGATTTCCCGAACTGGCCGGGCCAGTGGTGAACGCCGCTGAGCAAGGTGACCCCAACGCGCGCGCCATTACAAACCGCGCAGGCGCCGCTTTAGCCGGACTGGCAAGCGCTGTTATCAATCGCTTGTGGCCAGGCGGAGGCGTGGTGCCGGTGGCTCTGGCGGGCGGCGTGCTTCAGGGATCGCCGCTGGTGCGGCAGGCGTTTAAAGATGCCATGAAAGCAGAGCAGCCACAGGCCGCTGTGAGCTTTGCATTCGTGCGTCCGGTGCTGGGAGCGCTGGAGATTGCCGCGCAACGCGGAGTGAGGCGATGAGCGCGTCTTCCACGGGTGAAACCCCGATACATGAAAACGAAGGTTCGCAGGAAGCGCCGGAACAGC
>DASYKK010000050.1:0-8941 GCA_035995565.1 Candidatus Angelobacter sp.
CTGCGCCGCGACCTTTATATCCTGCTGCAGCCATTGCTCGGCCTGTTCCTGGGTGCAGGTCATGCCCAGGCTAACGCCATGGGTGTGTCCATATCCGATAGTGGGAACGCCTACGCTATCCAGGTAGGCCTGAAGGCGGCATCCTTCAAATGACTCTGTGAGGTGAAGTCCATCCAGCGAGTATTCCATGCGAACCGTTCTCTTTCGGGATGAAAGATACACCAGGAAAGGCGGGATTGGGAAGGAAATTGCCCCGGAAATGACACCTATCACTGAGACACAGAGACACGGAGAAGACCCGGGAAGGGGTAAAGGGTAGGACGAAACGATAGGGCGAAAAATAAATATCGACAAACATGTCCCGGAAAGGCGGGAAAAACTACATATATAAGTAGAAAGAGAATTTTTCTCAGGCGAGGTTGACGAGGGACGACTGTAATTGACGAAGAGGGCGAGTTATCGGACACAGAAAATAAATATTGAGAAAAACGTCGCGGAAAGGTGCAAAAGGCACACTAGTAAGTAGGGACTCAACCTTTCACCGTCGGAAGCATCAACGCTTCCGGCTTTAGCTTTTAAAGCCAAGCTGCCGGGAGGCGGCTTTTTGTTGCCCGATAAGTCAGAAACGACCCCCATTAGCCACCCAAATCCGGGTGGCTTTTCTTATTTCTAAAAATTCCACCTGGAGATATCACCATGATGAACAAACAGGAAATCCTGAAGGCGATACGTGTGTGCGCAAAGAAGCTGGGACACAGTCCCAGCCTGCGCGAGTTGAGGCGGCTGGCGGGGGTGAACGGAACTCGCCTGGACAAAGAATTTGGAAGCCTGAGCAAAGCGCTGGCTGCCGCGGGACTGGAGGCCGTGGGTTCAGGATTTGAAGCGGCGGAATCTGCGTTGCTGCTGGACTGGGCGGCAGTAGTGCGCAAGCTGGGCAGAATCCCGACGGCACAGCTCTATGACAAGAACGGCAAATTCAGCCTGGGACCCTTTTACACGCGCTATGAACGCTGGGGCCGGGTGATGGAAGCGTTCAAGAAATTTGCGCGCGCGGAAAAGATTGAGGCGAAGTGGAAAGACGTATTGAAGCGGATTGCGGAACTGGAAGAAAAGATAGAGCGCGAGGCCAAAGGCGGAAAGCAGGGGCGACGGTGTCCGCTGAGACAGGACCGAGCGGTGTATGGCGATCCGCTGCTGATGCCGGGGATGGCGCATGCGCCGACCAATGAAGCGGGGGTGCTGTTTGCGTTTGGCGTTCTGGCGGGACGACTGGGATTTATGGTGAAGCGCTGGCAGGTGGCGTTTCCGGATTGTGTGGCAGTACGGGAGATGGCCAAAGGGCAGTGGCAGGACCAGAATGTAGAGGTGGAATTTGAGAGCAAAAATTTCCTGCGGCACGGACACGACCCGAAGAAGTGCGACGTGATTGTGTGCTGGGTACATAACTGGCCGGAGTGTCCGAGGGAAATTGAGGTGGTGGAGCTGAGGAAAGAGGTAACAATGTTATAGAAATGACACCTCTTTTCTGGGATAATCTAAATGGGTCTAATAAGGGTCTAATTAGGGAATGAATCGCACCAATAAAGTTCCGACTGTAGAATTCAAGATTCGCTTGGAACCGACCGCGAACCGAGTACTAGAGGAGTTGGCAGCCTCGGGTGTCTTTGGTAAAAACAGAGCTGAAGTTGCGAAAGCTACTCTTTGGGAGTGGATATGGGCTAATCAAGAGAAGCTCATGTCGTTGGGAATCTATCTAGCCCCTCAAGAGAAAAGGAAGAGACCTCCATCATGATCTCTGAAAAAGACCTCAATGAGATTTTCCCACATCCTGCCGTACGTGAGGTGGCTTGCGAAATTCGCTTTGCTCCGCGTTTGCGCATCGTCCCAGATATTTGGCGGGTGCAAGACAAAGTAGCCAGTTCATATCCGCAGGTTGGAGAAGAAGAAACGAGAGTCGGCGACAGCAAGCCACTGCGCACTTTTGTTTTCGCAAACCCGACAGAGCAGCGGCTCATTAAAGTGTCTCAAGAGAACTTTGTCTTCGTCACACTGCAATATAGATCTTACGAGGAGCTCAAAGCCGAAGCGCTCAAGCGCATCGATGATTTTTGCCAAGAATTCGAGATCAACAGTTTGCAACGGATTGGACTGCGGTATGTGAATCATATTGAGCTCGGCAAAAAGGATGGAATAACTGCCTTACAAAAATATGTCAACGCGCCCGTGAAATTTGACGAATTTGAACTGAAGCAACTGGAACAGTTCTTAACCGAATTTAGAATCGCCATAGGACACCACAAGCTTACTATTCGAGGGGCCCTCCTGCAGCTTCCGACTGATCTTAACCGCCTGCTCTACGTCTTAGATCTTGATTGTTTCACTTTGGGAGCGAATCTTCCTGCAGCGTTGGATAAGCTGCTCGACGAGTTTCACTATGCGATTCAGCTGCAATTTCTAAAACATGTTCGTGAGGAATACAAGCAACTAATGCGACAGGAGGCGCCATGAGAGCAGATTTTAGGGGCCGTCTTGAAGAAGAAGCAGCTTTCACCACTTACATTTCCTCTGATATCGAGGCACTCTATAAGTCCGATTTTCTTTCGAAACAAAAACAGACGCCCATAAGTAGCTCAGGTGAACTCGGGCGGGAACTGGGTGGTCTGGGAGATACATGGCTCAGCATGACTCCAAGAATGGGAGAGGAACATCGTGCCGCCTCTTACATAATCCGATACTATGAAGAAAAAATACTCCAACTTCAACAAGAGCTTGCTCGCTATAAAGAGCTCTTCGCGAGGATTGAAGTTGCAGCTTCAGAGGAGGAAGGGACATACCTACAGGCAGCGCCTGCCGCGCCGTCAGATCCGCTTAAGTCTAAGTTGTTGGTCGCTACAGAAGAACAACCGAACGTTTATGGATTTGAGATCTGATCAAATGTTCGTCGATCTAGATACGTCGACCCTCAGGCAGGGAGATATTATTGCGGAAATGCCATTTCCTCTTGTACGGCTGGATCGGAAAACGCGGTTCTGGGGTACGTATGTCAGAGAATCGGGAGGACGAGTTGATCTCGAAGCTGAAACCGAAACTTTCCGATCCCGACCGTGGATGTTAGCTCAAGTCCACGCCGCTATCAGCTTCTGCGCCGTGTTAAGCCAATGCTGCGATGTTGCGGCGGCCCAGGATCACCCGCCACCGGCATTTCTTCTTTGCCGCCTTGTACCAGTCAATGATGGGATGAGAAAGAACCCTTCAGCATATTCGACATTGAAGGAAAACATCGATCCATGGGGTACTGGTCGACCATTTTTTTCCCTCTTTTATGTCGGCATGCCAGCAGCTCTTGATAAGGAGTACGTTGCCGACTACGGACAAGTCATGACTGTTGTCTGGTCTGACTACGGAGCGGTGCTTCGCCGAAAGATCTTGCAAATGGATGACCTAAACCGCGCGAAGTTTAGGATCAAAGCAAGTGCCCACATTGGACGCGTTGCCAAGGAGGACGAGGGGATCGGTTATCCCTGGATCAAGGCGGAGCCCCTGACGGACGGCTGATCCTTCAAGCGGTGCACTCTTGGAAGCGATCCCCGCGTTACCTCTCTCAAATGCGGCAGGGGTACCTGATAAATCGGTGTGCAGTCCTTGGCTTTTCCAAGATAAAACGAAAGCACAAAGCCCAAAATGCCCAACGCGAAGAAAGCGCTATAAACAAGATTGAAACACTTCGAGTAACTCAAATGAGCCTTCCAGAAAAGAGACCTTTTCCATCCCTTCAATTTTCTGGAATCAGTTTCCAACTCCTCCTGTGAGAAAACTTTTGCTATGAGCGAGTTTTCGTCTTTTGCCTCAAAGTATCGCAACGCCCGCTCTGCGTTTTTCATCAAGAATTTGTTACGAGAATCGAGCTTCCAAAACACAAAAGCAAAAAGGCACAAAAGAATCGCGAGCGCCGCTCGTGCAACCCCAAAGTTTACTTCGCTCTTGAAGCTGGCAAAATAGCTAGTCATCGTTAGCGATGACAACACCACATAAAAGTTGAAGATCGCCATCCGTTGCGATGCATGTGTGTTGAAATAATCCCAAGCCTGCTTCCTGAGAAACGGATCCTCAGCAACCTTCGACGCCGTCGAATCCTTAAGGCCGCCGTTCTCTGCCATACAATTCAACTCCTTGACGCACGAAGCGGTAGTGAAATGCCATATTTTCGCACGGCTGTTCTAATCTCGGTGACGTTTTGCGGATCGAAATGCAATTCCGAGACATCCGCAGGGCCGTCCGAGTGCCGACGCAAAATTCCATTGGGGTACAACACCCAATACCCGGAATAGTCAGAGACCTTCCTTGAGAGAATCTTGCTAGATGCAGCACTCTTGATCGAAATGCCTTGAAGTGTCCGCACAATTTCAGCAAACTCTTGATCGGTGATTGCGTAGTCGTCGAACCCCCTCTTCTTGTTTGCGGGATGAGGCTGAATCAAACACCACTCCTCAGGACCTATGCGGCCGATCAGTGTAGCCATTGCTTGAGCATAAGTCGGTTCAAGGGCCACTCGCGTCAGCACAGTGTTGACCCTAACGTGCTTGTATCCGCTCTGCTGAATTTTGTCGATGATCTGCACTGCAGCGTCGAACGCGCCCTCCCTTCCGCGCATTGAATCGTGTTGTTGTGGAGGTGCATCCAACGACACTATCACTCTTGTGAACAAGGCAGCATTGGATACAAGCCAATCACGATTCCCCGAAGTCGCGGCCCCGCTGGTCGTGATGGTTACCGGGAGTTTTGCCTCCCCCAAAGCTAAGACAAGTTCGGGAAGATGGGGATAAACAAGAGGCTCTCCCCCTGCGATATCTACTTTTCTGACATTCAAAAGGAGCATGGTTGCCACAATGTCCGGAACCTGTTCCAGTGAGGCCTCGTGACTTGTCTTCGTTGCAAAACAGTATGGGCAAGCTAACGGGCAGCGATCAGTGATGTGCCACATGATTTGGGGCAGATCGGAGGAAACGTCACTGTCGACTTCCGAAAAGTCGTTCGTTAAGGGATTGTAGCCAGCACTCCGCATGCGTTTAAACAATCGAGGATTTCTTTATGAACTTCTTCCATGGACTTCATCTTTGTGGAACTCTTCATACATTGAACGACGCGCAAGTTTGGCAGTTTGGAAGAAAAATACAAATACCTTTCTCGTGCAGCAGATAATAGATCGATGGATCGCTCGTACAAATCTAGTTTTTTCCCCGAGTAATTCCTGTGTCCCTTTCGAAGCACATTCTTTTGTGATGTGCTCGGCGAAACATCAAGTACGATGTATGTGTTAGGAACAGGAAGACCGAGCTGTCCGTGTTCCAGTTCAAAAATCCACGTGCTCATCTCATCTCGCTCCTTAGCCGGGGCGCGGACAGATTGATACACGGCGCTGGATAAAGTGAACCGATTGAAAAGTACCACATCGTAATCATTGAAATTACATGACTTCAAAATATTCCAGCGGTCGAGCGCGTACCAAAGTGCCATTGAGCGTGGATCCAGCCGAGACGCCCCTAGAGCATGGTTGCCGCTAAGGATTTTGCCAAGCTCCCTGCCAAAGAATTCGTCATAAGCTGGGAATGAAAAGCTCTTGACTGCTTTTCCCCCCTTACGAAGGTCGTCTTCGAGCATCGTCAAGTGTCGGGTTTTTCCAGCTCCATCAATACCTTCAAACGCTATGAAGATCGTTTGCTTCGTTGCATTGATTTCCAACGGCTGTCTAACCAGCAACTGGCAAAGCCGATCCCGTGATAGGCCAAACTGCGATGTCGCTTGGTCTAGGATTCTGTCGCGCATCTCGGCTGGAAGAAAGTCGATGTCACTATGCTTGGCGCACCAGAAGAAGAGAGCTAACGCCCTTTCGACCTGGGTCGAACTGCGCTCAACGATATTTCCTCCGTACCAGCGCAGCAACTGTTGGCGGGGCTCTGTCGTCAGCCGGGTAGCCATTTTGCCCCAGTCAGTTGTATCCCCAGCAGCAGATTCAAGCACTTGACTTAGTCTTATGATTTGCATGCGTTCCCGTGCAATCAGTTTACAGCAAAGTCGCAGAGGGGAGGCAGCGATTTGTGCGAACGCAAGGCCGACGAGCCTCTCTTGCTTGAGAAGTGAATGCGTTCACAACTGAACGCCAGTACTCTCCGAAAAACTCCCTACTGCTGAACGCCCACTGCCGGCTTTTCTGCCGGCGTGTTGCTGACAGTGGTGGCGCGCTGGGCGAAGAAGTTATGGTCGTACAGCGCGCGGTAGAACTTGCCGCTGATTTCGGCGGCCTTGGGGCCGTAAGTCGGACGGCCACCCTGGAGGAAGACCACGGTCACGATGTGTCCGTACTGCGTGTCAGCGTAAGAAGCAAACCAGCCAAAGCGCGTGCCGTCTTTGGAGCAGGTGCCGGTCTTGCCCAGGATCTGCTCTTCACTAAAGTTCAGGCGCAGGCTACGGGCGGTGCCATACTGCACCGCGCCGGTCATGCCTTCAGCAATTTCTGGAACCAGCGGGCCGATATCGAGCTGGCGCTTAACGCGCGGCTCAAAGGTGATGACCTGATCCACAGACGTGGGATGCTGGAGATAATAAAGCGTGCCTCCGTTGGCGACGGCCGAAACCAGAGCGCCGAGCTGCAGCGGTGTCATGGAAATGCTTTCACCAAAAGAGCACATCTTGCCGACACCGCCGAGACTGGCGTCGAGCTCATGCGTGGGAAATGTGCCAAGATGCTCGCCTTCGATGCCGTAGCCGGCAAGCTCGCCCAGTCCGAACTGGTGCGCGTAAGAGCTGACCTTCTGGAAGCCGAGACGGCGTCCAACGGTTTCAAAATAGGCGTTGTTGGAATGCGCCAGCGCTTGCGTAAGGCTCATGTGGGAGCGTCCGCCCAGCGCGATGGATTCCTCGCGCGTGATGACTTTTTCACTGAGTCCGGCAAGCGCCACGGCAACCTTGATGGTGGAGCAGGGCTGCGCGCCTTCACTGAGCGCCAGCTTCTGGTTGACCATGGCAAGAATGCGTCCGCTGGTGGGATCAATGGCAACGACGGTTCCGTTCATATTCCCCAGAGCATCAATGGCAGCCTGGCGGACTACGGGATCTTCACCTTCTACAATGTCGCCATCGGCAATGTCGTCTGCAAATGAGCTGGCGGTGAAACGCTCAACCCAACGGTGACGAACGTGACGACGGCGCAAGCCGACGGTCTTTAATGTGGCGACGTGGGCGTGGGCGGCGGCGGACCGTGCGGCTACGTGTCTTCTGGAGCCGCGCTTGTGGCGGAGCCGGGCCATACGCTTTTGCGCGCGGGCGGTTTCAGTTACGTGTCCGCTGGATTTAGTTTTGGTGGTGCTGCTGGTGCTGGATGCGAGCGCGAACGAACCGCTGGACAGACCAAAAATAGAAATGAAGAAGACGAGGAGCCGAAGACGAAATGTCATTAGAGTAACTGTCACCTGGGTACCCGGAAATTCTCTGTTGCGCTGCGTCTCCGCGAATGCATCGTCGGCCAAAAAAATCGAGGGCCAGAAAATGGTTAACAAAGACCGATGCGGAAATCAGAGCTCTTATTGCGATGGTAAGTGAAACTTTCCGTCGCGCGCAACTGCTAATTCTCCTAGTACTGAAGTAAGTACTTTCTTCTTATTAAAGATGCAGCGGCTCTCATCGGAGTGGCTGCATGCTGCTTGTTTTTGTGGCCAGTCGGCGAGGAACAAAAATCCTCGCCAGTATTAACCCTAAGTTCCTGCTGTTGTTTTTGCCTTAATGGCGCATTAATGTTGCTAATTCTTGCGGCCGCCACCTGAAAATGGCGGCCACTGGCTGGTTAGAAAATCGGGACGCTGGCGTTTCGCGTCCTGGTAAACGGTTGCCATTGCAGGAAGTTGCGACCGGCTGTGCGATAGACGCGCTGCCGGTCGAGACTTGCTAGTTGATCTCTCCGCGTTTGCGGATAAACGCCGGAACATCCAGGTCATCCTGCTCGACGGCCGTCCGGATGGACTCGGTCATAGTGGCCAGGTTTGGGCTTTCACGCGTCGGCATGGTGACCCTCGTGGGCGAAACAGCATGGCTGGCGTGGCCGACCGCGCCTCCGTTCATCGAGCTTCCATTCGCGTGGCTTCCATTCACAGGGTTTCCATTTACAACCCTGGGCGCCGCCGCAGAAGCCTGCACTTGGTAGGCAGAGGCGGTCCGGACAGTGGAGATGGCGGCCTGCGCCGCGTTCACGGTGCGGTCTTTGCGCGCCGGAACGTCATTCTTGAACCCGGTGGCAATAACCGTGATTTTCAGGTCGTCCTTCATTTTTTCGTCTTGCACCGCGCCAAAGATGATGTTGGCATCTTCATGCGCGGCCGATTGAATGATCGTCGAAGCCTCATTCACCTCCGCCAGCTTGAGTGACGACGAACCGGTAATGTTAATCAGGATTCCGCGAGCGCCGTCGATGGCACCGGCTTCCAGCAGCGGAGACGAAATCGCCGCCTGCGCCGCATCGGTTGCGCGACGCTCGCCCTTGGCCACGGCTGTTCCCATCACGGCGTAGCCCATGCCGGCCATGATGGTTTTTACGTCGGCAAAGTCGCGGTTGATGATGCCAGGAATCGTAATGATGTCAGAGATGCCCTGCACCGCCTGGCGAAGAATGTCGTCGGCGATGCGGAACGACTCAAAGAAGCCGGCGTTTTGCGCCACCGCCAGCAACTTTTCGTTAGGAATTACAATGGTTGTATCGATGCTGTCAATCAGCTCGGCCAGCCCGCGCTCCGCCTGCGCCATACGCCGACGACCTTCAAACGCGAACGGCTTGGTCACCACCGCCACGGTCAAAGCGCCCATCTCGCTGGCCAGTGACGCAATAATCGGCGCAGCACCCGTGCCGGTTCCGCCACCCAGACCAGTGGTCACGAACACCATGTCCGCGCCTTCC
>DASYKK010000051.1:0-4484 GCA_035995565.1 Candidatus Angelobacter sp.
GCCTGTTTTTGCTTCGAATTAGGAGTAAGAGTCGTCACCGTTGGTGTTCTTATCCTTATTATGCGAATCTAAGGCGAAGGGGGCAATGGCTAAATGGAATTAAGTTGAGGAAAAGTTGGCTTTTGGAGCTTGGAATGGTCAAAAAGCGGCCGAGAACCATCACTATTTTTGGCCGACTTTTTTAAATAAGGTCGGCCATCGCCACCGCTACAGCGGCAATCGAGGCCGTTTCTGCCCGAAGAATAGTATGGCCCAGCGAAGCTGCCATCCATCCGGACGCATGAAAAAGCTCCAACTCTGTATCCGACCATCCACCTTCAGGACCAAATGCCATGGCTAATGGGAGGGTGCTATCAGCAAGAGCACTTTTCAACGAAACGCGCTCTTCCGCTTCCGAAAGCACGATGCGGCTTCCCTGCGCTTCTGCAATGGCTTTCTTCAGCGTCGCTGGCTCGGCAATCTCTGGAGGCGCAATACGCCGCGCCTGCTGGGAGGCCTCGCGGCCAATCTTGCGCCAGCGCTCCACACGATTGGCTGCCGCTTTGGCCAGATGTTCTTCCGTGCGTTGCGCGATCATCGGAACAACATGGCTTACACCCAGCTCCGTCAGCTTTTCCAGAGCCCACTCGAAGCGATCGAATTTAAAAATGGAAAGATAGACTGTGATTTGCGGAAGGGCCGCGCTTTCAACCTCTGCTCCCAGTTCGAACTCAACCTGGTCGTGCGACGCGAAGACCACCTTCGCGGAACGAAGCAAGCCATTCGCCGCAACATCAAATTCCTGGCCAACTTTTACACGGAGAACGCGAAAGAGATGGTTGGCATTGGATCCGAGCAGAAAAGCGCGGTTGCCTTCCACGCGATCGGCTATCCAGCGCCTGCGGGTCATACCTTTTTGAGCATTACGTAAGAGCCAGCGGCCAGCCCCAGATACAGAATCCCCAGAAGGCGGCTCTGAAATACCAGCGCTTCTAGTGTAGGGTATTGCGCCTGGAAATAAGCCTCGGCTGCGCTAAGGACCGAAAAGACAGTGCCGATGATGATCCAACTCTGGTGGCCCCAGGGAAGAAAATAAATTCCGCCAAAGACAATACCGACCGCCAGAAACAGAAGGCTGCGCATTTTCGCCTTGGAAATGGCATTGGCAGCCTTGAAGCGTTCCAGTTGAAGCTCAGCGAAGCGGCGCGGCAGCAGCAAACGGATCAGGCCGGCCAGTCCTGCCACGACCACCACGAACCAAATGTAGTATTTACCCAAAGATGTCTTTCACCTTTTCAAACAGGCTGCGCGGCTCCGGCTTGTTGTCGATACTAAAAGTCTCGCCCAGCTCGGCCATCAGCTCGCGCTGGCGCTTGCTCAGCTTACGCGGCGTCTCTACGCGGACCTTAACATACATATCCCCTTTGCCCGAGCTCTGCAGCACCGGCACGCCCTTGCCGCGGACCCGGAATGTTGTCCCTGACTGCGTTCCCTCCTGGATCTTGAGCTTGTGCTCTCCCCCATCGAGGGTTGGGATGACGATTTCCGCTCCCATGGCCGCCTGGCTAAATGAAATCGGCACGGAGCAATGCAGGTCCTTACCTTCGCGCTCGAAGAAGGCATGTGGCTTCACTTCCAACACCACGTAAAGATCGCCTGGAGGGCCGCCATTGGGGCCAACATCGCCCTGTTCCTGATAACGAATGCGGGTGCCATCTTCTACGCCTGCCGGCACCCCCACATCTACAATGTGTTCCTTCATCACGCGGCTTTCACCCTTGCACTTGACGCAGGGATCAGAGATCACTCGTCCCTGGCCCTGGCACGTTGGACAAGTCCGCGCAATGCTGAACATGGCCTGCTGATACCTTACTTGGCCGCGGCCAGCGCATGTGGGACACGTTGCAGGGCCTCTCGATCCCGCGGAACCGCTACCTTTACACTGCTCGCACGCTTCATAACGGCGGACCTTCACCTGCGTTTTCTTGCCGAAGGCTGCTTCCTCAAAGGTAAGCGTGATATCGGCACGGGCGTCGCCACCGCGCTGTACCCGAGTGCGTCCGCGGCCGCCGCCGACATTGACGCCAAAGAAGTCGCTGAAGATGTCGCCGAAAATATCGCTGACGTCAGCAAAGTTGGACGCATCAAAACCGCCGCCACCGTTCACGGCTGCATGGCCATACTGGTCATAGCGTGCGCGCTTGTCTGAGTCCATCAGGACGCTGTAGGCTTCAGAGCACTCCTTGAACTTCTCTTCCGCCTCAGCATTCCCAGGATTGCGGTCGGGATGGTACTGCATGGCCAGTTTGCGGTACGAGCTTTTAATCTCCTGCTCGGTGGCCGTACGGGTTACGCTCAATATTTCGTAGTAATCGCGTTTTGCTTGTGTCGCCAAAAATTACCTCTAATTGATCAAAACAGGTCACCGATCAAACTAAGCAGTTCCAGGAATCCGCCGATAGTCGGACGTTCCGGTCTTAATTGCCGCCACTCGGCTCGCCTTTGCTTTCGATTCCCGCCCTTGGCTCTACGGAGCATTTTTCTTCTTTGAGCACGGCGTCTATTACCGGACGTTGGCACAGTATCTTCCTCGGAGAATCAATGCACCGAATGCCTTTAGGGGGATCCCAAGTTACCCGACTTTTTTCGCAACTCTCACCATTGCCGGCCGCAGCAATCGTCCTTTGATTCGATAACCAGGCTGCAACTCTTCCAGCACATGATGGTCCGGGGCGTCATTGGTTTCAACCATCTCAATGGCTTCATGTACCCGTGGATCGAAAGGCTCTCCCTGGGCCGGAACGCGCTCGATATTCAATCTTTGCAGCACGTCCTGAAGCTGCTTGAAAATCAGTTCGACGCCCTTGCGCAGGTCTTCCGGCTTGGCCGCAGCGTTTTTGAGCGCCAGAGTAAAGCTATCGACCACCGGCAAGAGTGAACGGGCCGCGTCTGAGACGGCATAATCCCGGTACTCCGCATTTTCTTTTGCCGCGCGCTTGCGATAGTTATCAAACTCAGCCTGTAGCCGCGCCAGCCGCTCAAACAGATCATTGCGCTCAGCGCGCAACTTCTCCAGTTCGCTGCCGCCAATCGTTACGGAGCTCTGAGGACCATCGCCGGAAGCGTTCTTTTCCTCAAAACCGTCGGCCGGGTCAGCCGCCGGGAGTTCGTTTTCCAGAGTCGGCTTTGGTTGGTCCTTCTGCGTGTCTTTCAATTGTTCTTCCAGCGTTACGTTAGCCTGTCCGTTGCCCTTGCTCATTACTGCACCTGGTCTCTTAATTGGAATTTTCACGTGTTCTCATTCAGCAGCTTGTCAAAGAGCTGCGCGATATAGGAGACCGCCGTGATGGTGTGTTGATAATCCATGCGGGTTGGACCAATGACCGCCAGCGAGCCGCGCATCTCTTCGCCCACACGGGCCGGCGCTCCGATCAGCACAAAGTTGCGCATCTCCGGTACCGCTTCTTCCAGGCCGATCACAACGCGCACGGCTTCCTGTCGCGTATCAAGATATGCAGAAAGGAGATCGGCCACGCGCTCCTTTTCTTCCAGAGTCTTCACAAGGTCGCGCAAACGCAGGCGATCCTGGTCATTACCCACCAGATTTGCCACGCCCTCTACAAAGATGTTCTTGGCAGGCTCTTCGGCTGCTAGCGCGCCGCCTTTATAAAGCTCTTCCAGATTCTTCATCAACCGGTCGTATTCGCTGCGTTCATGCTCAATACGCCGGCACAGCTCAGTTTTCACCTGGCTGATGATCCAGCCGCGGAAATTCTCATTGATGTAGTTCGCTGCCGTGTTCAGGTCGCTTTGATCGAGATCGCGCTCCAAACGCATCATGCGGTCATGCACCACGCCAGACTTTGTTACTACCACCGCCAGCACGCGATTGTTGCCCTGGCGGGAGAAGTAAACGTGTTCCAGTGCATTTTTCGGCCCTACGTTCCCGATTGCCACTCCCACTCCGCTGGAAACCAGCGAAAGCACATGAGAAGTCCGCTCCAGAAACTCCTGCACATCGACGGTGCCCTGCAAAGTGTCTGAAATGAGCGTCTGGTCTGCCGCTGAGATCGTGGCCTTGCCGGAAATCTGATCAACGTAATACCGGTAAGCCTGGGAAGTTGGTACTCGGCCAGCCGACGTGTGCGGCTGCTCCAGGAACCCACTCTCTGCCAGATCCGACATTACGTTACGGATCGTCGCTGGGCTCAGCCCATCTTTATTGTGACGCGAAAGAGTGCGTGACCCTACCGGCTCACCCGTGGCGATATACGTATCCACGATGGCAGTAAGAATTTCCCGCTCACGAGGGCCGATTTGTCCTGGGTTTGGCATACAACAGACTTGGTTAAAACTTTTATTTACAATAACTTGACAGAAATTTTGCAAACTCCTGCTAGCTAGATTTTAAGGATGTTAGTGAGGTATTGTCAAGGTAGCACTTTGGCCCGGAGAGTGCCAAAAAAACAGCCTCTAGTCATTAGCTTTAACCTTTAGCTTGTCTG
>DASYKK010000052.1:0-4112 GCA_035995565.1 Candidatus Angelobacter sp.
AGTCGCCGCGCATGACAACGGCCACTGCATAAGTTTTCTTGGGATGGCAGTCCCTTTTGCCCCGCTTCAGGGTGCTTCCCACGGGAGGCACCCGGGAATGGGTTCGGTAGAAAAGAAGTCCATGGTCAATAAAATTCTCCAGTTACTCTCGATTCGCTGCTCGCACAAAAAGATCTCTCAGCCTTTTGCTGCGGCCGTGGCGCCAAAACGCCGTGCCGTGAACTCTGATTGGGACATTCCCACTCCTGCCGGCGAACATTACGTCGTTTGCCTGGACTGCGGACACAAGTTCCAATATGACTGGGCGAATATGCGGGTGATTGAGTAATTCTTTCGCCGCAGGTCAGCGCAGATAGACGCTGATGCGGCTTTTCTTTTGGGATCTGAGCAGTTCCCTCTCCTCGGCAGCTCTTCTTCAAGGCCTTTCTTGCGTAATTCTGGTTTAATCTGCGGAATCTGCGGCAATTCGCGTTCATTCGCGGCTAATTCCTCCGCAGTACCCGCCTCAATAACCCACTTGCCTGCTCCACTCCCATCAGAGCCGTGCAGCCCAGATAAACCACACCGTAAGGAACAAGAATCAGCAAGCCGCCGACGACCGGACGCTGCGGATGGAATGCCAACTTTATTCCCCACGCGATGGCCGCACCGATCAACGCTGCCAGCCAGAGTTTGACAAAGTACGACGTAGGGAATTCGCTGCGCCCTATCTTCAGGTTCATGCCTCGACGCAACAAAGTAAACTCCACCCACGCGGCGAATCCCGCGGAAGCCGTCAGACCTGCCGCGCCCCAGAAGGGATCCACGCCCAGCAACTTAGGCAGCGGCCGCGAACAGAGATAGCCCAGCACCGTTGTCAGGATCACGCGCACAATGGCAAAGCGGACAGGCGTGCGCGTATCGCGTAGCGCGTAATAAGCAGAAGAGTAAAGCCGTCCGACCGTAGAAGCCACCAAGCCAACGCCTGATCCGGCCAGGATCATCCAGACTTTGACCGCATCGGCATGAGAGAACCTTCCTGTCTGGTAAATCGCTGCGGTGATTACATCACCCAGCGCGATGAATCCCACCGCTGAAGGCACCACAAAAAAGCCTACCCGCTTGGTGCTGGCAGTGATCCTCTGACGCAGCGTGGTTGCTACTTGCTCGTCGGTTCCCAGCGTGCTTGACATGGCTGGTAGTTCAGCCGCCGAGATCGACATGCCAAACAAGCTCACGGGTAGCGTGTAAAGCGTCTGGGCATTGGCCAGGGCAGACACGCCGCCTACAGGAAGCAGGCTGGCCAGCAGTCCATCAATGTAGGCGCTCAATTGCAGCACGCCGCGGCTAAAGAACACAGGCACAAAGTTCCTGATTACCACGCGCACATTGTCAGTTAGCGAAAAAAAGAAAATGCGTAGTTCGGGAGCCAGGCGCAGCACCATGGGAAGCTGCACCAGAAATTGCAGGGCGCTTCCCACAACAGATCCCCAGGCTGTGTACACCGCCAGATGCGACATATCGCTTCCCCGGAAAATCAGCATGGCTGCTATGAACGCAGCATTCCAGAGAACAGGTGATACATAGGAGAGGAAGAACTTGCCGTGACTGTTGAGAATCCCCAGGCACCACGCGGACATCACCAGCAAACCCACACCGGGAAACAATATCCGTACCAGTTGAATGGCCAGCCGGCGGGTCTCACCCTTAAAACCAAATGCGATTACATCAATGATGTAGGGTGTCGCCAGAACTCCCACCAGCACGAGCACAGAAGTGATAACAGCGAGCAAAGAAAAGACCACGCCCGCCACCCAGCCTGCTTCTTCGCGATCTTTCTGGGCTACGAGTTTGGCATATACCGGAATAAATGATGCCGATAAGACGCCTTCACCAAAAAGATTTTGCAGCGTGTTGGGAATGCGCAAAGCTGCTTTGAAGGCGTCCGCGACATACGTGATGCCGAAGTAATGGGCAAAGATGCGGTCTCGCACCAGTCCGGCAATGCGGCTCAGAAAGATTCCGGCCGCTACAAGAAAAGCGTGTCGTCCCACTCCGGGATGTGGTGACGGAGCGGGCGGGCCTTCGGGTGTGGCAGAAGTTGTCACGCTTGTGTTCGTCCCATCAGTCTTGTTTATAAACGAGAACACTACGCTTCGCGGGCGAAATATTCGCTAAGCCGGTCTCGGAACCTCCACTATACTGGGCTTACTAAGAACAGATGGAATGAAGGGAATACTCATGCGCTCGATCAGCACTCTTGGCTTTTTCGCCATCACGATTCTCCTGGGCAGCGCGGTCAGCCTAAGCGCCGCGCAAGAAGGGAATCCTCAAGGTTCCTACCAGCAGACATGCAAAGATGTTTCCGTCAAAAAAGGGAACCTCTACGCCAAATGCCAGGACGAAAAAGGCAAGGTGCACCATGCCAGGCTTTCCGGCTACGAAAAATGCTCAGACATTGCCAACAAGAACGGCCATTTGGAATGC
Source organism: Candidatus Angelobacter sp. (assembly GCA_035995565.1). GTDB lineage: Bacteria > Acidobacteriota > Terriglobia > Terriglobales > Acidobacteriaceae > Angelobacter. The sequence goes on from DASYKK010000052.1 coordinate 2,467, forward strand.
GCAGGGGGCAATGAGGCGGCCGCGCCTTCCCAGCCCCGCGGTTCTTACACCGATAGCTGCCGCAACATCCAGATGAAAGGCACAACGCTGCACGCTGTCTGCAAGAGCCTGGATGGCCGCGAACTACCGACCTCCCTTAAGGACGCCAGCCGCTGCTCTGAGGGCGTCGCCAATATCAATGGCATTTTGAACTGCGAGGTAAGCGGCGTATTGCCGCCCGGTTCATACATCGCCACCTGCAAAGACGTGCGGCTGCAGGGAACCACGCTCACGGCCTCCTGTAATGACGGCAAAGACCACTGGCTCAATGCTTCACTGCGCGATGCCAACAGGTGCAGTGGCGATATCGCCAACCAGAATGGAGCGCTGCGGTGTGTGGCGATCAGAAGGATGGAAAGACGTTGATCCTTTGAGTCCACTTTTCTCGTATGCACGATGTGCAAACCAAATGAAATTCTTCAATGCTGTCATGCTGAGCAAGTCCGACTTCCGCGTCTGCGGAATGAGGACGCGTCGAGAAGAAGACAAGCCCCTTTCAAGGGGCGGGATAAGGATGACCGAACGGCCACCGTAACGGGCTCGTTCCGCAGATAAATCCATAAACCCAATCACACAACCTCTGCGACCTTGAGGCTGGCAATCTCCTCTTCTCCGTACCCAACCTCCCGCAGCACCTCGTCCGTGTGTTCGCCTAATGCAGCGGCTCGCGTGCGAATGCCGCCCGGAGTTGCGGATAAGCGTACCGCCGTATCCGCCAGCGGTACCGGCTTCGCCGCTCCAGGATGATCGACATACCGCAGCAAATCCCGCGCCTTCACCTGCGGATCATCCAGCACCTGCTGTAAATCCAGTACTGGCCCTGCTGGAACACGGGCTTTTTCCAACTCCGCGATGGCTTGTTCTGTCGTTCGCGTGGCCAGCCACGTGTTCATGGCTGCGGTAATTGCTGACCGATTATCTGCGCGAAGCTGGTCGCTGGCAAAGCGCGGATCGCTAATAAAATCCTCGCGGCCTACCAGACGCGCCCAGCGGGCAAACATGTCATTGCCCACCGCGGAAACCACGATCCAGCCATCTTTCGTCTGGTAGGCGTCGGACGGAGCAGCGTAAAAACTCGTATTGCCCATCTGACTGCGCTCAATCCCAAGTACCGACCTCTCGGCCAGCAAGCCCTGAACATATGTGATGCCCGTGGCAAGAAGAGATCCGTCCACGATCTGTCCTTCGCCGGTTTGCGCGCGATGATACAGCGCCACCATCACGCCGAATGCCGTATGCAGCGCCGTTCCGAAATCTTCAAAGGGAACAATGTCGCGCACCGGCGTGCCCGGAAAACCAGTAAGGCTCATGGCGCCGGACATGGCCTGTACCACCGTATCAAAGCCAACGCGATTGGCATATGGCCCGTCCGGGCCGAACGTGGAAACGCGGGCAAGAATAATGTCGGACTTAATTGCCTTCAGCGAATCGTAATCCAGCCCCATACTCTTCAGAACATTGTTGGGCAGGTTCGCCACCACAACATCGGCGCTCTTGACCAGGCGCCGGATGACCTCCGCTGACTCGGGTTTCGATGTGTCCAGCGTCAGGTTGCGCTTGTTGCGATTCAGCGAAAGAAATCCGCCGCCTTCACCGCTCTCAGTAAT
>DASYKK010000053.1:0-4803 GCA_035995565.1 Candidatus Angelobacter sp.
CCTGCGCGATTATGTTTTGCCTCCCAAGATTCTTCAGGACCACTGGAAACAGTTTGAGCGTGAGCAAAGCGATAGGGGTGCGACCGTTCGCATCAAGATGAAACAGGATACGAGCGGCGCATCGATCCTGCTTGAACAATCGAATTTGCCGATCCAACAGTACCTCAGCGATTACGGAGCGCTCCAGTAGTCGGTAAGGTTTTCGTGAGAACTCCCTGAAGCGGCATCGTAAAGGACAAGTTTTCGGGATCCTTCGACGCGCCCTCGCTCCCTTCAGTCACTCGGACTTGCTCAGGATGACAGTTGGAGAATATCTCGTCTGGTACGCGGCCCTCGATTCACCATAATTGGCCATTCAATAAAAGACATGTAATCCACAGCTCTGCCATCGGCAAGAGCGGCCAATAACATTTAGAATTGAGAGGCACAGGCTGAAGTCCCGTGCAGCACGTGTTTAAAGACGCGGCCTGGGGCTGCGGTCCACGACTTTTGATGGCAGAAACTTCACAATCCGCGAAGCCGCAGACCAATGAATTTCCGTTCTCGGTGAGCGTGGGCCAGGTCTATGACGGTCCGCTCGATCTGCTATTGGACCTCGTTCGCAAGCAGGACATCGATATTTATGACATTCCGATTGCCAAGATTACGGCCCAGTATCTTGGATATGTAGAAAACCTGAAGCACCTGGATGTGGACATTGCAGCGGAGTTCATCTACATGGCTTCCCTGCTGATCCATATCAAGAGCAAGATGCTACTGCCGCGCGACCCTGATGCTGCCGAGGGCGGGCTGGAAGATCCTCGCGAAGAGCTGGTGCAGCGCCTTCTGGAGCATGAGAAATTCAAGAACGCGGCGCAAATGCTGATGCAGAAACAGCAGATCGAAGAGGCGGTGGTCAGCAATCCCTCGATGAAGGAATTCAAGGACGCTGAAGGCACCGAGCCCGAGATGGCTGCCGACGTGGTGGACCTGGTGCGCACGTTTCAGCAGATTCTCGACCGCGCTAAATCGCGGCCAATTTTGCAGGTGGACGAGGAAACAGTCACAGTGGGACAAATGATTGAATTTTTTCGCCGGCGCCTGCTAATGGAAGACCGTCCCATTCCGCTGAAACGGCTGTTGCAGCACATCACTTCACGCCATGCGCTCATCTCATCATTTCTCGCCTTGCTTGAACTGGTGCGCCTGCAAGCCATTCTGCTGCGGCAGGAAAGGGTTTTTGGCGAGGTCCTGATCAAGAAACATGCGATGTTCGACACCGTCATGGGCGAAGGCGCCGCGGTAAGAGATGATTGGAGATGAAGTCGTTGACACTTAAGACAGCCTGAACAGAACCGGCAGACCGATCGTCCAAATCGCTTTTAGAGTCTCCAAGGAGAAACCGGCATGAAGAATCGACTGGCCATCGTAATTATTTTTTGTCTCGCGAATGGTTTGGGTTCCGCCGCGCCAAAATCCGCGAGCCCGAGCTACGATTTTAAGGCGCGCATGCAGGCACTATTTGAAGCATGGTCCGCGCTTGATCCTGCGAAAGCAGCTCCGTTCTATGCCAAGGATGCCGATTTGGATTTCTATGACATTGCTCCCATGAAATATCACGGTTGGGCAGAATATGCAGACGGAGTGAAGACGCAGTTTGCGCCTTTTACTTCCGCCAAGTTCACGGTTGGCCAAGACGTACGCACTCATCAATCTGGAAATCTGGCGTGGGGCACGTCCACTTGGCACGGAGATCTTCTAAAGAAAGACGGGTCTACACAAGCCTTAGATGGCCGCTATACCTGCGTCTGGGAAAAGAGGGGGAACGACTGGTTGCTCGTACAGGAGCATATGTCCGTGCCGCTACTGCCGCCGCAACAATGAATTTTCTGAATAGAGTGGCCATTTGCTAATTGCTATCTATGTCCATTAAAGCCAAACTCGAAGCAATTATTTACGCGGCGGAAGATCCCATCACGCTGGACCAGATGGCTGCGCTGCTCAAAGACGATCTGCTGGCACTCAAGACAGCCCTGCCGCAAGGTGAAGAATCAGGCGCTGAATCGCAATCCCAGTTCGAGCAGGCAGAAGACCATCTGGGCGCCGTGGAAGAATCTGCACCGGCACCGCCAGCGAAGAAGACCAAAGAAAAATCCGAGAAGGTGGAATTGCGTGGCCTGCTGAAGCCCTACCTGGAAGAGCTGATCGCCGACTACGCGAACCCGGAACACGGAATTGAAATCCGCGAGGTAGCGAGCGGCTACCGGATGTCGACAAAGCCGGAGCACCACGATGTGGTGCGAGCATTTTCCAAGAGTCTAAAGCCGCCGATTCGCCTTTCTTTGCAAGCTTTGGAGACCCTTGCCGTGATTGCCTATAAACAACCTGTGACAGTTCCCGAAATCAGCGATATCCGCGGCGTGGACGCAGCCGCAGTGATCGGCACGCTGCTGGAACGCAAGCTCATCACAACGGCGGGAAGAAAAGCCGTGGTCGGCCGGCCAATGTTGTACAAAACCACCAAAGACTTCCTGATGCGCTTTGGCCTACGCGATCTGAGCGAACTGCCCAGTCTGGAAGAATTTGAAAAACTGGCGGCGGGCGAACTGCAGGACGAACTTTTTGGTTCGAGCGATAGTGCTGTTGCAGTGGCGGACGCTACCGGCACACCCGGAGAAGATGGCGGCGTGGAGCAGATGGAAGAAGACAAATCCGAAGTGCCGCAAAATGTGACTGAGCCGACTGTTTCATCTGACCCGGAGCACAACAAAGCAGATGAACAGGTGGCGGACCAGATTGCATCTGAAAGTTCAGGCGGCTAAAAATGCCCCCTGAGCGATTACAGAAGATCATTGCTGCCGCGGGCGTCACGTCACGTCGCAAGGCCGAAGAGTTGATCACGCAAGGCCGCGTGAGCGTGAACGGCCAGACGGTGACGGAACTCGGCAGCAAGGCCGATCTCCAGAAAGATCACATCAAAGTTGACGGTAAGCTCTTGCAGGGCGCGGAGCGCCACGTTTATCTTCTGCTCAACAAACCTAAGGGTTATGTAACAACGGTGACTGATCCCGAGCGTCGGCCGACGGTGATGGACTTGATTAAAGGAGTAGCTGCGCGCGTATATCCCGTAGGCAGGCTCGATTGGTCGAGCGAAGGACTGTTGCTGCTGACCAACGATGGAGAGCTTGCCGCCAAACTCACACACGCTTCGTCGCACGTCCCGAAGACTTATCTGGTAAAGATTGCCGGTAAGGCCAAAGAAGAAGGAATCGAAAAGTTGCGACGCGGGATCAAGATTGGAGCCAAGCCCGGACCGCGGCGTCTGGAAACAATCCATACCGCGCCGGCGCAGATCCGCCTGATGAAAGACGCTGCCAATCCCTGGTATGAAGTGACTTTGATTGAGGGCAAGAACCGGCAGATCCGACGAATGTTTGAGGAGATTGGCCATCACGTGGAAAAAATCAAACGTGTGCGATATGGCCCACTCACGCTGGATGTGGAGCCAGGCCAGTTTCGTGAGTTGACACCCGGCGAAGTGTCGGGCTTGCGGCGCGCAGGGCGAGGCGACAAAGCGCAAACATCGGAATGCAAGCCGCCCTCGCGAACAAAGGCCAGCGCTCGTCGTGGCGAGCAGCGCAAGGAAAGAAAACCAGGCAGGTAGTAGTCACCACCACACCGAGAGTCAAACTAAAAACTTAGACTTGCAGAGATAGCGAAGCAACTCCGCTTGTGGTACAAACTTCTGTTATCCCTTCTTTTCAGATGAACAAGACTGTCCTCGATCAAATTCCGGAACACATTCGCGCGCTGGCCGGCTACGTGCCAGGCAAACCTCTGCGCCAGGCACAGCTTGAATCTAGCGTGACTATGATCAAGCTGGCGTCGAACGAGAACCCATTTGGGCCATCTCCACTGGCTCTGGAGGCGATTCGAGAAGCGGCAGCCGAGGTCAATCTTTATCCCGATAATGACGCCAGTGAGTTGCGGCAGGCGCTGGCGGCGCGCCATCAATTGCTCGAAGAGCAGATTTTTGTCGCCGATGGCTCGCTGGGGATTCTGGACGTGGTGGCGCGGACTTTGCTTGTGCCGGGAACCAACTGCATCAGCAGCGAGCGCTCTTTCATCAGCTATCCGTTGATTACGCGCACCATCGGCGCGCAGTTCGTCGGCGTTCCCATGAGGAATGACGCTTACGATCTGGACGCGATTGGCGGAGCCATCGACGAACACACGCGCGTGATAATCCTGGCCAACCCGAACAACCCCACCGGCACGATGTTTGACGCGGACGCGACGGAAGCGTTTCTCCATCGGGTCCCGGAGAGCGTGCTGGTAATTCTGGACGAAGCGTATTCCGATTTTGCCGAGCATTTTGCGATGCAGCGCGGCGTCACTTATTCACGCTCCTTTGATTACGTGCGCGCGAACAGGCCGAACGTGCTGGTGCTGCGCACGTTTTCCAAGGCGCATGGCCTGGCTGGAGTTCGGCTGGGATACGCCTGCGGGGACCAGGAACTGCTGCGGTATTTCGCCCGGGTGCGAAATTCATTTTCCGTCTCCATAGTGGCGGAAGCGGCGGGACTGGCGGCGATCCGCGACGTGAATCACATTCGCAGGACGGTAGAAAACAATGCCGTGGGCGCAGCATGGCTGATGGAGCGGTTCAAGGAGCTCGGCATTCAGGCCGTGCCGACCAGCGCAAACTTTATTTACTTTACAGTGGACGAAGACGCCAACGCTTTTGCCAAACGCATGCAGGCTGAAGGCGTAATCGTTCGCTCGCTGGTCCCATGGGGAGCGCCCAACTCAATACGCGTAAGC
>DASYKK010000054.1:0-4373 GCA_035995565.1 Candidatus Angelobacter sp.
AAAGTACTGCCGCTATCGCGCGCGGCGGTGGCAGTGGGAGCAGACGGACTGATGGTGGAAGTACACCACGATCCTGACCATGCTCTTTCCGACGGAGCGCAATCGATCTATCCCGACCAATTTGACGAGATGATGCATGAGATCAGGCAGATTGCGGCCGTGCTGCACCGCAATGTCCAGGAGCCACGGACGCATCCGGCGGTCGCCAAGGCCGGCAGATAACTTGCGAGCTTTTACGTTAGCAGCTTGTCTTGCATTGTTCCTGCTCACAGGCTGCAAGGACACGCCGGAGCCCAGTCCCAACTATCGCGAGTACGCCTACGTCTCCAATGGCGGCAGCAACAACGTGACGGTGATCGACCTGCGTGCACTGTCAATCCTGACCACGGTATCCGTGGGGCGGAGCCCAACCGGGTTGGCGGTAAATCCGCGGAAGAATGAAATCTACGTCGCCAATACGGAATCCAACAATATCAGCGTGATTGACGCGGAGACGAACAAAGTTGTGTCGACCATCGGCGTGCATCGCGCTCCGTTCTTTGTGGACGTATCCTCCGACGGCAAGCGGGCCTATGTGGCCAACTCCGGTTCGGCCAACCTTTCGGTGATTGATCTGGACCAGCGCAAGGTGATCAAGTACATCCCTACCGGCAATGGAAGCAATCTGGCGCGACTCACGCCCGACGGCAAGCTCGCCATTGTCGCCTTGAGGGACGAGGATTCCGTCGTCATTGTGGATACGCAAAAGTTGGGGGTGCGCAACAAAGTGAAAGTGTGCGGCAAGCCGGTGGAACTGGTGATTGTGCCGGATTCCAGCAAAGTGTTTGTGGCTTGCAGTGAATCGCAGCAGGTTGGCGTGGTTGATTTAAAGACCGACAAGCTGCTGGCGCAACTTGACGTGGGCAAAACTCCTGTCCATCTGGTGGTGAAACCAGATGGCGGTGAAGTGTTTGTGAGCAACTACGACGCCAGTTCGATTTCCGAAATCGTGACCTCGACGAATGAGGTGAACAATACGTTCCAGATTGGCGACCATCCGGCACGTGTACTGGTGTCGCCGGACAACGCGCTGCTCTATGTGGCAAATTTTGGCTCGGATTCGGTGGCGGCGTATAGCATTGACAATGGCAAGCGCACCGCCTCGGTACCGGTAGGAAGTCATCCGGAGAGCATGGCGCTCTCACCGAACCAGCTGCATTTACTTGTGGTGAACACCGCGAGCGGCGACATGACCGTGCTTTCGCTGATCGACAATAAGGGCAGGCCGCTGCCGGAAGTGCCAGCGCTGGAAACGATGATTCCGCTGGGAAAAGACCCGCGAGCAATTGTGGTGAAAGCGTTTGTGAGCCAGCGGTAGCTAGCGCAGCCCAAGGCCGCCATCGACGGTGAGGATCTGGCCGGTGATGAAGTGCGGGGCCGTAGCAAAATACCTCACGGCGTTTACCACGTCATCAGGCGCTCCATTCCTTTTCATCGGCGTGTGCGCGGCCAGACGCCGCAATAGCGCTGGGTCCTTTTCCTCTTCCTCTGCGCCCACTTCGATCATACCGGGCGCGACGCAGTTTACGGCAATCTCCGGGGCCAGGGCCTTGGCCATTACCTGAGTAAGCATGTGCAGCGCAGCCTTGGAAGAACAGTAATGTGCGTGCGTGGCCCACGGCTTCTCACCACCCAGCGAACCCATATTGATGATGCGGCCGTGGGTGCTGCGTAGCGCCGGAATGCAGCTTTGAGAAACCAGGAACGGTGCACGCACGTTAACAGCGAATACTTCGTCCCATTGTTCGGCGGTGATCGCTTCGATACTCGCGGTCTCAAAGACGCCGGCATTGTTGATCAACAGGTCGATCTGAGCAAAGCGCTCCAAGACCTGGCTGACAGTCTGCTGAACTTCTTTTTCTTCGCGGAGATCGCAGCGGACGGCCAGAGTTCTCTGCGGGAAGCCTGCGAGCTGCTCCAACGTCTGCCCCGCCTCTGTCTCTGACGACAGGTAGGTAAATGCCACATTGGCCCCGGCCTGGGCCATGGCGAGCGCGACGGCCTTGCCCAACCGGCGCGCGGCGCCGGTGATGAAAACGGTTTTGCCTTTCAAATCCGCCACGCAGGCATTGTAAACGGGGATATGCGACGCAGCGATGTTACGTCTCTATCGTTAAGGTTTTGGATAACAGCATAGCCAACTTGAGCGGGCAGACGTGCCCCTGAATCTTTTGTGCCAGTCTGTTTATCCAATGGGGTTATGAGCATCATTCGTTCATTGATCTCCTTTCCCGGTTCGGGAGAACAGACTATCGCGCCCCGGGCGGCGGAAGCCGAAGCTATGGACGCTTATTCGCGCGTGGTGACGACGGTGGCCGAGTCGGTAAGTCCTTCGGTTGTCCGCATACAGGTGGAAAACAAACAAGGCCGGGGCGGAAGCGGGTCTGGATTTATCTTCACGCCGGATGGTTTCATTCTGACGAATAGCCACGTGGTCCACGGCGGCGAGAAGATCACGGTATCGACACCAGATTCGGGCGACTTTAACGCACAGTTAATTGGTGAAGATCCAGACACAGATCTGGCGCTAGTGCGAATTGACGCCCCGATACTGCGGAGCGTGCAGCTGGGCGATTCGCGGCGGATACGCGTTGGCCAGCTGGTAGTAGCGATCGGCAACCCGTACGGATTTCAGTACACGGTTACGGCAGGCGTGGTCAGCGCGCTGGGACGCAGCTTGCGGTCGCAATCAGGACGCCTGATTGAAGACGTGATCCAGACCGATGCGGCATTGAATCCCGGAAATTCCGGTGGGCCGCTGGTGAATTCACAAGGCGAAGTAGTGGGCGTGAATACCGCGACGATCCTGCCGGCACAAGGACTGTGCTTTGCCATCTCCATCAACACGGCGCAGTTTATCGCCAGCAAACTGATTCGCTTTGGGCGGGTGCGGCGCAGCTACATTGGCGTCCAGGCGCAGACGGCGACGCTGAACCGAAACATTGCACGGCATTATGAACTTCAGAGTTCAACGGGCGCATTGATACTTTCGTCGGAGCCAGGAAGTCCCGCGCAGAAAGCGGGATTGCAGGAGGGCGACGTGATTACGTCACTGGCAGGCGAGCCAGTGGAAGGCGTGGATGTGCTGCATCGGCTGCTGAGTGAAGACAGAATCGGCCTGAAGACTCCATTAATTGTGCTGCGCGGGTCGCGCAGACTGGAAGTCACCGTGGTTCCTGAGACGCGCTTGAGCTAGAGGCCGAAAAGTTCGCGCAGGCGCTTGGTCTGGGCACGGCTGACCGGGATTTCAGTTTGCTTGCGATCGTCCATACGGAGCTGGTACGAGCTCTTGAACCAGGGCACAACCTCTTTGATCCGATTGATATTGACCACGAAAGAACGATGCGCACGCCAGAAAGTGTCGGGGTCGAGCCCTTCAAGTAATTCTTCAAGAGTACGGCAGTTGGACTGGCCTTCAAGATTGGTTGCGACCACACTGATGATGCCGTCTTCAATGGAAGCAAAGCAGAGATCCTTCTGGTCGACGAGCAGGAGGCGTCCGGCGCTGCGGAGAAGGACTTTTGAATTCTGCGGGCGTTGCGATTCGAGAAGCTTGACCAGCGTGTCCAGACGTTGCGTGTCAGTGGACAGACCCTGAACTTTTTTGCGGGCTTTTTCCACCGCCGCACCGACCCGCTTCTTATCAAATGGTTTAAGAATATAGTCTATAGCATTGACTTCAAATGCCTTGACTGCGTACTGATCAAAGGCTGTAGCGAAGACAATTTGCGGAAGCAGGACCTTTTTGTCGATTAACTTTTTCAAAGATCCGAATCCGTCGAGCCCAGGCATCTGCACATCAAGAAAAAGTAAATCCGGAGAAAACTCCTTGACCAGGTTCACGGCATCAATCCCGTTGTGGCCTTGCGCCACCACCGTGACATCGTCAATGGATTTTAGCAAATAGCTCAATTCATCACGCGCGAGCTGTTCGTCATCCACGATAACAACAGAAAGAGCCAAGATGCATTCTCCACTTTCTAAGTATCGGAGCCGCCGGAGGCGGGCTCAAACAGGAATAGCACTTCGCGACAAGCTTGCTGTGCAATCCATCCATCTAACTATTTCTCTCGACAATAAAATCCGGTATCGACAGTAGCGCGCGCTTGATCTCTGACAGCGGGAATGAGCAAATCGCTTTGCGCGCGAGCTCGGCATGCTTGGCCGCCGCGTCATATGCATACGGAATCGATCCATATCGGTTCAGCATCTCCAGTATCTGCTCATGCTTCACGCTCACGAACGCGCGCTCTTCAAGCACTGCCTCCACTAATTTCCGTTCGTCTTGCGTGCAATGTTGCAGCGCATGAATCACTGCCATCGTGACCTTGCCT
>DASYKK010000055.1:0-7357 GCA_035995565.1 Candidatus Angelobacter sp.
TTGGCCTGCCGGGAAGTTTTGAAACCGTCCAGCAGCTCGCCGGAGCCTATAGCCAGATCCTGCAATATGGCCTGCCGGAAGACTACTTCAATACCTTCACTGAGAAAGCCATGTCGCTAACGCCGGAGTCCGCCAATGCCATCGCCAAAAAATTCATCCTGCCCGACCATCTGGTCTGGGTGGTAGTCGGCGACATGGGCAAGGTGGAACAAGGTATCCGTGACCTGAACCTGGGCGAGATCCACAAGATCGACGCGGATGGAAACCCGGTGCAGTAAGGTAGGTTATTGTTTGGTTACTAAAGCCCGCCGAAAGGCGGGCTTTTTTTGGCTATAAGAACAATGGCCTTGAGTTCCGAAATGGAACAAAAGATGTTTATAGGTCAGGTTACTAGTTTAATACTTGTTATCAAAAAGCAATCTACTTTATAAGTATGCCCCATTGCAGCAGACAAGATTTCTGTTCCAGGGAGCTTTTCAATGAGGTCAGCCAGGCTGTGGATGTTGCTGGGCGTCATGTTGGCGGGAAGTTTTTCCGTTTTTGGGCAAACAAACCCCAATGAAGAGCAAGGTCTTAAGCCTTACGATTCTTTCCACGGTGGAGACCTCGACAGCGTCAGCTTGACCAGTGGGGGTCTGTCTCTGCATATTCCGCTGGCTTCATTTCCACAACGTGGCAATCTTGACTTGAGTTTCATGGTCACCTTCAGCAACAAGCAGTGGTATATCAGGCCGGCAAAGCTCGATCGGACTGGTCACCAAACTGCTCCCGCGGCCTGGCAACCCATGCCTAATACCGGGGTGCAAATCGTCAGCAGCACAGACTGGTGGCTGAATTATTGCAGCATGGCAGAGCCCGGGGATCCTAACAATCCAGGCGGCCAGACGCTGTATGACTGGTCGGATAGCGTCAGCTCACCGGACGGCAGTTCGCACATCTTCGGAGACCAAATAGCAGCTTTTTCAGGTCCAGTCTATCCGGTGCGCTCATTGGATGCCACGGGGCTTGTTCGACCGGATGCACAGACGCTGATTTTGCCCAACGGTACCCGTTATAGCTATCCAAGTGGCAGTAGTTGCACAATGCCATCGGGGCGCCTTAGAGGTGGTCAACAAGCCACCAGCGTGACTGACGCCAATGGAAACAAGATCACGGTGAATTCCAGCGGATGGACAGATACGATGGGCCGATTCATTCCGGGCTCATCTGCCGGTTCAGTCGTTCAGGGGGTTTCTCCCGGGGTTGCCACCACCGATCTTTCGAAATGTCCCTCAGGAACCACGTCAGCCCGCATATGGAATGTGCCAGGAATTTCCACGATTAACGGCGGTGTCCGAACATTCTATTTCTGCTATTCAATGTTCTCCTTGTCAACTAATTTTGATGCCACCACAAGCCAGGGAGCACTCAACTACGGCCCGGCCAGCACATCACTGCTGAGTGCGATTGTCCTGCCGGATCTGACCACGTGGACGTTTACCTATGACAATTATGGCGATGTTCAGCATGCTAGCTTTCCCACTGGTGGATCCCTCGCATACACGTATGCAACGGGCCCTCTCAACTTCGGATCTGGTTCCGGAACCGGATACAGCACCTGGGTAACGTCGCGCACGGTGGATGCGAATGACGGCACCGGCGGCCATCAATGGAACTATAACTACCAAGGCAGTTTCCCAACGGGAGTCGGAACATCAATTTACGCTTACGGAACAAAGGGCATTGCCACGGTTACGGATCCTGACGGCAATGACGTGGTCCACACCATCGGCCCCGGTGTGAACGGATCTGGCTGCCCCGGATATGAATACCAGACTCAGTATTACCAGGGTCGCGTCAGCGCCGGAGTAATCCTGAAAACAGTGCAAAATCAGTATGACTGCACCATGGGTACCCCAGGCGGGAATCTCGACAGCGTCACATTGAATTCCGTGCCCATTCAACGAACCACGACGCTTCGAGGTGGACAAACTTCCAGAGCTGTCAGCAGCTACGACTCGACGTTCAACGACCCCAACGGGCAGCCGGTACGCATTGGGAGTGTCTTGCAGCGGGATGAGTATGATTTTTCCAACACGCTGGTCCGTTCCACCGTGAATCGCTATCTCTGGCAGGACAATCCTCCCTACCTTCCCATCAATTTTGTGTCCCTGAAATCGTCCGTGACGCTTAAAGATGGCGCCGGGAACCAGGTGGCGCAGACCACATACGGATATGACGATGTTTCACGCATCTTCTCCTACGGCAACACCGTAGGACAGGGAGCTGCTCCCGCCGGCTCCGCACGTGGAAATCTGAATTACGTGAGCCGATGGATGAACACCACCAACACGATGATCACCGCGACCACGAACGTGTATGACACGGGAGAGCCTTATCAGACCATAGATCCCCTAGGCAACGTCGCAACCTTCAGCTACTCCCCAGGTTTTTACGGCGCATACCTGACGCAGACCAACCTGCCAGACACGCAGATGCCTGACTCGGGCGCGGCAGTGGTTCACCACGTCATCAGTGGCAATTATGATTTCAATACTGGAGTTTTGACAAACTTTACTGATGAAAATGGCCAGCCTTACTCGTATACATACGATGTCATGCTGCGGCTAACGCAGGGGAACCATCCCGATGGTGGAATCACCAAATTCTTTTACCCGGATCCCAACACCGTTGAACGTCAGCGGCTGATCACCGGCACGACGTATCACGACTTCAAGGTGAAATTTGATGGAGTCGGGCGCCCCTATCAAACGCTTCAGTCCACGCCGGATTGCGCCAGTTGGATAAAAGTCGATACTGCGTATGATTCTGTTGGCCGAGCCAAGACGGTTTCCAATCCCTACTGCCTCACCAGCGAGCCGACCTACGGCGTCACTCAGACCACGTATGACGCATTGAGCCGCACCCTGAACACCACGAAGCAGGACGGGAGCTTAACTTCCGTCAAGTATGACGACACGCCGGGAGACACGTCCGGGCCGGCGCTCGTCTGCACTACTGCTACCGATGAATCGGGCAAAAAGCGCCAGGCTTGCTCGGACGCTTTCGGGCGATTGGTAAAAGTGATTGAGCCGAATCCCGGCGCTGCGGCTACCAGCGCGACTGGATGGGTAACTGTGAGCGGCACGGAGCAGTCAGCCACGTCACAGCCGGCCACGGCGGGGCACGTCAATATCAATGTTCTTGGAGGTGAGCGGTCTGTAGTAGTTGACCCGTGCACAGATCAGGGCCTGATCAGACCGTGTCCGCGAACCGTTTGGGACTCCGGTACCGTCACGCTGACCGTGAACGGCCTGACCAAGACTGTGAATTACGGGCATTTTGATACGCTTGCGACCGTTGCCTGGAATCTTTCCTGTGCATTCCACAACGATGCCTCCTCTGCAGTGGATGCCGCTTGTCCTGGCTCCGCCGGAAGCAGCACGCAGGTAAGCCTCACTGCCAAAACAACCGGAGCTGCCACGAACTACTCGTTTTCGTCTTCTTCCGCAACCGGTGACCCCACAGACTTTGCTGGACCGTCATTTACGCTGTCACCAGCTTCGGGAGCGTTGACAGGGGGACAGAACGCCTCCACTACCTCAGATTCGGGAACGATCACGGTCACTCTGAACGGAACTGGCTACGGCACAAACTTCGGAACAACCGATACGACTGCCACTATCGCCGGCAGACTGGCGACACTGATTAGCGCCGGGAGCTGGGCAAATGCAAGCGCTTCTGGAAGTACCATTAACCTAACCAGCAAAACTTCCGGAATCATCGGCGACTACTCGCTGACCGCGTCTTACACCTGGAACAACACCCAGTTCACCAATCCGTCGTTTACCACATCCACTTCGGGATCGGCGCTCAGTGGAGCCAAAGACGCTGCCGGACTCAACAACAATCCCTCCGTAACGCTGTACCAATACAATGCCCGCGGCGACATGCTGTGTGTTCATCAGAAAGCCACGGACACCACGGCGGACGTTCCTTGCACCGGCGCTTCCGCGCCCAGCGTCCCGGCTTCTTGGCGTCAGCGCTTCTTTACCTATGATTCCTTCTCGCGCTTGTTGACGGCGATGAATCCGGAGATGAACAGCACGGGAAGCACGGTCATTACCTACGGCTATGACAACAACAGCCGCCTTACCTCCAAGATTGAGCCCGCGCCCAACGCGGCCTGGGGATCAAGCTCGACCGTCACACTCACCTACACGTATGACGCGCTAAACCGCCTCCTCGACACCACGAATTCTGACGGCACAACGCTCAAGGCCAGCCATCGTTACGATTACGCGGCCTTCCAGGGCCAGTCATTCACCAACCCCATCGGGCGGGAAGTGGCGGCGCTCACAGTAAACTCTTCTGGCAGTACAGTCGCATCGACCTTTGCCAGCTATGACGTCATGGGGCGCGTGGCCAATACAGTCCAGTGCAATCCCGGTGTGAGCGGATGCAAGAGCTTTACCGCCGGTTACGATAAGCTGGGCGATCTCACCAGCCTGGTGTATCCGGGAAACGGCTTTACCGTCACCTACGGATACGACAGCGCGGCGCGGCTCACCACCGCCACGGATTCGGCGGGCGTGATTTATGCGCAGACGCCCACGTATATTGCAGGCAACATCGTGAACGAATTCGCCAGTCCGAACTTCGCCAACAATAAATATCACGTAAGTTACAACAACCGGCTCCAGCCGGTAGAAATCTGGGCCGGCAGCGCGCAGGGCGCGCCCGCACTGTTTGACAAGCAGTATTCCTACGGGACGGCGGGGGCGAATAACGGCAACATCTTCACCATCACCAACGTGAAAGACTCAACCCGCACCCAGAGCTTCACCTATGATCCGCTGAACCGTTTGCTCACCGCCGGTGACAACGGCCACTGGGCCAACAGCTACACCTATGACGCATGGGGAAATCTCACCAACAAGACTCCGGGCTCCCCCGCAGGCGAGAACATGAACCAGCCTGCGGACACGAACAATCACCTGGCCGGCCTGACGTATGATGCGGCGGGCAATGTGAAAAATGACGGTCTGGGCGGATTCTTTGTTTTCGACGGCGAAAACCGCATCAAGACGGCAGGCAGCGTTACCTATACCTATGACGCTGACGGACGGCGCATCCAGAAATCAACCGGCACAAATTACTGGTATGGGCCAGGCGGCGTTGCATATGCTGAAACAGATTCCGCCGGCAACTGGACGAACTACATTTTCTTTGGCGGACAGCGTCTGGCGCGCAATGTGAGTGGTGACATCAAGTACTACATCACTGACCATCTGCATTCCACCGCCATGTTTGTGGACAAGGCCGGGACCACCGCCGCCATTCTCGATGATAATGATATGTATCCCTGGGGCGGCGTGGTGCCGGGCGTGGGTAAGACCACCAGCACTAATACGATTAAGTTCACCGGGCAATATCGCGACACCGACACCGCGGCCAACCTGGATTACTTTGGTGCGCGATATTATTCCAACACAGTTGGCCGATTCATGAGCCCTGATTGGGCGGCCAAGCCGGTAACTGTCCCTTATGCGAAGTTTGGCGACCCGCAGAGCTTGAATCTCTACAGTTACACAGAAAACGGTCCGATCAACCGGATCGACCCTGATGGTCACGAGGATGTGAAATCGGATACCGTCAATACCAGCACGAACTCAGATGGCAGTACCACGACCACTGAGCAAAAGAAGGACGACAAACCCGAGGTTTCAATCACCAGGGTCAACGGAATGCTGGTAACAATTACAACTACGTCTACCACTACAACGACCACCAATCGGGATCCAGATGGCAAAGTCACGTCAATAAATGTTGATGTGAAAGCAGATATCACAGTGACCGCCACTAACCAACATGGTCAGACTGTGTTCTCATCGACACAGAAAAATGTTTCTGTCTCCAATAATACCTTTACTGGAAAAGATCTTGAGGCTGCCCCTAAGACACCTTCAGCTAAATTCAACAATCGAAAAGTTTCCGAGGATGCTGACAAAATCCCAATTGCGGGTCCTTGGGTCAAATGGATTGCGGATATGTTTAACCTCACATGGGGAGATTTAAGAAAAAGAGTACCGAATATTGATAATGAGGGATGTTCCGCGGGTTCTGGTCCTTCATGTAGGTGAATATTACGAACATGCCCCGGAGGTTATCGCTGACTTGCATTCAGAATAGACGAGTTGTGATGGGCGGGGCAGACTTCAGCTTGTCTAGCAATAAACAATCCGTTGTAACTGTGGCCGACTCTGATTCGTTGGGGTTCTCTCGTGAAGAGCGAAGTGCTAGCACGCGGTCGTTTACAGCCGCAAACGTCCTGATTCTTACCAACATCCTAGTCTTTGCTGCGCTCGTTATTTACCGAGCCCACGATATCGGACTGGATTCTTTCATGAAGACGCGGATTTTTGCCTCTTTCCCTGCGGACGAATTACTTCTCTGGGGTGGGAACTATCGTCCATACACGATTGGAGGAGGCCAATTTTGGCGAGTAGTTACTTACATGTTCCTCCACGAGAACCTCTTGCATTTAGGATGGAATTTGCTGTTCTTGTGGCGGCTCGGTCGATTGCTTGACCTGCTTCTGGGACCGGTGAACACCTTTGCTATCTATCTTTTTTCTGGCATCGGCTGTGCTTTGAGTAGTCTTTGCTGCAGTCCCACCCTAATCCACGTAGGGGCTTCCGGCGGCAATGCGGGTTTGGCCGGAGCGCTGATCTGCTTGGTTGTTTTCGCCAAGTTGAATCTTTCTCAGCGCAACTGGAGAAGCGTTTTTCTATGGGCCGCATTGTTGACACCGATTGCCATAATTTCTGGTTTTCGCACCGAAGGAGTTGATAGTGCAGGCCACCTAGGCGGCTTCGTTAGTGGCTTTCTGATTGGAGCTGTATTTATCTGGCGCAAGCCAATGGGTCTGCTGAAGAGATTGTAGATGACTGACCCCTTCGTCCAACCGGGCGCTTTCAACCAGTACCGCGATCAAGCGGCTTGCGACTGCGTACGAAAGGTGAGCTAGAACTTTTCATCGCCAAAGCGCTAGGCAAAAAATGAACAGTTCTGGAGCCTCTCGTTGTCAAGATGTCCTAATTCGCGATTGAATTTCCAAATGCCGTTAGCTAGAGTATGCCAGCGTCGATGGACGTGATTGCTCTTTGACAAATTAGCAGCTAGCAACTAGCCATTAGCTCTTAGCCATTGGCCCTTAGCAAAAGCAAACCCACGGCGCTCAGCCCCACGCCAATCCATATCCCTATGCGTGAAACCTACGCCAATCTGGGATGACTTGGGATGCGATGGGATACCCAGGGAGGGGGGGTGGGCGAAGGCTTACCACTGATTAACACAGATGACACTGATCAGAACC
>DASYKK010000056.1:0-17038 GCA_035995565.1 Candidatus Angelobacter sp.
CATGGCAGCCAGCGCCTTAAAGCCAGTATCGCGAAGATACGAATGATTGCTGCGGCAGCCGACTCCATATGCCAGCACGCCGGATCCAAGCTCCATGCCAATGCCGACATTCGACCACAGGCTTGCCGTCTGTTGCAGCGACCTGGACTGGATACGATTGTCAGCAGGGCGATCGACTTTTGCGATCATCACGCCGGTAGCCGCAAGGATCGGGAGCTCCCAAATCAAATTCCTGGGACGAATCACGCCGCGTGGGACGGATTTCAGACCATGTCCGAATTGCGTTGCTTCACTCCAGGTTTGGTGCGCCAATCCAGAAACGTTGCAAGGGTTATCAGCGGTTTCCGCATGCGCCGTTACGCTGGGAGTCACGAATAGAAAAAGGACCAGGATTATCCCTGGAAGCTGGGAGAAGTTGATCGAAGGAGTTGTTTTTGAAGTGGAAGAAAACGATTTGTAGCGGTTCATGAAAGCGACATTCCTTAAGCCCTCGGATGCCCTGGTTGGTGTTTCAACGTTGGATGCGAAATCGCAGGTGGTGAGGAATGCGAAAATTGCGCGGCGAGCGATATGGATTCCCAAGCTTCGCAAAGGCGCGAAGGGCCCTTGTTTATTGTGTATTCATCAACGGTGTGCCGAGCCGCAACAGGGGAACCAGAAAGAGAGCGGATTTCATATTTGTCTCCTTGCTCAAATGACTTTGTGCTGCGCAATATTGTACAGAGCGCAGACCCTACCCTGTTTCCGATGTAATTGTATTTATGCAGATGTTCAACGATTATCGATCCTCATGGCCCATTTCCTCGCGGGATCCAGCAGTTTAGAGGAGCACGACATGGCAATTCCGTATTACCACGTTGATGCATTCACGGGTGAGCTCTTTGCAGGTAACCCGGCGGGGGTCTGCATCCTTTCCGCTTTTCTCGCCGACAGCGTCATGCAGAAAATTGCGGCTGAGAACAAGCATAGCGAAACCGCTTTTGTTGTTCCTCGTGCTGATGGTGATTTCGACTTGCGCTGGTTTACGCCCACAATTGAGGACGACCTATGCGGACATGCGACCCTGGCATCCGCCTATGTGCTCGCGCTGCGGAAGCACAATGCGTGGCCGGTTCGCTTCCACACCCGCGCCGGCATGTTGACCGTCGCTCAGCAGCATGACAGCTTTGAACTGGACTTTCCCGCCAGGCCACCTCAACCATGTGAAACGCCAGCCGGTCTCTTACCAGCCCTGGGCTTGAAAGCGGCGCGGGTAATGAAATCGCGCGATTTCGTCGTGGTAGTGGACCATGCCGATCAAGTGCGAACGCTCTCGCCCGATATTGCCGCTCTTGCCACACTGGATATCGTGAATGCCGGAACGATTGTTACCGCGCCCGGCGAGGGTGACGTGGATTATGTGTGCCGATTGTTTGCACCGGCGGAGGGCATCGATGAGGACCCCGCAACCGGCTCGATACACTGCACACTGGCTCCATATTGGGCGGGGCGGCTGGGTAAGGACAAGTTGCGTACGCAACAACTCAGTGTCCGCGGTGGAAGCATGCAGTGCACAAACGCTGGCGATCGCGTGAAGATCGTTGGCCGGGCACGCTTGTACCTTCACGGTACGCTCGAACTCTAAAACGTCTGCCACTGTAGGATCTGAATACTTGCGCCTGCGCCCACCGTTCAATTTGTCAAAGAACCCACTTTCCCACCGCCTGAGCGGCTTCCCCTTCTTAATCCGCGACTATCCGCGTTCATCCGCGGTAGACTTGCTTTTCCTGATCAGTGTCATCAGTGCGATCTGCGGCTAAACCTGCACCTTTTCCGGATTCTCGAAATCCACCCGGCCAACATTGCTCAGTGCCAGTTGCAGGTAGTATCCCAGTATCGACGCCTGCTTGTACTCCAGCTTTCCGTCCACTACCGCCTGCGCGCCTTTGGCAATCGCCGCATGGATCGCGTGCGCATCTCCCAGACTCGGCAGGTTGAGCTTCTCCGGACGCGCCTCTTCCAGCATCTCGTGCATATGGCAATATTTCTTCCCGCGCATGCGCGGCGCCCGGCATGTCCCACCACCGGCTTTCTCGTGCCGGCATCGGGGCGCGTTATGCGCTCGATCCATAGTGGTCCGCATGCGGTTAAAAATCTTCTGGTTCATCTCATCAAATTCCAGCGCTTTCTCCACCAATCGAGGGTCTTTCTCCAGGCACTCCCTATACTCGGCAAAGCACTCGCCCAGCTTCTTCAGCAGCTGCCCCGCCGTGCTGGCTGGCCACGCTTGCCTTTCGCGCTCCTTCTCCCGCTCCTGGTGTTCTTTGAATCTGCGCTCATCCCGCTGCTCCGCGATGACAGCGCGTTGCGGATCGGTGCACGCAATCTCCCACAAAGCTCTCTCTGCTTCGTCCAAACCCAGCACATCTTCGCCCTCTCTGATGCCAAAGCCATCTTTCGCACCCCATGCCGGAACGTATGGTTCTCCCCAAATTTCGTGCTTGCTCTTCTCCATGCTTTCCTCCTTGCTTTGTTTTTCCGATCGCTGACCTTGGATGCTCTCCGTGTCTCCGTGGTAGGTTTTGTCCCCGATTCTTGCAGCCCTCTGCCTGAGTCCTTCAGCCAGACCCCCACCCCCCATAAGACCTTTGTTGCAAACAAACGCCAAACCCCAATTCGAAAGGACTGTCGAAAGGCTGTCGACCCCTCTTTATCGCGTTTTTTCGACCTCGAATCACGTTGTCCCCTGTCTTGCCTTGCCTGTCGCTGGTTTGGCTAGCCGCCACCTACTAGTTGCCAGCTGCTTCGGCAGCGAATACATGGCGAACCACGCCAAATACTAGCGGAATCGTTAGCGAATGTAAAGCGAATTTTGTGAGGACTGCCCGGCACATTAATGCGACAATTAAACAACGATTAATCGTTCGGCATTGGCGACATTAACAGCACGGTGCGGACAGGTGTAGCGTAGACCGGAATCTGCCCTGCCAAAGATTTGCGACCTGCTGGTCGCCTACAACCTGTGACATTTACATGTCAGCCTGGAAGCACTGGCTCTTTATCCGGATTCAGCTTGGACGGTACTAGCCGTTCCAAGGTCGCAAACAGGTCGGCAGTTCGAATTGGCTTTGAGATATAGCCATCCATGCCAACTGCCAGGCAACGTTCCTCGTCATCTTTCATGGCATGGGCGGTCAACGCGATAATCGGCAGATGATTTCCGCTGGTCCGTTCTGCTTCGCGAATGGCCTGGGTCGCCTCAAATCCATCCATTTCAGGCATCTGCACATCCATAAGCGCGGCGTCAAAAGCTTCCATTTCCAGAACCGCCTTTAGCGCCGCAACCCCGTTAGTGGCTATCACTACCGCGTGTCCCATGTTCTCAAGCAATCGCTTGGCTACGGCCTGATTCACGGCATTGTCTTCGGCCAGCAGAATCCGCAAGTTGGATTTAGCTTCACGCAGAGAGCGCCGAGCGATTAGTGCGGGCTGCGCCTTCTGCTCTACCGCGCTGCTCATCGCTGACGATATCGCCTGGCGGAGGGCCGATTGCCTGATGGGTTTGGTGAGAAAAGCTTTCACGCCTAACTCGAGGCAACGCGTTCTGTCACCCCGTTCACCTACAGAGGTCAACATCATGATGGTTGCGCCAGCTAATTCAGGGTTCTGTCTGATGCGTTCCGCCAGCGCGAAGCCATTCATCATGGGCATCTGCAAGTCCGAGAGCACTAGAGCAAAACGCGTTCCGGATCTCTGGGCGTGTTCGAGGGTTGCCAGAGCCTCATATCCATTCGCAGTCACTGTAGGCCTTAGGCCCCAGCTAAGAAGAAGGTCCTTCAAAAAGCAGCGATTGGTTTCGTTGTCGTCTACCACCAACACTGGTAAATCGCGCAGATCAGCGAACTCCAGCTGAGCCGCGTCGATGGTGCTGGTGCGTCCCGGAGCAAACATGGCGGTGAAATGGAAAATGCTGCCTTGGCCGCGTTCACTGTCAATCCAGATACGGCCGCCCATCAGAGCTACCAGCCTGGACGTGATTGTCAGTCCCAGCCCGGTTCCTCCGTATTTTCGCGTCGTGGAGTTGTCTGCCTGTGTAAAGGCTTCGAAGACCGCTTTTTGCCTGTCTGTCGGAATGCCGATGCCTGTATCACGCACTGAGAAATGCAAGCAGACACCATCCTGCCGGTTCTCCTTGACTTCCACTCGAAGTGTGACCTCGCCCAGTTCTGTAAACTTGATGGCATTCCCGAGAAGGTTGAAGAGGACCTGCCGCAAGCGAACAGGATCGCCGATCAATATTTCCGCCACGCCGGGTTGAATATCAGTCACCAATTCCAGCCCTTTCTCGTGGGCAGGTAAAGCCAGCATTCCGGCGGCTTCTTCAATGGTGTCGCGTATTTTGAACTCAATCGGATCCAGTTCTAATTTGCCGGCCTCAATCTTGGAAAAATCGAGAATGTCATTGATTACGATCATCAAAGCATCGGCGGAGGATTTAACCATCACTAGATATTCCCGCTGCTGAACGGAGAGTTCGGTGTCCAACGCAAGTTCGGTCATACCAATCACGCCGTTCATTGGCGTGCGGATCTCATGGCTCATGTTCGCCAGAAAATCACTCTTGGCGTGATTCGCCGTCTCGGCTGCTTCCTGCGCTTCCTCCGCCACTATCTTGGCGCTCTCCAGTTGTGCATTGACGGTCAGGATTTCTGCGGTCCGGGCAGCGACTTCCTCCTCCAGATATTCGCGATGGCCTTGCAGTTCGCTATCGCGATGGGCAATAGAACCCAACATTCCATCGAAACTCTTAATTAGGAGTCCTATTTCCTCAAAGCTGCCCTGCACATCCCCGATGGAGTAGTCTGCACTGGATTGGATTGAATTGGCTCGGTGAGCCAACGCGAGAATCGGTCCGGAGATAGTCCGCTGCAGTCGAGAAGCCAGTAAAAATGCGAAGGCCAGGGCGATAACAAGCACTCCGAATGAGATCGCGCCATACCGCACCAGGCTGGAGTTTAGTTCGCTAACGTCGCGCTCCAGATACACCGTTCCTATGCGTTGGCTGCCAACGTAGATTCCGCGCGCAATGTGAAGGGAATTTTGCCGAAAGCTGGGCGAGTCCGATGCGCTCAGACCGGGAAGGGCCGAACTGCTGCTCGCCCCTGGCCGCAGATAAGTTGCGAACGCCTTACCGTTCTTGTCATAAACTCTGGCAGCAATCACGTGAGGACTTGTTTTCAGCGCCGCCAGCGTTTCCTCGCTGGCCTGCGGATCGTTGAAGGAGAGTCCCGGAGCGCTGTTAGCAGCGATCAAATCACCCACCAGCATCATCTCTACCAGCTTGCTTTGCCGCACGGCAATCGTCTCGTAGAGAGCGAAGCCACCGCAGGCCAGTATCAGGGCAGCGCCGGAGGTCACCACAACTATCGTCACGATCTTGCGTTTGAGGGAGTGATTATTTTTGTCGGCCATTCTTTTCCCGCTTTGATTTTCTGAAGGCAGAAACAGATAACAGTGCTGCCACTTGATAACGCCAGCTATTTAAGGGCATATCCATGGTCCCCGGGGAGCTTGCCTTCCAGCCTCAGAACCTTGAGCTGTGGCGCTGTTACTTTTGCTGTCATGAACGTGACCCCACCCGGATTTTCGAGCAAGTACCGTTCTACCTGCGAGACCGAGGCAACCGAAAGAGGCTCTTCAGAAGCTTCCCCACGGAAAATCTTGGCCCTCCAATGCGCAGCGAACGCCCTGTTGTCCAAATTCAATAAAAGACCGAGTACGGCATCCCGATCGCGGGTTCCTGGTTCGCGCAGAATCAGCTTCAACCGCACGTTTCCTTTCCAGAATCGGCGATCTCCCATCAACATGTTGCGCAGCTCCGAAAATGAAAGATCATTCACCGGGTTCGAGGCATTCACCACCACCGCTATGTCCCCGGCATGTGACGCCTGAGAGTTGCCTAGCGAAGAGGCAAGCATCAAAATAAAGACGAGAATGTACCTGGTCTTTCTCATGGCTGCTTTCAAAATTCGAATGCCAGCTGTGTACCCAATGAATTCACTGGGCCACGGCCGCGCCGCATGGTCCGCCCGTACTCAACCTTGAATGCGGTGAATTCATTTAAGTCGTAGCGCAATCCGGCCTTTGGCCCGTGCAAGAGTCCTACGTCGGAATAAAGCGGATCTTTACCCGGCACGTTTACATATTCATAGCGGAAATAGGGTCGGTAGTCGCCAAAGCGTCTGGATACCTGAGAATAAAAACCTGGTGTATCGGCGGCAACAACGCTGCCTTGCACACTGTGCCGCAAGAGAACGCCCTCATTCAGAAATTCAAATCGGCTGTTCTGGTAGATGACATGTACCGCCAGAATATTTTCTGTCACATTTGCTTTTCCTGCCGGCGTCACGTGATCGTGATAGTTGGAAAACCCGAATCGCATGCCCGGCAGCCAGTTAGGACGCACAAATAATCCCAGGTTAAAGGCTTTGCCGTTATTGTCGTCACTGACGTTTTGCACCGGATTGACACCAGTGCGCGGGTTTCGGCCATTGCCTATCTCGGCGATGTAATGCAGTCCAAGCTTGTTGGAGACCGTGCCTATGGCGCTCATACCTACGCTGTGAACCGGAAGTATCCCGCCGCCGTCTTCAAAGTCAAATAGGAAAGGACGCCCCAGGGCAGTCTGCATGAATGCGCTGTGGTGGTAGGCAGTATTGTAATAACCAATCGCTGTATGAAAGCGCCCGAATTGGAGATTGAGATGATCGTTCACTGCGTAGATCAACTCCAGTCGCTCCAAATCAATTCCGAAATCGTTCGTCCTCTGATCCGCTTCAATGACCGTTTCAGATAGAAAGCTGACTTTATCGGTCAAACGTGAAGTAATGAAGAGGTTAAACTGGCCGAGCGCAAAAGAATTCGTGCTGCCTTTCAAGTCGCTTGTATTCCACCCAACATCCCCGTAGCCACGAAGTTGCAACCTGGGTGCGCTTACAGTTTCTCCAACGCGTCCGGGCATCGACATGCCCTGATCAGTTGCTGGTTCCGGAACAGGCGGTGCGCTTAGCGCAGATTCACCCGGAGATTCAGTAGGATTGTTGGGCTTTTCTGTGATCCCATTCACCTGCCTCCTGAGTGCCGCGACCTGGCCTTCCAGGTCCTGCAGTCGCTGCAGTAGTAACTTCACGTCTTCAGGGCTGACGGCCGCGGTCGCTGCCGACGGCGCCTGCTGCGGAATTGCATTAGCCTGCGACGAGGCAATAGCGACCATGAAAAGCAGGGTCCGGATAGTGCGTCGGTACATGATTAAGAAATCCTTTAGGGCGGCTTCTACCGCTGTCTTCAGTTGCACGTTATTGCCCGCCTTTGGAAAGCTGCCGCGAGGCAATAAAGGCAGTGGTTTGAAAGGGTTATCCCGGGGGTTCAACGAATGGAGAAGCTCGTCCTGTCCAATAACTGTACATATTCCAGAAATTAGACAGACCTGTCCGGGCACTCCATTATGTCTCGCGTTTGAGAGTGGCTCGTGGTGCCCGATTCTGCCTCCAGACAGGCCCTCAAAAAACCAATTACAATGAAAGATTCCGCCTCATTCGCTGGGCCAGCCTACGGCTATGCCCCCGAATTGGCGGCTGGCCGCAATCAACACGGGTAACCATGGCTGTATCTGAAACAGTAACGAAAAAACCGAAAGTCACGGAGAGCGAAAGCATCGTTGTGCGCGGAGCGCGGGTACACAATCTCAAGAACATTGATTTTGATATCCCGCACAATGCGCTGACGGTGGTGACCGGCGTCTCCGGGAGCGGCAAGAGTTCCCTGGCCTTTGACACGATTTATGCCGAGGGCCAGCGGCGTTATGTGGAGTCACTTTCAGCCTATGCGCGGCAGTTTCTGGAGCGCATTGAGAAGCCCGACGTGGACCTGATTGATGGCATTGCGCCGGCGATTGCTATCCGGCAGAAGAATACGACGCGCAATCCGCGGTCGACGGTGGCGACGGCCACGGAGATTTACGACTACCTGCGCCTGCTCTATGCGCGCGTGGGCCGCACGTTTTGCCGGAACTGCGGGCAGGAAGTAACGAAAGACACAGTAGACGAAGTGGCGCAGATAATTCTTGCGCTGGAAGAAGGCACGCGGCTGAATGTGCTCTTCCCTGTCCAAGCCGTGACGCCGCCTGCGGCCAAGCCGGAGAAGAAGACGCGTGGCCGCAAGTCTACAAAAGCTCCCGCAGTTTCTGAGACGGTGGTGAACGCGCTGCGCGAGCGCCTGTTTGATCTGCGAAAGAAAGGCTTTGGCCGGCTCTTCCAGAATGGACAGATCTTTGAGTTTGCGACGCCGGAGTCATTGCTGGATATCGATTTCAGCCAGTTGGTGTATGTGCTGATTGACCGCATCGTGGTAGGGCCAGATCAGCGGACAAGAATTGTGGACGCGCTGGAGACGGGATATCGAGAAGCGGGAGAGACGGTGTTCGAAGTGGCGCCACCGCCACAGTCGGAGATCGATGCAACACCAGATGGATTAACGACGACACAAACGCAGTGGCGATTCAGCCATCGTTTCGAATGCAAGAATTGCCACATTAAGTATGAAGAGCCGGAGCCGCCGCTGTTTTCTTTTAACAATCCTTATGGCGCGTGCCCCAGGTGCCAGGGATTTGGCAACACGATTGATTTTGATTTGAACCTGGTGATTCCGGACGTGACGAAGACGCTGAGTGAAGGCGCGATTGAGCCTTTTACCAAGCCGAAGTATCGTCCGTGGCAGGCGGATTTGCGGAAGTTTGCGCGGCAGAGTGGCGTGCCGTTTGATGTGCCGTGGCAAGACATGACGGCGAAGCAGCGCGAGCTGGTGATGGAAGGCGAAGGCAAGTTTCCCGGCATACAGGGATTTTTTGCGGCGCTGGAACGCAAGAAATACAAGCTGCATGTGCGCGTGTTTTTGAGCAGGTATCGCGGGTATGCGCAGTGTCCGGAGTGCGGCGGAGGCAGGCTGCGCGCGGACGCGCTGCAGGTGAAGATTGATGGCAGGAATATCCGCGAGCTGACGCAGTTGACGGTGGAAGCTGCCGCAGAATTTTTTAAGACCCTGACGCTTTCACCCGAGAAGGCGGGAATTGCCGGGAAGATTCTGGAGCAGATTCAGGAGCGTTTGAAATTCCTGAACGATGTGGGACTGGAGTATCTGACGCTGGACCGGCTGGCCGCAACGCTGAGCGGCGGCGAGGCGCAGAGGATTCAACTAGCGACGTCGCTGGGGTCGCGGCTGGTAGGAGCGTTGTACGTGCTGGACGAGCCGTCGATTGGGCTGCATAGCAGAGACACCGCGAGGCTGGTGACGATCCTGCATGAGCTGCGGGATTTAGGAAATACAATTTTGGTCGTAGAGCATGATCCTGAAGTTATGCGCGCGTCGGATTTGATCCTGGACCTGGGGCCGGGCGCGGGCGAGAATGGCGGACGCGTGATGGCGTCGGCGACGTACGAAAAGATTAAGACGATGCCGCAGTCGCTCACGGGAAGATACCTCAACCAGGAGCTGAGGATACAGATTCCGCGGGATCGTCGAACGCCCGGCGTGCCCATGATCCGCATTGAAGGAGCGCGGGCGCATAATCTGAAAAATATCAATCTGGAAATTCCGCTCGGCATACTGGTGGCGATTACGGGAGTGTCGGGGTCGGGGAAATCAACGCTGGTGCATGACGTTTTGTATCAGGCGCTGGCCGCGGAAAAAGGCATCACTGCTGGCGCAGGTCCGGCAGCCAACGGATTTAAGCGCGTTACCGGCGGCCAATATATTGCCGACGTAGTCCTTGTGGATCAGAGTCCCATTGGCCGGACTCCCCGCAGTAATCCTGTGACTTATATCAAGGCCTTTGACGCGATCCGCGAAGTGTTCGCCTCCGTTCCCGAATCACATAAGCACGGATTTGGAGCGGGCCACTTCTCGTTCAATATTCCGGGAGGTCGCTGCGAGACCTGCCAGGGCGATGGCACCGTGACCGTCGAGATGCAGTTTCTCGCCGACGTCGAACTCATTTGTGAAGATTGCAAAGGCACGCGCTACAAGCCGCAGATTCTCGACGTCCGCTATAAAGGCAAAAATATTCATGAGGTCCTGAACCTCACGGTGCGTGAGGCGCTTCAGTTTTTCTCCGGACATCCCAAGATCACCGACAAGATGCGCGTCCTGGAAGAAGTTGGTCTCGGCTACCTGCGGCTCGGGCAGTCGGCCACCACGCTGAGCGGTGGCGAAGCGCAGCGCATGAAGCTGGCGGCACATCTTGTCCCCAGCGGCCGGGCGCAGGGCTTTGATCCTGCCACGCCGGAAGAGAAAGAGCAGCGCAAGCGAGCTCGTGCCGGCAAGGGCGCGCTCTATATTTTCGACGAGCCCACCACCGGCCTCCACTTTGACGACGTCAGCAAGCTGCTCGCCGCCTTCCGCAAGCTCATTGACGCCGGCGGCTCCGTTCTCTGCATTGAACATAATATGGATGTCATCAAAGTTGCGGATTGGGTCATTGATCTCGGCCCCGAAGGCGGCGGCCGTGGCGGGCAGATTGTTGTGGCCGGTACGCCAGAAACCGTGGCAAAATCGGCCAACTCCCACACCGGAAAGTGGCTGGCGCGCATCTTAAAGAGCGAGAACTCTGGATCGAATGGGCATCACTAAAGTCATCGCGACAGCGTTGCTGGCGACCCTCGCCGTGCCCGCTCTCGCGCAGACCCGCCCATCCCACAAACCTCATCCTCAATCGACCGCCGACGACCGCGCCGACGACGCCCTCAAAGACGCCGAGTCGCTCCTCCAAAAACAGCAGTATCCTCAAGCTGAAGAAAAGCTGCAGGCAATCGTCACTCAGCAATCAGAAAATCCCCAGGCATGGTTCGACCTCGGCTTCGCCCAAAGCCATCAGAGCAAAACCGCCGAAGCCGTCGTCTCTTACAAGAAAGCGGCGCAGCTCGATCCCAAATGGTTTGAGGCTCAGCAGAATCTCGGCCTCGCGCTGGCCAAATCTGGCGACCTCACCGCTGCCGCCAGCGCATTAAAAATCGCAGTCACACTCAAGCCGACCGGCGGCGGCCAGCAGGCCCTCGCTGCAGCATGGCTCTCGCTTGCCCAGGTAGTTGAAGAAAGCCAGCCTCAAGATGCACTCGCCGCGTATCAAAAAGCCGCTGAGCTTGATCCCACAAACTCTGAAGCTCAGCTCGGCGCTGCTCGCATGGCAGAGCGCTCCGGCAATACCGCCGCGGCTGAACAACAATATCTCAAGCTCGCCGCAACAGGAAACAATGACAGCATCGAGCGCCTCATCGGCCTCTATCTCAAGCAAAAGCGCTTTGCCGACGCAGAAACCTGGCTGCGCAAATACGTGGCCGCCAACCCGCGGAGCACGCCCGCACAACTTCAGTTAGGCAAGCTGCTGGCCGCTGAAAATAAAACGCAGGAAGCTATCGCCACACTTGAGCCGCTCTATAAGGCTTCTCCCGATCCCAAAATCGCGCGTGACTTGGCCAGCCTTTATCTGGAGACCAAACAATACCCGGCCGCCGCCGATCTGCTTGGCCCACTGGTCGCGCAGAGTCCCACTGACGCTCAGCTCCATCTCGACTACGGCGCCGCGCTCATGCATCAGCTCAAGTATGCTCAAGCCCAGGCGGTATTGCTCAAAGCCGTCCAGCTCAAGCCCAACCTTGTGGAGGCCTATTTCGATCTCGGCTACGCGGCGGAGCAAAACAAGAATTACGAACTCACCATCCGGGTGCTCGACGCGCGGGCGAAACTTCAGCCGGAAACGCCGGCCACATATTTCCTTCGCGCTACCGCATACGATAATTTAAGGATGTACAAACCTGCGGCGGCGAACTATAAGCTCTTTCTGGGGGTCGCGGGCGGCAAATTCCCTGACCAGGAGTTTCAGGCCCGGCACCGGCTCAAGGCGATCTTACCGGACTAGCGATGCCAACATTCTTCATCATAATGATGCTCTCGCTCGCGCTCACTGCAAATGCCGAGCAGAAGACCATCGACCAGCTCAAGACTGAGGCGGAACATGCTTCGCCTGACCAGCAGGGCCGCCTCTACGCGGACATCGCTGACTCGCTGGTTCCCGTTGCGGACAAGCAATTCACTGATGGCGAATCGGTGAAAGGCCACGCAACGGTTCAGGAAGTTCTGCAATATGCCACCAAGGCTCATGATCTCGCTATCCAGACGCGCAAGAAGATGAAAGAGACGGAGAAATCCCTGCGCCAGTGCCGGCGCCGACTGGAAAATATGCGTCGCACGCTGGCAGCGGAAGACCGTCCCCAAGTTGAGGCCGTCGAAAAACAACTGGAAAGGCTCACGGAAGAAGTTCTTGAATCCATGTTCGCCGCTCCTAAGAAGGAGAAAAAATGAAAATCGCCACCAAAGCCGTATTCCTGTTGTTGCTGCTGCTGAGCGTGGCCGCCACCGCAAAAAGACGTGATCCCCTCACTGAAGCCGAGACAGACCAGCTTCGCGAATCTGCCATGGATCCTTACAATCGCATCAAGCTGATGGTCAAGTTCACTGAGGTGCGGCTGGTTGCGATCGATCGGGTCCGGCTTGATCCCAAGCTGGCAGCGGAACGCGGCAAGCAGATCCATGATCTGCTGGAAGATTTCACCAGCCTCCTGGATGAAATCAATGACAACCTCGATCAGTATGAGGGCCGCCCCTTGAACAAGGAATCTGTCAAGCAATATCACAAGGGCTTAAAAGAATTGCTTGAAGCTGACGCGCGCTTTGACTTGAAGCTTCGTGCGCTAAAGTCGGCTTCAGAAACCGACCCTGTCACCAGAAAAGAAGCGCCCGATTTCCGCTTTGTTCTGCAGGACGCCATGGAGGCGCTGAAATCCAACAATGACATCGCGCGGGAGTACATTGAAACCACGCATGAGCAAAAGAGTTCAGAATCGGAAAAGAAGAAATAAACTACGTTGACCACGGCAACAATTCAACCAGCTTTCGATCAATTCGCGTTTATTGGCGTGAATTCGCGGCCTGCTTTTTTCTAATCAGATGACCAACCCCACCCAGATTTTTGAGCAGGCATATCGCGATTTGCGCCCCCGCACGCCCGTGCCCGAGTTTGAAATCCATTTCTATCGCTTCGCCAACATTAACTGCACCATCCGTCTACGCCAGGGACGCATCTTTGTCCGCCTCTCTGATCTTCTGGAAGGCGCGCCCGAGTCGGTGCTCTATGCCATCCTGCACATACTCATCGCCAAACTGCATCGCAAGCCCGTTGACGCTGCGCACGCCGCGCGTTACCGTAAATTTACCGGCAGCCATGCCATGGCCCAGAAGTCTCAGCTCATACGCCAGTTGCGCGGACGCAAGCGGATTGAAAGCCCCCAGGGCAAGCATTACGATCTCGACCAGATTTTTGACGATCTGAATCTTCGCTTCTTCAATGGCCTGATGGCCCGACCACAAATGACCTGGAGCGGCAATAAGGCATTACGCAGTCTGGGCCATTACGATCCCGCGCACAACACCATCGTCGTCAGTCGCGTCTTCGATTCTGCGCGCGTCCCCCTCTACGCCATTGAGTACCTGGTCTATCATGAAATGCTTCATTTGCGGCATCCGGTCAAACTGCGCGGCAGCCGCCGCCTGGTGCATCCCGTCGCCTTCCGCGAAGAGGAAAAACTCTTCCCGCAATTCAAAGAAGCCCAGGAATTTTTGAAGCGATTGGGAACTCTGGATTAACGCACTAATTTTTGCCGCGACCAATTGTTTCAGGCACCTTAGACGCGGACCACGTTGCCACTTGAAGCAGCTCAGGATTGCTGCTACAAAGAGGGAAACCACAGCTGCAATTAACACCCCTTGACTGTGCCTCACGAGTTCCCTGGAGGTCGGCATGGATGGCACTAGAATCCGCCAAATCAATGAATCACAAAATGAAGTCCAGCGTTTGACGCATCGCACGCTGCTTTCGCTCCTTCAGTGTTTCGATCACGATCAAACTCTTTTCTATCCGAGCGTGCAGGAACAGGAAATAAATGACCCTCCTACGCCTACAGTGCGAGACAGCGCGCTGGCCCTTATGGCAATAGAGGAAGCAAGAGATAGCATGAGCCGCCGCCGCGACACGCCAACGATCGACTTGATCACTTTCGAGCAAGAACTCCAAGATAATTTGAAAAGCTGTGACGGAGCCAAACTGAAACCTATTTCCTACTATCCATATCGCAATCTCGTCTTCAATAAAACTCTGAAGTACATCACAGCCCGCGATTCTGGCAAAGTGTACAAAATACTAGGAAACAAAGCCGAACGCGACAGCATACCTCGCCCCTTTCAGCAACGCGAGGCATTTACCTGCGCATGCATATTAAGTCTGCTGAATACTTATCCGCGCGGAAGTACCCACACTGATGTCTACATGGAAGCTCTCGACACAGTTCTGGAGGAATTGGTAAGGCCATATCCTCCTCACTACCTGTTCGGAGGCGCTTCGCTGACCCGCACCGAGCCACATGCCTTTGTTGCTTACATGTGCTTAAGGAGTCTTGCGGGATTGGCGGAGGTCGTGAAGAAGCGAGCTAAGGAACACTTGGCTCTCGCGGATCTCATCGGAGAGATGGATCGATGGCTCAGCAACAACGAGGAGCATCCGATCAGAAAGTTACATAACAACTGGAGCTCATTCGAGTATTTCGTGGCAGAAAGCGCAAGATCGTTTGAAAATCCCGTGGGCCTTAGAAGCGTCATTGAGAAACTGAAGAGTATTTTTCCTATTGACCCGGTGACCAGACAGGAGACTAGAGAGGTACCAGCGTCAAACATTGCTGCACAATTGATTGATGCATTAAAAAACGGCTTTACAGAACAAGACCCCACCTCCACGGGGACGATGGAGTGGTTGAATCGTTTTGCAGGATTGGTCGAGAAGAAACTATCAGAAATTGACCGCATCATCGGGGAGCAGTACATAGAGCTCAATAATCGTTGGGAAGACATCAGAGGTCATTCTGGGCGGTTAGCCGAACCCGGCAGAATATCGATGGAGGTCAAACGCGCGCACCTGGAGACTGCCGGCACAGTTTGGAGAAGAGCATTTTTCGAGGGAATGAGGTATGTTCTCAAGTGCACACAGAAAAGCTATGAAACACTGACCGCAAATGGGAACCTGACCCAACTCGCATTCAGCATCCGCAACGCCGGGGAGCAGTGGATGCGGAGTGCTGAGAGAACCAAACGGTATGTGGCAAAATTCGCAAAATGGGCAAGAGCCGAGTTGAACAGACAAATAAGTCTACATGCCGCCAAAGTAAATTTTGACCCTGTGCAATTGGCGTTTGCCTTACGCATTTGTCATGACCTGGATCCGGAAATCGACAAAGATGTGTTGACCGAAGGCCTTGAGATTGTTCTCAAGAAGCAGGAACCAGATGGCACGTGGCCGTCCGGCGCGCCCTTTGTATACTTTAAGAACACTCTCGCTGCAGTTTATGTGGCCAACCTGGAGATAATGAATGCTGTGATGCCTCTGATCATTGAACGCGATGTTTCACGGTATCATTCGTACGTTGAACGCGTATTTCAGTGGTTGCAGGCAAATCGCCGGGACGTCCCGTTCCACAGTCGCAAACATTCGGTGGTTGGCTGGTCTACGGATCGCATTTACGACACCGGCCGAATCGATCTTTGGATGACGGCGGCAGCGCTGAAGTTTCTAGTTTCGTACCGCGCCCTTCTGCAAGGCATGGTGAACCTGGAAATCGCCCAAACGTACGATCTCAGCACGCCGAAACTCAAGTGGTCTGAGATTGTCGATTCAGAGCTACAGCGCGAATACTCTAAACGGGTGACCACCGAAATCTACGAAAAGTTTGTTCGGCCATTTAAGGATACCGGTGCGAGCACTCATTCCGGCATGGTGTTACACGGGCCGCCAGGAACCTCAAAATCTACGCTCGCACAAGCGATCGCAAATGAACTGGGCTGGAACATGGTCACAATCACGCCGAGTGATTTCGTAAGAGGCGGTATCGAGAAAAGCGAAGAAGTTGCAAGAAATCTCTTCAAAGATCTCAAGATTTTGCGCGAGACCGTCGTTCTTTTTGACGAACTCGATGAAATGCTGCGCGATCGCTCAGACGAGACGGCACAAACCGATATTGCCATGCTCAGGTTCCTGATTCCTGGCATGCTGCCGAAACTCCAGGAATTGAAACAGTATGGCGAAAAAAACCGGCTCATTTTCATCATCGCCACGAATTACATCGATCGCCTCGACAGCGCGGTAGTTCGAGCCGGCCGGATTGATTCGCAGTTTGTGTTAGTTCCGCCGGATGAATCGTCGCGATACTGCCTCCTCCGTAAGTTCATGGAAAATAAGCCACTCTTCAAACGCTGGGTGCCCGAGGCACGAGAGCGGACTGCGATACTCCTTGCGCGGAGTACTCAGGGTTGGGTCTATAAGGAACTTGAAGGTCTAATCGATGCGGTGGAAATCGAAGCTCCAAACAATTGGGGGGAAGCGCCACCGACCGAGGACGAAGCCCTCATGAACGGTCTCGGGAAGAAGCCGTTGGACGGTCCCATTCGCTGGTTTAGAACCTACAAGATTCTCGAACGGCAAGCTTCACTCAATCTTTTCCATTTTTATAGACATCGCGAAGCGGAAACGGCAGTTGGAGAACTGATCAGAGTTCTTGGTAGCTATGGAGTAAAGGATACGGATCGGGAAGGCAGGCTCAAACAAGAAGAATTGATAAAACACATATGCGGGAGAAGCGCTGCCCGACTGTATAAACAAACCAGCCGCCCGCTGACAGCCCGAGCTGCTTAAACTAACTCCAAGTGCTCCGCCAATTTCTCGCTGGAGGCCCGTACCTTATACAGCGCCACCAAATTCGTGGCCAGCCGCATCTTGTACGGCTGCTCGCCGGTCATGTAGTCGCAATCCAGGCCATTAGCCAGCGACTGCCGCGTAATCTCATAGATCAGCGCGAGCGCCGGTGAGTGCTTCTCATACTCCGCTGCAAACCATCCCGTATAGAACCGC
>DASYKK010000057.1:0-8054 GCA_035995565.1 Candidatus Angelobacter sp.
GCGCCATCCTCTGGCTTATATCAAGCTCGCTCTTCGCGGCTTTGGCATGATGATGCTGACCGGAAGCCCTGCGAGTCTGGCCGGAATAACCGGTCTCAACTTTAGCGTGGCGGCCAAAATACTTCTGCTCTATACCGTTCCATGCCTCGGTCTTGCTGTATGGGGACTCAAAGAATTCTGGAACAGGAATCGGGCGTTCTTCTGGCTGTCCGCGCTGGTCATCGGCTATTTCGTGGCCGTTTCCTCCGGCGCGGAAACGTTTGCCCGCTTCCGCATCCCAATCCTTCCAATCTACGCCATCCTGATTGCCCAGGGACTGGATTCCGCATGGCTGAAAATTCGCTCGAGTCTTTCCAGCAGCACCACATTTGTCCTGAAATAGACACGCATGCGTTCCTGCCACAGCCGTTCTTGCTCTATATTCATGCCATGGCCCTGCTCTCCATCCGCGACCTGGTCAAGGTTTACCAGACTGACGAAGGTGTCTTCGGGAAAACGAAGCGTGAAGTTCGCGCCGTAAATGGCGTCTCGCTTGACATCACTCAGGGTGAAACGCTCGGCCTTGTCGGCGAATCAGGCTGCGGCAAAACCACGCTGGGGCGTATGATTTTGCGGCTGATTGAACCCACTTCCGGAAGCATTATCTTCAATGGCCATGAAGTGCTTCACGCCAGCGGCAGTGAACTGCGGCGCCTTCGCCGCGATATGCAGATCATCTTTCAGGACCCCTTCGCTTCGCTGAATCCACGCATGCGCGTGGAAGAGATCGTTACCGAGCCGCTGGTAATTCACTCCAGAACAGCCGCTTCGAACGGCGGAGAATCCGCCGCAAGCTCAAAGACCACCCTGCATCAGTCCGCCATTGAGATCATGCGCGCCGTCGGGCTCGACGAATCCGCTCTTCGCCGCTATCCTCATGAATTTTCCGGTGGACAGCGCCAGCGCATCGGCATTGCCCGCGCCTTGATCCTGCGTCCCAAATTCGTGGTCTGTGACGAGCCCGTCTCCGCGCTCGATGTCAGCGTCGGCGCTCAGATTGTGAACCTGCTCAAAAAACTCCAGCGCGACCTCGGCCTGACCTACCTTTTCATCTCTCACTCCATGCCGGTGGTGCGCTATCTGTGCGACCGCATCGCCGTAATGCGTCGCGGAGAAATCGTGGAGGTCGGCCCCTCTGAAGAAATCACTTCACGTCCCCGGCACGAGTACACGCGAACGCTGCTGGAAGCCACGCCTGAGCCGGAATTCAAGCTCTTATAACCTGCCCATATTGTGGCTAAGACGTTATCGTTTTAATCTGCCGGTGCCGCCTACTTCGCCATGCAGCCGCATGGGAGTTCTCACGAAAAATTCTCCCGCTCACTTCTTCCCTAAAAATCGAATCCGTCCATTCACCGTACGGTGGTCAGTGCCAAAAAAGCTGAGGAAGCCAGGCGAGTTTATATTGTTATCAACCACGGTCGGATTTTGGCGGTTCAGCACATTATCCACGCCAACGCGCGCAGCCCATCGATAGCCGCGAAAACTAAATTTGCGCTCCACCGTGGCATTCAGCGTAAAAAAATCAGGGAAGCGGAATTGTCCAGGCCCGGAAATGATCTGGCCAAACTGATCGATGGTCACAAACGTGAATCCGGAACGCCATATGCTCGACCATGCCAGATCAAACTTTTTGAGCTTCCACGGCAGCGGGTAACTTCCCCATGAAACTACCTGGTTGGGGGAGTCCCACGGCAGCGCGCCGCCCACCTGTTTTCCCGTTAGCAACGCATCGATGGCAAAGTCCACGGTCTGGTTTGAGGTGGCGCGTGAGCGCGTGTATGAAACCACCATGGGATAGCCGCGTTTCAGCTCCTTGCGCAGAGTGAGTTGCGCCGCGTCATACCGATCTTTCTTATTGCTCAGTAACAAGAAGTTGTTGCTCGGCTGGCTGGCAAAATCCCATCCATGGGCGCCATGCCGGCTGAGATATTCCATCCGTGCGTAGATCTTGCGCGGCAATCGGCGTTCGATCGCGGCGCTCCAGTTGTTATATCGCGGCATCGTGAGCAGTCTGGGGTCAACCGTGAAAGAAGCTGGAAACAAGGTTGCGATCGGAGAGAAGAACTCGTCTGTTCTGGTGCCTTGTGCTCCGTTGCTGGCCAACGCCAGATTAGAGCGGTCGTAATAGATGCCGATACCCGCGCTGAACTTGGTTTCACTGGCACTGCTTATCAGCACCGTTCCGGCAACGCGCGGAGAAAAGAAGTTACGTCCCAGGAACGTATCGCGGTCCCAGCGGCCTCCGGGTTCAATGATCACGCGGTGCATGGGTGTCCAGCGGTCCTGGATGTAGGCGCTCGATTCCACTGTGCTCAGGCTGAAGCCCGGTGTGTTGGCGAAGGTGATTTGCCGCAGCGGCGCGCCGTTGCCGTCCACAAACTGCACGGCTCCTCGATTGATCTGCGCATGATAGATGACGCGGTCCGCGCGTCCGCCAACCGTGAATTGGTGCGTGCCGGCCAATTTCCACGGACGCAGAAACAAGTTGGCAAAGCCCTGCGTGCGGGTGGAAATATTTTCGTTCCTGACAAAGTAGTTCCCTGTGCGCCCCGCGGGTCCCAGAACGTAGGGAAGGTCACCCTGCGGAAGAGACGACGCTTTGCTGCGATGAAAAGCTCCTCCAAACTCGAGCAGAGTATCCCGGGCAATCGTGATCTGGTCTTTCAAGCCCACGAGATAAAGATAATTGTGGTTGTGCACTGAGACGGATACCGGATCGAAAGCAGAGATTCCCGAGTTTTGTGAATCCAGCATGTTCAGCAGCGCGTTTGCGGTCAATACGTTTCCCGGCGTCAGGTTCATGCGCAACCGCCCGAGATCGGCCGTCCGCCACAGGTGGTTCGTGTCCGCGCCAGCAGGAAGTTCCTTGATGATGTTGTAATCCGTCTCTCCTTCGTGAGAAAGATCGAACCATAACTTGTCTTTCACCAGCGGACCAGAGAAGTAGCCTCGGGGCGTCCAGTTATTCAGATGGAAGCCCTTCACATTCTGGAACGTTGGGAAAAAATCGGTGGCATTTACGCGAAAACGGTTGTCTCCATCCTGCACTTGCAGATCGACGAGTCCGCCTGACCCTTTGCCGAACTGCGCTGAATAGCGGCTGCTGCGCACGTCTATCTTCCGTAGCGAATCCGGGTTCATACGCACAGAGAGCGCTCCGCTCGCGGGCTGGCTCACTTCAAAGCCATCCAGGTAATCCTGTACCTCTTGCGTGCTCGCCCCGGCAATGTGGATTTGCCCGCGATCGCCGATCACACCCGGAATATAAGCCAGCACCCCGCGATAGTCCCGTGTGGTGGGATAGGGAATATTGGAAATGTCACTGGCGGTAATCGCCTGGGCGCTGCTGGTTTCTTCCGGATCGATCGGCGAAGGCTGGGCCGTGACTTCTATTTCTTCTCTATATTCGCGCACCGGCTGTAGCTTCACTTCGATAGGCGACTGTTGTCCTGCCGCAATCTCCAGCTTTGCCACAGCCGTGGTATAGAAGCCCTGTTTTTCCACCAGGACTTTGTAGATTCCCGGCGCAAGCCGCAGAAGAGCATTTCCAGAAGGCGTCGTGCGTTCCTGGGCGACTGTCTTGTCATCCTGTTGCGCAATCACAATCACCAGGGCCAGCGGCTGCCCGTTCTGGTCCGTTACCGTCACCTGGAGTTGTCCTGGTGCAGCAGACGAGCCTTGCCACGGTGCCTCAGCCCAAGCCATCTCCTTCAAACAGAGGATGGCGGAGCAAAGCAGCAATGCCGCTACAGCACGCCGTTTGATTTTCCAGGACATCGCAGCAACCACGGTAGGCCTCCGAGATGGGCCCTATTCCCTCTCGAGCAGGTAACGCTGCCTTTATTGTATGTGAGCTGCTGCTCAATCACCAGACGGGATTAGGACATGGACCGAAGGTCACAAATACCCTTTTTGGCAATCGGCCTGTTTCATTGGCGTGATGTTAAGCGGTTCACTCCGATTGCGAATGCGGCGTTGATTCCACGATGATCGGCTGTGCCTTCCGCACTTCCGGCTTGGCGCCCTCGGCTTTCGGCTCGATTCGCTCACCCACTCGCATGCGCTCGTCGAATTTGCCAAAGATCATTTTCCCGGCCGTCGTTTGCAGAACGGAGGTCACCGCGATATCGACATTCTTTCCAATCAGCTTGCGCGCGTTATCCACCACCACCATGGTGCCATCATCAAGATAGGCCACGCCCTGGTTGTATTCTTTGCCTTCTTTCAGAATGAAGACGCGCATGGTCTCGCCCGGCAGCACGATTGGCTTCAGCGCGTTGGCCAATTCGTTGATGTTCAGGACCTCAACGCCCTGGAGCTGGGCGACTTTATTGAGGTTGAAATCATTGGTAATGATTTTCCCTTCATACACCTTTGCCAGCTCTATCAATTTCAGATCGACCTCGCGAACGGTGGGAAAATCATCTTCTACAATCTGCACGCTCACGGTCGCCATCTTTTGCACGCGCTGAAGAATGTCCAGCCCGCGGCGTCCGCGGTTGCGCTTAAGTGAATCGGCCGAGTCGGCCACCAGTTGCAATTCGCGCAGCACGAACTGCGGAATTACCACCACGCCGTCCAGAAAGCCGGTATCGGCAATATCAGCGATGCGGCCATCGATAATCACGCTGGTGTCCAGGATCTTGAAGCTTTTGCGACTCTGCTTTTCTGCGCCAAAGATCCCGCCCAGCGCCGCCAGATTCAGCATGTCGCCCTTGTTGGCCCCCACGATCAACCCAACGTACGACATCAGCAGCATGACCATCAGCATCAGGAAACGCTGGGTTTCTGAATGCGTAATGCTATTTTTGATGACAACGCTGAAGAGGTAAGCGCCCAGTATGCCCAGGATACTGCCAATGACCGCGCCGATGAGCCGCTTCAGGCTCACCACGCGCAGGCGCGCTTCAAACCACACCACGGCCAGGCCAATTGCTATTCCGGCGCAAGCCGAAATCCACGCGGAAAAATTGGCTAATCCGAACGGTCTTAAGTGGTAGCAGGCAATCGCGACTACAAAAATGAATACAAAACGAATAATAATCAGGTCCATAAGGACCCTCCCGACCGGGGCTGCTGCTGGTCAAGGTAAAAAATTTATGGTGTTCTGTGAACCCCCAATAAGTAGCCGCCCCCAGCAGCTTTTGATACGCGGGATCAAAAGATAACGTAAAAAGCCCCGCAGCTTTCAATTCGGCACAGTATACATCAGCCCGGCAGATTCAATGCCACCTTGTTTGTTATCGACTAAGTAAATACCGCGTCCTGCTTTGTTATTGACCCGCCTCAGGACCGCAAGGCATCTTGGTGGTACAGAGCTTTTCATCCATTTTGCTTTTGCACACCCGCCTCCGCTCTGCGAACAAGTTGGCCGGAAGTAGATGAGCGGCCTGGTTCTCCCGGTTTCGGGAGACCTTTAAAGCCGGCGCTGAAAATCTCGGGGGAGAATAGGCGCCGGTTTTAATCTGAGCCGTCATGCGGGCGTCTGCAAGGCGAAGTCCCGAGCAACGCTTCGGCGCGAGGATCTGCTTTTCAGTGAGCGCGGCGCAGCCGAAGCCGGAGTCTCCTGCCGAAATCTCAAGCGTAGAGGATCAGCTTGGGCGTCAGGTAACAGGAGCCCATGCGAGTGATCTCTTCCTTGCAGAACCATTAGCAGAGCGGTGTGGCCCCTGAGTGTCTCCTCTTAACGCTCCAGAATGTCCTTGTAGGCATTCAAGGCGACCTTTTTGGGCTGCATGGGTAAAACGACATCAACGCTGCGGCTGGAATTCCCCTTTACCCCAAGCTGGCCTATGCGCACCATGCCTTTGCCAAAGTCGGAGAAAACGGGAACGAGCATAAGAAACTGGTCGTCTACCTCGCTCTGGGTGACGGTCATGTGCAGATTCACCTTCCCGCCGTCGGCAGGAGTGATCTGATAATCCAAGTGGTACTTCGGTATCTGGGTTCCGTAAACCCACTCATTGAAAAACCAGTCAATACGCCCGTTGCCTGCGATATCCATGGTTTTCGACATGTGCTTCTGGACGATGGCTTTGAATGACTCGGTGGAGGCCGGCTTATCGCCATGGCTCTCGACGAAATCATGCATCATGGCGATGAACGGCTTGTCCCCATCTTGCGGGCTGTACATAATCGAACGGAGCATTTGCAAAACGTACGCGCCTTTCGGATAGGTAACATTCTGGTACGCATCCGCCGTTTTTGGAGAAGTCAGGCGCAATCCCATCCATAGAGGACCGGCATCGTTAGGAGCAATGCCGTAGTTGTTCTTCTCCAAAATGCGTTTCCGCAGGCGTTCCCAGAATTCGACGTAGTCCTTTCGCCAGTCGCCGGCCACAGCCTGTTGCAGAAAAAGCCCTGCGGAGAACTCGGCAAAACCCTCTGAAAGCCATTGATCGTGGTAAGAAGCCCAACCCACGGCATGGCCCCACCATTGGTGCGCCACCTCGTGCGGCGTTACCTCCTGCACAAATCCAGTAAATTTGCTGTTGATGTTGCCGAAGAGCATCCACCGTTGCGTCGCGTCCGTGTAGGCTGAGATCGGCAGGTAGACCAGGTTGGGCCAGGACTGGCCAAAGTTAAAATCCGGTTGTTCGGTAACTGAGATCTCATCGTAAGGAATCTTGCCGAAGAAAAAGTTGCAAAGCTGCAATTGGGCGCGTGTCTGCTCCAGCGCGTACTTGGTCATGCTCTTTGGCGCCATCGTGCGGAGAATACTGAAGCGGCTCAGATTGTCGGGCAGCTCCGTCAGGTAGTAGCCGGAAATCTTGAAACCCGTCTTTTCGTCCGCCAGCTCCAGCTTCTGATAATTGCCATAATTAAATCCCGCTACGGCCACGGGCCCAGGAGTGACCCAATGGGTGACTGCGTACTCCTGCTCTATTGATTCATCCTTCAGCTTGCCGATGCTGATGACTTTGTATTTTTTCGGAACCTTGAACGTGAGATCGTACAGCGAGTGTTCGCCAAACCCATTCAGGTTGGGATACCATGAGCTTCGCGCGAGCACGTAAAAACTTCCGTCGCCGGCTGACTCCAGAACCTTGTCGCCTTCATATTGAACTGTAATGGAGTACTGCTTTCCTGCTTCCGGAGCCTGCGGCAAAATCACGTAAAACGAACCGTCTTCTTTTCGGCTCTCCTGAACGTAATAAATGTCCTGTGCATGGTCATCCACCACGCGCGAGACGCGCAGGTTGGGCAGGAGCGCGAATTTGAGCACTCTCTCTCCTGCAAGCAGCGGCTGGAACGAGATGTTGGCCGTACTGAAAAGGTGGCCGTTCTTGGCAATGATCGTCTCGATCTTGTAAGTGCGTGTCGCAAAAATGCGGCGGTCTTCGGCGGAACTGGCTTGGTGGTTCGCATATTCTGACTGCACATGGGCCAGATACCAGACGCCATCGTCCATTGCCTCCTGATCGTAATTAAGCAGTGCTACTTCCTCCGGCGAATCAAGCTGGGGAAGCGCACCCGCTCGCGTTCGCACGAAAAAAAGCAGGTCCTTATGTTTCCTGCCGCGGATATAAGCGTTCACAAATGGTGGATGAGAAGGGTTGTAGACGGCGGCGAGAAGATCGGCGTCCACATTGTCCATGGTTTCTCCGTGCAGCAGGTACTCGGTAAAACCCTGTGCCACTTCGCGCCGTTTCCGTACCTTCTCCTTCCAGTGATCGAAGAGGCTGGCGGCATCGCCCGGCGTGCCGACTCGCTCCTTGACTCCACGAAGAAACTCCAGGCGCTCTTCTCCGGTGAACCGAAAAATGGCCTCGCTAAAGTCCTCGTCAACTTCCGGGCTCCCCGAACGCCGCTTGAGTTCGGCGCCGTCGAGCGCAGTGACTGCTTTGAGATTGAAATGGCCTTCCCCAATGAAGATCGCGCCGGTAACGATCCCGTTCACCGGATTCAACACCGTCAGCGTACCTTTCTGAAAATGGAATGTTGCAGCATCCAGATGCACGGTGAAATCGTCGAAACGGAAAGTCTCGCCCAGGCCAATATT
Organism: Candidatus Angelobacter sp.; assembly: GCA_035995565.1. GTDB lineage: Bacteria > Acidobacteriota > Terriglobia > Terriglobales > Acidobacteriaceae > Angelobacter. The sequence continues at coordinate 8,045 of DASYKK010000057.1, forward strand.
CCGTAGTTGC
>DASYKK010000058.1:0-6067 GCA_035995565.1 Candidatus Angelobacter sp.
TACAAACCTGCCTGCTTGGCAGCCATGTCGCCGATGATCGGCAGCTTGAATTGTTGATTGCCATAAGCCTTAATCATGCAGATAACCGCCGCAACCACAATGCCCAGCCACACCAGCATCATCAAAGGACCCATGATGAAAAATCCAAGTCCGTGTGTAATAAAGCCCAGAATCGTCGACAGAATCATAGCGCCGATCCAGATAGCGATCGCACCGATGCTCAAAAATATCGATTGAAACGCGTGGAAGCGAACGAACTTATCATTCTTGTAAGGCTCAAGTACCAGAAAAATCAGGCCGGTAATCCAACCGAAAAGATAGCTCAGACACGCAGCCACGTTGTTGGTCATCCCCGCACTGGGCGCGCCCGCCGATGATTGCGCCGGGGCCGCAGCCGCCCCCGATGGTGTAGTCACGTTCTGACCTGAAACAGCAGCGCCGCACGCCGCACAAAAGCCCGAACCCGCATTGAGTTGAGCCCCACACTTTGCACAAAATGCCATACCCCTCATCTCCTTCCGGAAAATAGAACTCTCAGCGAGAGTTTGTTTGCGCTACAGCTTAGCCCTTCCTGGGCCGGAATGAAAGAAAACTAATTGCTTAATCACGCATATTTTCGGCAGTTTTAAGGTCCTTTACACCCGGATCATTTGCTTACGCCTGTCCGCGTGACTCGCCCAGAACCACCTTAATGTCCATGCGCTTCTTACCGCGATAGATTGTCAGCGTCACGGTATCGCCGGATCGATGGTTCTGCATCATGTGCGAGAGATCTTGCTGGTCCTCAAGAGGCTTGCCTTCGATAGCCACCAGTAAATCGCCGCCAATCAGAATAGGATAATTTCCCAGATAGGCGCGTTCCGTCCCGGCGCGCAGACCCGCCTTGTCACCGGCGCTGCCTGAAATTACCTCAACAATCAGCAAGCCTGAGTCAGCAGGAAGTCCCAACTGATTGGCAAGTTCAGGACCAATAGGAATGGTTCGGATCCCGATTTCCGGCCGTCGAACCCGTCCCAGATGTACCAGATCGTCCAGCACTGCCTTGGCTGTGCTGATCGGGATGGCAAAGCCGATGCCGGCACTCTGTTCCACACCGCCGGTCAAAATCATGGTATTAATCCCAATCACCTGTCCGCGTGCATTCAAAAGCGGCCCGCCAGAATTCCCGGGATTAATGGCTGCGTCGGTTTGAATGGCTTCGTCAATGTATCCACGCTGACCTTTTAGCGAGCGGATGGAACTGATAATCCCTCGTGTCATAGTGCCGCTAAGCCCAAAGGGGTTTCCGATGGCATAAACCTTCTGTCCCACCACCAGAGTCTTGGAGTCACCTATTTCAGCCTGGGGTACGGACTTGTTGGGAATCTGGATCACCGCCAGGTCGTGCACAGGGTCAGTTCCAACGATTTCCGCTTTATATTTTTTCTTGTCGCTGGTGGTAACTTCAAGCTGGCGAGCCCCCTGTACCACATGGAAATTCGTCAGGATATGGCCCTCTGTATCGATGACGAATCCTGATCCCATACCTTGTTGTGGCACAGTGCCGTAAAAGATATCGAAGGTCACGGCCGTGGAAGTAATGTTCACGACGGACGGCAGAGCTTTTTTGTAAACCGAAATGTTGTTTTGTTCTTCCGCGTCGTAATTAGCCGGGCCGGCGGCCTGGGTCAACTCAACATGGGTTGGCCGTGTTACCCAGGAAGGCCCATTCGGTCCGCCCAAACGTGTGGTCACAAGATAGAAGGTAAGAACTAATAAAATCGCTAGCAGAACTGGACGTAATAGCTTCATATGTCACCTGTCAAAACTGAGCCGCTTGGCCAGAACTTTTAACTCGGAATAAATCCGCTGCACCTGATGGCTGGTTTCTTCGAGCGAACCGGAGTTGTCGATCACAAAGTCCGCGCGGTGTGCCTTTTCATCGTCAGGCATCTGCGCTTTGTTGCGACGCTCAACGTCAGCTCGCGCGGCATCTTCACTCATGCCCGTGCGTTTAGCAAAACGTGCGACCTTCTGCTCCGGTTTGCAGGTCACGACCATGATCCGGTCAAAGTGATCTTTGACGCCCGCCTCCAAAATTAATGCTGCTTCCACAATGGCCACGGCGTAGCGATTCTTTTCGCCAAGAGCCCGCATCCATTCGTCCTGCTGGCGGATCACAGCAGGATGCACAATTCTATTTAGCTCTTCAACCCGTCCACCGTCAAACACCAGGGTGGCCAATTTGGCCCGATCAAGTTCGCCATCCGGCTTTAATATCTCTGCGCCGAAATGCTTAACCAATTCCTGAAGAACTTCCTGGCCGGGGCGATAAAGTTCATGGGCAACGGTGTCGGCGTCAATGATGTTGGCGCCCCGATCGGCGAACATTTTGGCTACGGTAGATTTTCCGCAGGCCACTCCGCCGGTAAGACCGACACGCAACACCGCCTAGCTCCGTGCCTGCTGCTTTGGCCCGCGTCGCATCTTGCACGCCTTCACGGTATTGGACATTAGCATAGCAATGGTCAGAGGTCCCACTCCGCCTGGCACCGGGGTAATGGCACCCGCTACTGCGGCTACATGAGGGTCAACGTCGCCAACCAGTGTTGAGCCCTTTTCAGTAAAAGAATTCACTCGCGCGGAATCGCCCGCAAAAAATTTCTCAAATTCCTCACGGTCGGTAATCTTATTGATACCGACGTCGATCACCGCAGCACCCGGCTTTACAAATTCCTCTGTGACAAAGCCCGGCTTTCCGATGGCCGCCACCAAAATGTCCGCCCGACGGGCAATCTGCGCAATATTTTTCGTCTTGGAGTGGCAGACTGTGACCGTCGCGTTGTTATTCAGAAGCAACATGGCTACAGGCTTGCCCACAATGTCGCTTCGGCCAATCACGACGGCATTGCGGCTTTCAATGGCGATGTTGCTGCGGCGCAGGATCTCAATCACACCGGCCGGCGTGCAAGGCACCAGTCCCGGACGTTGCGTGGAAAGATTTCCTACATTCACAGGGTGAAATCCGTCCACATCCTTCTCCGGAGAGACCGCCAGCAACACTTTCTTGGAATCTACCTGTGGCGGTAAGGGCAGCTGTACCAGGATGCCATCAATTTCTTCGCGATTGTTTAATTCGTCGATCATCTGCAACAGTTCGGCTGTGGTGACGGAATCCGGAGGCGTCAGATTTTCACTCAGCATCCCAAGCTGCTGGCAGGACTTGACCTTGTTACGTACATAAATCTCTGAGGCCGGGTTATGGCCCGCCAGGATCACCGCGAGTCCGGGCCTGATGCCGGCGGCGCTGAGCTTTTGCACCTCTTCAGCGACCTCGGACCTTATCTGAGCGGCTATCTTGTTACCATCAAGGATAGTGGCAGCCATAGTATTCATGGGAATATTTATCTTAACCACAAAAAATGCAAAGGTACACCCGCGCCAGCGCTGCAGCCTGTGCTCTAAAATAGACAAATGATGCTCAAACAAATTCTGGATGCGCTGGCCTGCCCAATCCCGTCATGCCGCAAGCCGCTGAAGCTGGCGGAAGATGAATCAGCGTTGCAGTGTACCGGCTGCGGCCGCGTTTATCCCGTGAAGGACGGGATTCCCATGCTGTTGATTGACTAACATTTCAGTTATCGAGCCTGAGACCGCCAGCGGCGAACCTACGCTACCTCAACCGGTGACTCGATCTTTAGTGTGCGCAGATACTCGGCGAAATCCGGTCCCAGGTCAGGACGCTTCAGCGCGAATTCGACTGTAGCCTTCAGGAAGCCGAGCTTGTCTCCCGCATCGTGGCGTTTGCCCTCAAAGGTGTATCCGAAAATCTTCTCGCCTGCACTGAGAAGTCCGCGAAGACCGTCTGTCAATTGCAGTTCGCCACCGGCTCCAAGCGGAGTCCGTTCCAGAGTCTCAAAAATCGTCGGCGTGAGAATATACCGGCCGATGATTGCCAGGTTGGAAGGCGCTTCTTCCTGCTTGGGCTTTTCCACCAGACTGCGGACATCGAAAGCGCGCCCGTTGAATCTGCCTTCAATCTTCTGCGCGTCCAGCACACCATAAGAAGAAATTGCCGGACCGTTCACTTCCTGTGTGGCAATGATCGAGCACTGCGACTCTTCAAAGACATCCATCATTTGCCTCAGGCACGGCTTTTTGGCGTCGATCACGTCATCTGCCAGCAGCACCGCGAACGGTTCGTTTCCGACAAGCTCCCGTGCCATCAAAACCGCATGACCTAGCCCCATAGCTTCCTTCTGACGCACATAAGCCACATGGATCATGTCTGAAATCTGGCGCACAATGGACAGCAATTCAGTCTTGCCGCGCTCTTCCAGCATTTTTTCCAGTTCATAACTGACGTCAAAGTGGTCTTCAATCGCGGTCTTGCCGCGGCCGGTGATAATGATGATCTGGTCGCAGCCCGCGGCCAGGGCTTCTTCTACCCCGTATTGAATAATGGGCTTGTCCACCAGCGGCAGCATCTCTTTGGGCTGCGCCTTGGTAGCGGGAAGAAAGCGGGTGCCCAGACCGGCAGCGGGAAAAACGGCTTTGCGAACTCTCATTTTCATTGGTTTTCCTGAGTACCGCATGGTGAGATGCAGAAATTCCAGTAGCTGCTTTCTCGCGTTCGCGGGGTATACAAAATCCAGATCACAATACCGGGCTATTATCGCCAAGCATTGCCTGCCGCAGCAGTTTGAGCGGCGGGAAGCCCTGTTTCAGCAGCTCATTGTGAAATTGTTCCAGAGAAAAACCGGCGCCCATCTTTTTCTTGTAGTCTTCGCGCAGCTTCAGAATTTCCAGCTTGCCCAGCGTGTAATAAAGATAAGTTGGATCGGAAGTCCCGCGCTTGGTCTCACGCAGCCCGTTCATGTGAGACTGATAGCCTTCCTTCTCGAAGAACTCCACGCCCTGGTCGAAGGCCATTGCTCCGGTGTGCATCTGTATTCCCACGATGAAGCGCGCGTTGCGCAGCAGCGCATCCTGGAGCTGGCCCAGGCGCAGCTTCAGGAAAGCCGTGTCATGGTCTTGATCTACTCCGGGCGTGCGGCCATAACCTTCATCCAGCATCATCTGTTCGCTGTAATGAGCCCAGCCCTCGGCGTTGGAACTGCATCCCAGCAGCTTGCGCACTTTTGACGGCGCATAAGGCACCCACAGGAACTGCGTGTAATGTCCCGGGTAAACCTCGTGTACCGCTGTGGAGATTATCGTTCCGCGATTGAAGCCCGACATATGTTCTTCCACCTGCTCGGGCTTCCAACTTGGCTCGACCAGAGTAACGTTGAAGAAAGCTTCTTTCGCAACTTTCTCAAATGGACCGGGCGTGTCCATGGATGCGAAGGTGAGCGCGCGCGCAAACGGCGGGGTCTCCTCAACAATGGGCAACACCTCCGACGGCAACTTCACGATGTGATGCTGGGACAGGAAGTCTTTTAGCCCGCCCAACGTATCGCGGAACGTCTGTAAAAGCTTGTCAGGCGCCGGATGATCTTTTTCCAGTTCTGCCAGGATCTCTCGTGGCGTTTTGTTGGGATCGAGCTTGGCTGCCGTTTCCTTGAAGGCCTGCTGGTTCAGACGCAGGTTGGCCATTCCGATCTCAAGCAGACGCGCCAGCGGGATATCAACGTCCTCGTCATACAGTAGTTTCTTGCTGTAATTATCCGCGCCAATGCGGAAATCACCATGCGCCCGGGGTTTAAGATCTTTCTCCAGCCATTGGGCATAGTTTTTCAGTTCGTCCATCACCTTCTGATTGGTGGCTTGGAACTGCGCGAGCAGCGCCGGATCTTTCACATCTTTGAACGCTGCGGGAACATCCTTCTGGAAAAAGCTGATGATGCCGGGAATTTGCTCCAAGGCCACATCCACGTAAATGGGCGGCGGATTCTTCAAGTTCTGGCGCGCGGCCTGAAATACTGCGGGAACCTGTTTCTCTCGCGCAATCACGGACTTCAATCGCTCGGCTGGTGGCGCAAATGTCCGCGCCATGATCACGAAGATAGAGTTGGTAATGCCGGAAGAATACAGATCAGGATTCTTCTCCCACGGGCGAATATTTTCCAGCGTGAGCAGACGGGCG
>DASYKK010000059.1:0-2463 GCA_035995565.1 Candidatus Angelobacter sp.
CGCGTCCTTGGTCCCGATGCAAGGCTCTGCAATCACATATGCCATAAGAGTAAAGTTCTCCGTATCTCAATAAGCTGTGTGGGTCAACCTTAGATTTTAACAGCTATTGCGGACGGCGCAAATTTTTCTGCCGAACGGCGATCTTGCCGCATTGAAGCGCAGCTCTGCTTGTTTGAGCGGCATTGATCTGCTTTAGCTGAGCTAATTACTAGCGTCTATTCCATCTCTTCCATCTGGCGAGTGTAGCTCTGCGATTCTTCTAGTACAGCAATCTTTTGCGTTTTCGGCACAGGCCCCGAATAGAGCGTATGATCGGTTTACATCTTATGACAACTCCTGCGACCACACCTGCAAAGACCAAAACACGCCTCTGCCCTATCTGTCACGGCGCCGGCTTAAAGGACGGCATGCGCTGCAACGCGTGTGAAGGCACTGGAGAGCTTCCGCACGGTCACCAACCAAAATGATTTAGCCATTGCGATAGGGTGGGAATGCTGTCACGTGCGCCTTCAAACGGTATGATGGAACACAGTGAATTGCCGAACCATCCGACTACTCGCCTTGGATATTGATGGTACGCTGACCGATCCCAATTTTCAGGTACCTGCGCGCAACATAGCCGCACTGCGGGCAGCGCACGAAGCCGGCATTGAGATCTTGCTCGCCACGGGACGTCGCCACGACTATGCCCTGCCGATTGCCCAGAAACTTGGCTTCCCCATATGGCTTATCAGTTCCAACGGAGCACTCATCCGTTCCAGCACCGGCGAAACCTTTTTTACCGATCGCCTGCCCGCAAGAACCGCCGCCGAACTCATTCAATATATGGACGAATTCCGCGGACACGCGGTACTGACGTTTGATCGGGCCGCAAATGTGCCGGGCAACGATTCGCTGGTGCTGGAGAGCGCGGACGAACTGAATAAGACCGTTTCGCGCTGGCTGGAGGTAAACCGGCCTTACATCAAGTTTGTGTCGCCGCTGGAAGATGCTCTGACTGAAGATCCTTTGCAGGCGATGTACTGTGGACGGGTAGCATTAATGGAAGCGCTCCAGCAACGGCTTAGCCAGGCCGTTTTTCTGGACAAAATCACGGTCCTGAAGACACAGTATGACCATCGCGACCTGTGCATCCTCGATATTCTCAACCGGGAATGTTCCAAAGGTCACGCCTTAAAGCGGTGGGCTGAAGAGCGGGGAATCCCGAGGGAGCAGGTCATGGCCATCGGCGACAACCATAATGACCTGGAAATGCTTGAATTTGCAGGAGTTGCGGTGGTCATGGGAAATGCATCTCATGAGTTGAAACAAAGCGGCTGGATTGTGACCGGCAGCAACGAGGAGAGCGGCGTGGCCCAGGCCGTGGAAGAGATTTTGGGGCTGGCTTTCAGCAGCTAATTGGGTAAGAATAAAGCATCTTGGGCTCGATGAAACTTTCAAGAACATTCACGGTTGGAGCGGTTCTGGTGCTGGCGCAGCTATCTGCCTTCGCCGGAGAGGTGGCCATCCTGCGCAATGGATTCTCCATCCATTTTGACCGCAAAGAACAAAGCGAGAAGTCCACACGGCTTTTCACTGCGACAGGTTACATGGATATCGCCAACGATCAGATTACGTCCTTTGAAGAGGATGAAAAGCCGATCGTGACCGAACCGCCTCCGACTACGGCCCCGGCAACACCACTGGCCAGCCCGGCTTCGGTAAATAAGCCCAGGCTAGATAAGGCTTTGGCAAAGCCGCTTCTCGCTGCTCAGCCTGCGACGGTGAGTAAATTGACAGCATCGCCCCCTGCGGCGACCGCGGCCTTCGATCTGGACCAGGTAATTCGGGAAGCCAGCAGTAGGAACCGTCTTGACCCTGACTTTGTCAGCAGCGTGATACGGGCTGAGAGCAACTTCAAGACCCACGCGATATCGAAGAAGGGTGCGCAGGGACTAATGCAGTTGATGCCCGCTACGGCAGCACAACTCGGGGTGGCTGACGCGTTTGATCCCAAAGCCAACGTGGAGGCGGGAACCGCACACTTGAGCGCACTATTGGATCGATATCACAACGATCCTATCAAGGCGCTGGCTGCGTATAACGCCGGAGCACACCGAGTAAAGCAGTACAACGGAGTGCCTCCATATCGCGAAACACGCGCCTATGTCAGCAAAATCGTGCGTGACTTCAACGCCAAAAAACGTGCGCAGATGAAAGCTGACGCCGCAACCAATGCGTCGACCCCGGCCAAAGCCGCCGGTCCCAAAGCTGTGAAGAAGCCAAAACCGCAACAGGCCAGCGTACCCAAATCCGCAAGTCCAGCATAAGCATCAGAGTGAGAGAGCCTTATGGCGTCCTGCTGGCAGGACGCTTTTTGTATGATCATTAAGCCCAACATAAATACATGAGCAAAAAAAGATTTCTGATCACCGCCCTGGTGCTGGTTGTGCTGGCCGGGCTGGTCTATCTCCAGGTAAGGGC
>DASYKK010000060.1:0-2634 GCA_035995565.1 Candidatus Angelobacter sp.
GTAACCGGGAAAACCCGGAACGAAATAATGATGTTAGAATTGAAAACGCCGGGTCCCGCGCGACGCAATCCCGCCAATCCCGCCAGGTCCGGAAGGAAGCAACGGTAACGGGCTAGTGCGTGTGCAGCGGGGTGCCCGGTAAGGTTTTCCATGAATCTGAAAAAACTGCCTTGGGTGTTTACTGCAATCGTTCTGATTGTGATTCTATGCAAGGCTTTCCTGTCCGAATGGATTGTTTCTGGGTTTCACATAGGCTCATAGCCGGTCGCGGCAAGCGACAGATCCGAACCTCTGAACTGCTACCACTGATTTCTAAAACCGCTTACAATATTGGGTTTTACACACACCAACCTGGAGAACTTTTTTGGCCAACCTGGTACGCGCGAAAATCTCTGCTCTCGGAACTTACGTCCCACCGCGTCTATTAACCAATGCCGATCTGGAAAAAATGGTAGAGACGTCGAATGACTGGATCGTCGAGCGGACAGGGATCAAGCAACGGCACATCATCGACAAAGGCATGGCCACGTCCGATATGGCGATTGAAGCTGCGAACGATGCGTTGAAGGAGCGTGGTATTCCGGCCAGCGAGGTGGAGGCAATTTTTCTGGGTACGGTGACTCCGGACATGATTTTTCCGGCCACGGCATGCATTGTCCAGGACAAAATTGGCGCCAAAGGTGCATGGGGATACGACATTTCCGCGGCGTGTTCAGGCTTTGTATATGCTCTGCAGACCGCGGTGAAGTTTGTCGAGTCCGGGGCACACAAGCGGGTGCTGGCAATTGGCGCGGACGCGATGACTACGATTATTAACTACAAGGATCGCGCTACCTGCATCATCTTTGGCGACGGGGCAGGTGCGGTACTAGTCGAGCCGGCGACCGACGACAACTACATCATTGATTTTACGCACGAAGTGGATGGATCCGGCGCGTGCTCGCTGTATATGCCCGGAGGCGGCAGCCGCAATCCCACCACCCATGAAACGGTGGACAAGAAGATGCATTACGTCCATCAGGATGGACAGGCGGTATTCAAGTATGCGGTCCGAAAAATGGCGGAAGCCTCTGAGACGGTGCTGACGCGCAATGGGTTTAAAGGTAGCGACGTGGCGCTGTTTGTGCCTCATCAAGCGAACAAGAGAATTATTATGTCCGCGGCTGACCGCCTGGGACTGGAGGAAGACCGCATCATCATCAACATAGACGAATTCGGGAATACCACGGCGGGCACAATTCCATTGGCGCTCGAAAGCGCGCGCCAGCAAGGCCGGCTAAAGAAAGGCGATCTGGTGTTGATAGCGGCCGTCGGCGCAGGGTTTACTGTGGGAGCGACGCTGCTGCGGTGGGCGTGCTAGCGCAGCGCCGCTGATCTTCGCAGATAGACGCAGATCAAAATCAATCAGCCGCGAATTTCGCCAATGAACATGAATCAAGACTGACTAACACTTCTAAGCCAGAGTTCAGCATAAGCCGCAGGGTTTCCGCGCTGCGCTCGGGATTTCAGAAAAAGTTAGTGCTTCCCAGTAATGTCATCTCTCCGCTTGGCCGCGTCTTTTGGATACTGCGGCTCGGTCATGCTCACGGGATCGAGTATCTCGGCGATCTCCTGCTCACTCAGCAGTTTCTTGTCACGCGCAATGTCGATGATCGAGCGGCCGGTGGCGACTGATTCCTTCACAATCTCCGCCGCCTTGGCATAGCCGATGTAAGGATTCAAGGCTGTCGCCAGTGAGACCGTGCTCTGAGCGTAGAAGGCATTGCGCTTTTCGTTGGCGGTGAGACCCTTCACACATTTCTCAGTGAAGGCCCGCAGCATGTTGGTGAGAATAGAGATGGATTGCAGGACGTTGTAGGACATCGTCGGCATCATGACATTCAACTCAAGCTGGCCGCCCTGCACGGCCAGGGCAACAGCCGTGTCATTGCCGATAACCTGGAATGAAACCATCGCTGCGAGCTCCGGCATTACGGGATTAATCTTGCCTGGCATGATGGAAGAACCGGGCTGAAGGCCTGGAAGATTTATTTCCGCAAAGCCGGTATTTGGTCCGGAAGAAATCAAACGCAGGTCATTGGAAATGCGAATGACTTCGAGCGCGAGGTTGCGCAGCGAGGAAGAAACCTGCGCCATGCATGCGTTGGATTGCATAGCCCAGCGCATGTCGGCGGCAGGTGAAAGTTTCTGCCCGGAAAGTTTTGCCAAATTAGCCACGGCTTTAGCGCGATAGTCGGGATGCGTATTGATTCCGGTGCCGACGGCGGAGCCGCCGAGTCCAAGCTCGCGCAACGAATCGCCGGCATGGCGAATATCGCCAATGGCTTTGCGGATTGCCACGGCATAGGCGGCGAACTCCTGGCCCAGACGGATCGGTACGGCGTCCTGCATGTGCGTGCGCCCCGATTTCATAATCGCGTGAAATTCTTTGCCTTTTGCTTCGAAGGCGGCAGCCAGAGCGTCGAGCACCGGATAGAGTTTTTCCAGTTCCAGCAGCGTAGCCACGCGCATGGCGGTAGGAAAAACGTCATTGGTGGACTGACCGTAGTTCACGTGGTCATTGGGATGGACCGTGTACTCACCCAGCTTGCCGCCCATCAGCTCAGTGGCGCGGTTGGCGATGACCTCATTTGA
>DASYKK010000061.1:0-8618 GCA_035995565.1 Candidatus Angelobacter sp.
GGAGCCCGCAGGAGAGGCTTTAGGTTGGGTATTCAATAACTCAGCGGAATAATTCGGACCCAGGCCAAGTTTGATCAGGGCGCGTGAGTCGGGCACCACTTTGGTTTGCCAGCCATGGTCACCCTGATATTTGACCAGGGCCGCCTGAGTGCGTGCGTCCCATGTGCCGGTAGGTTCGCCCGTCAGATATTTTTCCCGGATCAGCGCTTGCTGGATCTCCGTGGCGCGTTCAGAATTGATGCCTTGTTGGCCTTTTTTCTTCCAGGAGCCTTTACGCTTACCTTTGCTCTTGTGGTGTCCGTGCTTCGCCCCTGTCTTGGTTGCGGCCGGAGCGTACCCCGAGCAGAGCACCAGAGCAAAACTCAAAATCACGAGTTTTTTGACGGCTAGACGCAAACAACCCACCCTAAGAAGAATTATCGATTTGGTCAGTCCTGTCTGGCGGCTGAACCACGTTCGAACATCATCCCATGTTTGGATGCCGGTACGCCACTAGTTTGTTGTGCAGCTTGGGATTACCGAAGTCCAATTAAATCAAGGCCTTCTGGGTTTTAAAGCCTTTTCCGTTACGCGCTTTCAGCAGAAAATTGGGATTTCCTGCCCCAGGAAGAACATTCGCCGGAGCCGCTTGCGAGCGTGCAGCCCCGGCGAACGGGTTCGAATTCTAGGGAAGCGTTCCTGAAATAAACGAGTTCCCGCCACCGCCGCCACGCCCGGTGTGCACCAGGAAAACTACATCCTGTCCGCTCTTTAGCTGCGACGTGATCCTGCGGAACTCTTCTTCGCTGTTCACCGGCTGTTTGTTGATTTTCAAAATAATCAGGCCGGGTTGTAGCTGCAGATCGTCGGCAAAGGAGCCGGGCTTCACGTCAACCACCTGTACGCCCTTTCCTTCCGCCGTACCCATACGCTCGGCCATTTCCGGCGAGACCGCCTTGACCGTAACGCCCAGCTTGGTCGGCGTGGGCTGGCTATCTTCCGGGGTATCGTCATTGCTGCTCTGGTCCGTGCGATCGCCAAACAGCTTGGCCCGATCCGCCACTACCACGGTCGCCTGTTTTTCCTGGCCATTGCGAAGATAGGTGACATTCAGCTTGTTGCCGGGCCGGGTGGCGGAGATCAAGCTGACCAGTTCGTCACCGCTCTTGATCGGCTTGCCATTGACCGCCGTGATGGTGTCTTCACCCTGCAAGCCAGCCTTGGCGGCCGGGCTATCCGGACGGACATTGGTGATGGGCACGCCGTTTTTCGCGCCGTAGATGCGCAACACGGCCGGATTCGGCACCGCGCTGAATTCCACGCCAATCGAGCCGCGCGCCACTTTGTGGTCCCCCGTCCTTAACTGCTCGTAAACATCGCGGACTACGTTTGACGGCATGGCAAAACCCACGCCCTGGTATCCAAAAGACTGCGTGTATATGGCCGTATTGATACCGATCACTTCGCTGTTCATGCTGACCAGCGGGCCGCCGGAGTTTCCCGGATTGATGGCCGCATCCGTCTGGATAAAGGATTGGAACTGGCGTCCGCCGGGGAGGTTCCGTCCCTTAGCGGAAACAATGCCCGCCGTCACGGTAGCTTCCAGGTCAAAGGGGCTGCCGATGGCCAGCACCCAATCGCCTACGCTCATTTTGTCGGAGTCGCCCAGCCGCGCCGCGGTGAGCGGCTTGTCTTTTGGCGGATCGATTTTGATCAGCGCCAGATCCGTTTCCGTGTCAACTCCTATGACCTTGGCGTCATGCAACACACTTGCGGGTTCGTCAAAAAGTTTTACCCGGATGCGGTCGGCCTTATCCACCACGTGAAAATTGGTCATGATGTACCCGTTGGCATTCAGAATCACGCCTGAACCCAGTGACCGCTGGCGTCCACCGCCCTGGCCGGGGCCTGAGAAAGGACTCTGCGGACCCTGATCATCGTCGTCACCCCCCGGACCGCCTTGACCGCCTTGTTGCCCGCCCTGCTGTCCGCCAAAAAACCGATCAAAGAAATCCTGGAACGGATCATCGCTGCCATTGCTGCCATTGCCGCGCTGGCCGCGATTCGGCGTGCGATTGCTTCCACGCCGGCGCGCCTTTGGCGTGGACTCCGTACTCACGTTCACTACCGCCGGCTCAACTGCCGTAGCCACCTGGCCGAAGGTATTGCTCAGCTGCTGCGGTGTCTGCATTGCCGGCAGCAGGGAACCATCGGGAGCAAAATTGCCCTTAACTCCGCCCCGGCTCAGGATCGTGCCAATCAGGATGCCGACCGTCAGTGTCAACAGGATCACCAGTGTGGAGAGCGCCCGTTGTGTGCGCATGCGTGACATCAGGGCACTAAAACGCGAGTTCATACTTCGTCTTACCTCCGGACTAAGTTCTCCAATGATTATAAATCCAATGCTTCCACCGGCTGGTGGTTCCTTTGGTTACTGGAGCGCTATCCCTTAGACGCAGGAACCACAGGCAGCGTTATCCACCAGAGCTGGCCGGTGACTCAGCCTCTTCTTGCGCCGTCTCGTCGTCCGGCTTTTCAACGTGTCCCAGAAGTTCAGAAACCAGCACTCCGCCCAGAATCAACAATGCCCCGATCCCCGCCCGAAGGCCCAGCCGTTCATGGAGCAAGATAAAAGATGTAAGCCAGGCAAAGACAGGTTCCGTGGTGAATATCAGCGCGGTATGGGTGGCGGGGGTAAACTGCTGCGCCCATGATTGCACGCTAAAAGCCACGGCCGTGCACAAAATTCCAGTAACCAAAATTGCCGCAATCACCGTGGGTGTCGGCCGAAAATACGGATGCTCCAGCAACGGTGTGCTCACGGTCATGAAGAGTGCAGCCGTACCCACCTGCAAAAAGGCGACTTGCTCGAAAGGGAAGCGCTGACTCGCGCGTCCGACAAAGATGACGTGGAATGTAAAACAAATCGCGCACCCTATCGTCAAAAGGTCGCCCAGATTCACCTTGGCGAAGTCAGCCAGCCCCCCGCCGCCGGGGACAGTCATCAAAAACAAGCCGGTCAACGCGAGCACGATTCCTGCAACACGCCACAGATGAATGTGCACCCGCCAGATTGCCACCAGGAATAGCGGCACCAGCACCGATGATGTGCCGGTTAGAAATGCCGATTTCGATGGGGTGGTCAGCTTCAGCCCGCTGGTTTGAAATGCATAACCGGCATAAAGAAAGAATCCCACCACTACGCCTGCTGTGAGGGCAGGCTTGGTCAGCACGGCAATCTTCTTTCGATAGAAAATCGCCAGCAAAACTGCGGCCACCACCATACGAGCGGAGTTAAGGACGAGTGGAGAAGCATCGTTAAGCGCTTCTTTCACCAGCACAAAGGTGCTGCCCCAGATGAAAGCAATCATCACCAGCAGCAGATGTGCTTTAAGAGAACGGGAAATCCTGGTCAGGTGGCAGCTTCCTCTTCTGCTTTGCGAACCTCGGCCTGGGTATGCCGGGGAAATTCAAAAACGCACTCGCGCGGCTTTTTGTCCATGCGTAAGCCCTGAAATATGGGTGCTCTCATTTTAATTCCGCCGCGCTCTCCTTCATGTGTCCATTCAGAGAATTTGATCTCCGCCACCAGTTCCGGCTTGACCCAGTGCGGACGGCGTGTGCTCTCAATCTTTTCGCCAAACGGGTTTTTATCGGTCTTTAATGCGTTCAGCTTCTTCCATAGCGCGGCGTGCGTTGATCCGGTAAAGCCGCTGCCCGCGTTGCCTACGTGCACCAGCCTGCCATTTTCGTCGTACAGACCCAGTACGATGGAACCGAAATTTTCCCGCGACCCTTTGGGATCGGTGTATCCGGCAATTACGCACTCCTGGCGCCGCGTGATCTTGATCTTCAGCCACTCGCGCGAACGCTTCTGCACGTAAGGCCCGGTCCGCAGCTTAGCGACGATGCCTTCCAGTCCCTTGTCCCGCGCCACCGCAAAAAGCGCGGTGCCCTTTTCAGCGTAGTGATCGGAATAACGCAGAAATCCTTTGTCCGCCGGGATTATTTGCTGGAGCAGCGCTTTGCGCTGCTCCAGTGGCGATGCCATTAAATTGTGTCCGTTAAGGTACAACAGATCAAACGCATAATAGACGATACCGACTTGCTTATTTCGCGATCCACGCGCCCCGGGGCTAGTCATTCCTGTTCGTTGCTGCATCAGGCTGAATGATGGACGCCCTTCTTCATCCAGCGCCACTACTTCGCCATCAAGGATGGCATTTTCTACCGGCAGCTCTTCCATCGCCCGCGCGATCTCCGGAAACTCGCCGCTCAAATCATTCTGGTTGCGTGAAACCAGCCGCGCCTTCCCATCATTGACAAATGCCACCGCGCGATAGCCGTCCCATTTCACCTCGTACAGCCATTGCGGATTGTCAAACGGTTCTTCCACCAGCGTGGCCAGCATGGGATGAATCTCCCTCGGCATAGAAGCGCGGCGCGCGTTCGCCGTTTGCGCCAGCAGTTTGTCCAGATTTTCTGCGACGACCCTTCCGGGCTGCGTGCTGCTCACGCCGCTTTGCGGGTCTTTTTTTTTACGCGGCTTTTCTTTATGGTGGTACTGGCTGAACTGCGCTTCTCGCGACTCGCGCCGGACTTGATCACGTCGGCTTCAGCCTTTTTCTTTTGGGTTTTCCGATCGCCCGATCCTTGCAGCCACTCCGCGCCCTTGCGGACAGCGGCTTTGCGATTGCTCTGCCATTCATCGGAGCCCTCGTCGCCGGCGATCTCGTTAAGGCTGCGCTTGGTCAGCACCGAGTAATCCAGCTTGTCGATATTGAAGCCCGGCTTTGCGTATTCATCTTTCTTTTTGATCAGCAGCCACTCCGTGCCTTTTGATCCCGGCCTGCGCGAGCGCATCTTGGCCAGGACAAACTCGCCTTTTAGCTTTTCTCCGTTCAACCGGAACTTGAGGTCGCCCCTGTTCAGCATTTCGTGCTCATCGCCCAGTGGCTCCCATGTGCCGGTGTCCCACACCATCACGGTGCCCGCGCCGTAATTGCCCTCAGGAATCTTGCCTTCAAAATGGAAATACGAAACCGGGTGGTCTTCCACCTGCATCGCCAGGCGCTTATCGCCGGGATCAAGCGATGGCCCCTTTGGCACCGCCCACGATTTCAAAACGCCATCCATTTCCAGCCGGAAGTCGTAATGCAAATGCGACGCGCGATGCTTCTGCACTACAAAGCGATGCTGCTTCCCGCGGTCCATTTTTCCTTCGGGCTCGGGCGTTTCGTTAAACCGGCGTTTCTTGTTGTATTGCTCTAAAGCCATAGAGTTTTTGATGCAGGCACAACGGCGCGTTCTGGCTAACCTTTGATCCGTGTGAAACAATTGCCGCTTAATTGTACGGGAGAAAAACATGGCGAAAGTTGCCGCAGAGAAACCGTTCAGCCAGGCCGTTAAAGAACGCCGCGCCACCCCCAGCTTTGAAGATATTCCCATTCATACAGCGGATCTGGAAAAAATCATTCGCGCCGGACTGGAAGCGCCCAGCGGCTACAATCTTCAACCCTGGCGATTTGTGGTGGTGCGCGATCGCGAGCAGAAGAAAAAGTTGCGGCAGGCTGCCTTTGGACAATCCAAAGTAGAAGAGGCCAGCGCCGTGATCGTTGCTTGCGGTGATCCGCAGGGCTGGAAAGACGGCGACCTGGACGAAATGCTTCGCATCAGCGCACAACACGGCTTCAATGACCCTGCCGAGCAGCAGCGTGTACGCGATGCCGTAACAGGATTTCTCGGCAGTCCCCCGGGAGAGGCCGCCGGTGTGAAGCCAACGTTCGACTTATGGGTCAATCGCCACACCATGATCGCCTTTACCACCATGATGTGGGCCGCGGAAACCCTGGGCTATGACACGGCTCCGATGGAAGGCTTTATGGAGAACCAGGTGAAGGCCCTTCTGAAAATTCCCGAGCGCGTCCGCGTAGTTGCGCTGCTTGCCCTTGGACGCCTCAAGGGTAAAGACAAGCTCTATGCCGGAAGATTTCCACCGGCGCGCACAGTGTTCGCTGACACCTGGGGCGAGAGCATCGAGTTCTGAGCCGTAAAACCTTACCGCGAATGAACGCGGACCAACAAAGGGCGACACAAAAATGGAATTTTCTTCTGAACGCATCATCCAACTTGTTAACGCTCGCAACGCTATCCCCTCGGCTGACGGTAAACTCTACGCCGAACTCTTTCGCCACGGGACCTTGACGGTCGAGATATATGCGCCCAAGGGGACCGACATGCAGCAGCCGCACACGCGCGACGAACTTTATATCGTCGCCGCTGGCCGTGGCTGGTTTTCGGTGGAAGGCCGGCGCGTGCAATTTGGCCCGGGAGATGCTCTCTTTGCTGCAGCAGGTGAGGTCCATCGTTTTGAGGATTTCACTGAAGACCTTCTGACCTGGGTTGTCTTCTACGGTCCTGAAGGCGGTGAACGTGCGTAATTGCGCGACTTTCCTGCTCCTGGCTTTGCTCTGCCGCACGGTCCTGCCGGCCCAGGTTGCGCCGCAACAGCAACCGACTCCGGCTGCCTTTGACGCGCAAGCCGCTTCGCGCCTGCTCCTGCAACTGAGTGAAGCTTTGCAGGGCCACAGCCAGAAGCAATTCCTTGCCCTCTTCGATCTGGATAGGATGAAAGACGGCGCGCTCTTCAAGCAGCAGATAAATTCTTTCTTCGCCCAGACCGAATCCATTCGCGTGCACCTCAATCTGGTTGACACATCGGTCGACGGCGATAGGGCCAATATTGCCGTTGATGCTGAGATGGAAGCCGAGCCCAGCAGGGGCGGAGCTCCTACGCGCAGAAATGACCGCCTCAACTTTGTGGTCGCCAACGTGGGAAATAGCTGGAAGGTTGTTGACGTCTACCCGCGATCTTTCTTCTCGCTGCCATGACACGGCGTGAGTACCCTGATCGCCCTATCGTCGGCGTAGGCGCAGTCATCATCCATGAAGCGCGCGTCCTGCTGGTCAAGCGCGGCAGCCCGCCGTTGCTGGGCGAGTGGTCACTGCCGGGGGGCGTCGTAGAACTGGGAGAGACGCTACGCGCCGCCGCCGAACGCGAAGCTCTTGAAGAAACAGGGTTGATCGTGCGGGCCGGAGAAGTGCTTGAAGTCCTGGACCGAATCATTTCCGGCAAAGATGCAGCGCCGCAATATCATTATGTGCTGATCGATTTCCTCTGCACCGTGAATGGCGGAGAACTGCGCGCTGGCGGCGATGCCGCGGATGTGCGCTGGGCGGACGAGAATGAGTTGGGGAACTACAAACTGGAGCAGCCGGCTGTTGATGTGATAAGGAAGGCTTTCCTGGCAGCGAACCAACGCAAGTAAACAGGAAGTCTGATTTGCCTTTGATCCGTATTCCGGATTCGCGAACATCCACGCAAATTCGCGGCTAAGGTTTGTTCTTCTCTGCGTTTCCGCGCCTCCGCGGCGCATCTTCCGCACCCCACTGGTACGCACCCTTCTGCTCTAGTCCCACAAACTGCAACACGCGGCAGGCAAACTGGTGCGCCATCTCATCAAAACTTTTCGGCTGGTTATAAAACGTCGGGATCAGCGGATAAATCGTCGCACCGGCTTCAGCCGCCCAATCCATATTGCGGATATGCACTCTGTTCAGCGGAGTCTCTCGTATACAGAGCACCAGTGGACGCCTTTCTTTCAGGCAAACGTCAGCCGCGCGGTCAATCAGGTTGCCTGCCAGCCCATGAGCAACTCTGGCCAGAGTTCCCATGCTGCACGGAATCACGAGCATCGCATGCGTGGGATAAGAGCCGCTGGCTATGTTCGCCCCAATGTCATCGTTATTCTGTGCCTGAACTTTCTCAGATTTTCTTCCGAGTAGCTGCTCAATCAGGTTGTTGCGCCCTTTAATGCCCAGTTCTTCGGCAAATACACGCAATGCATTGTCTGACGCGATGAAATTTACTCTCTGCACCCGTTCATCGCGTTCCAGAGTGAGCAGCAGCTCGCGAGTGAACAGCGCGCCGCTCGCTCCAGTGGCGGCTACCGTAAGTACATGGGCTGTCGAATGTAACGGATTCGGCATCTAAGGGTGTAAGGTCTGGGTTACAGAGTAATGGTTACAGCGTAATGGTTACAGAGTAATGCTTACAGACTAATAGTAATTGAGGATAGGGAGGCGCCTGCGCCGAGTCAAGCAGGGTTACTCATGGGCAGCGGTTTCTCAATTCGGGCCAGGCGCAGGACAGCAGCGCAGCAGCTCGCTTTGCTTGAAGTGCAGCGCGAGATCAGCGCCACCGATCCGCACGGCCGCCTGAAATATATTCGAGATTTCAGCGAAGCCTTTCGCGATTATCGTTGCGCCCTGAATGATTTGGAATTCAAAACCCAGTGCTCCACCGCGGACGTGCTGCTAGTAGGCGACTATCATGCGCTCGCCGCATGTCAAGAGTTCGCCGCGTCATTGATAGTCCAATTAGCGCAGGGCGACCGCCCGATTGTGCTGGCGCTGGAGATGGCCTTCAGCCGCGATCAATATTTTCTCGACGAATGGCTGCGCGGTGAAATCAATGAAGACGAACTCCGTGCCGGCATACGTTACGACGACGAATGGGGTTACGACTGGGAACCGTTTGCTTGTCTGCTGCGCCAGGCCAGGAAGCATGGCTGCCCCGT
>DASYKK010000062.1:0-2310 GCA_035995565.1 Candidatus Angelobacter sp.
ACTCCGAAACAGCAGACCCGCTCCCGCCATCAGTGCCACGGAGCACGCAATCTCCAGCGCGACCAGACAACTCCGCATTCGAGTGCCGCCGCCGGTGCTGGTGCGGCTTTCTTCGTGCAGCCCTCGATTCAGATCGCCATGGGACGCCACAATCGACGGAGCCAGCCCAAAGATGATGCTGGTCACCAGCGATAGGAGAAAAGCAAACACCACGATGCGCAGATCAAACGTAATCTGCACCGACCGTGTGAGATCGCGCGGCGCCAGGGCCGCTAATCCTGAAACGGCGAAGTACGCCAGCAGGACTCCCGAGAGCCCGCCTGCCAGGCCGAGGATCACGCTTTCTGTCAGCAACTGGCGAATCAACCGGCTGCGGGCAGCGCCCAGCGCGCCCCGCACTGCCATCTCGCGCCGGCGGGCACTGTAGCGGGCCAGCAGCAGATTGGCCACGTTAGCGCACGCCACGCACAACAGCAAAGTCACGGCGCCCAGCAGGATCATGAGCGAAGTCTTCGCTTCGCCGACAAAAGAATCACGCAACGGCACAACATCAACACCCCAGCCCTTATCGAACTCCGGATAGGCAATCTCCAGCCGTTGCGCGATGCCGGTCATTTCCGCGCGCGCCTGACTCAACGACACACCCGGCTTGAGCCGCGCCATCGCCCACATCCAGCGGCCCTGTGTTTTGCGGAAGTTGTCTGCCGGATTCAGGCCCAGCGTAAGCCATACGTCGCTGGTGCGGGTATTGAAATAGAAGTCAGGTGGCAACACGCCGATCACAGTGAAAGGACGTGAGTTCACCTGCAGCTGACGGCCGATCACGTTCTCGTCGCCGCCAAACCAGTTCTGCCACAGCCGGTAGCTGATCAACGCGACATGCGCATCATCTTTGTCTTCCTGCATGGTGAAGACACGGCCGCGAATCGGCTTCACTTGGAGAGCTGGCAGTACTTCACCACTCACGGCCTGTGCGTCCTTTTCTTCTGTGCGCTTGCCATCTCCCAGGATCACGTGAAAATCGAAGAATCCGCCGAGAGCGCTGAAGGAAGAGCTTTGCGCCTTCCAGTCAAAATAATTTCCCGGCGAGATCACATTATGCGAAAAGCTCCGATGCGGATTCATTTCGTACAGCATGACCAGTTGCTTGGCGTCAGGGTAAGGCAGTGGCCGCAGCAGCAAATTATCTGCGACCGTATAAATGGCCACGCTGGCGCCAATGCCGAGCATCAATGAAAGCACGGCCGTAGTGGCGAAACCCGGATTCAGGCGCAGTCCGCGCAACGCGTACCGCACGTCGCGCACTGCCGTATCAATCCACAACAATCGCGACGTCTCGCGCACGGATTCCTTTACCGCCTCCATGCCGCCGAATTTCACGAGCGCTTCGCGCCTCGCCTGTTCCCGACTCATGCCTGCCTGAACCTTATCGTCAATGTGCATTTGCACATGCGATTCAAATTCCTGCGCCATTTCGCGGTCTCGCCAGTCCTTGCGAAACAGCCCTGTCACGCGTGCCCATGCTCGCCACAATGTCTTCATAAAGATTCCTTTGCCGCCAGAAACCGCGCCACGATGCTGGAAGCTTCCTCCCAGTCCGCCGTTTCCCGCCTAAGCTGTTTGCGCCCAGCCGCGGTCAGACGGTAATACTTGGCCTTGCGATTGTTCTCTGACATGCCCCACTCGGAAACAATCGCTCGCTCCTGCTCCAGCCGCAGCAATGCCGGGTAAATGCTGCCATAGTTCAAAGACAGCCGGTCACCACTGATCTGCTCGATTCGCCGCGCAATCCCATACCCATGCAGCGGTCCCATGGCCTCCAGCGTTTTCAACACCATTAACGCCATAGTTCCCTGCCAGACGTCACTTTTACGATTTTGCTCAGTCATATAGGTAAGCTATACGAACCTCAGGTTTATTAGACTCCTATAACCTGGCAATAGGAAGCAGGTGAAAGAATTATTTTTGGCTGGTCAGAATGGAGCTTAGAAGCAACGGGAAAGCGACGTTTTGTCATTTTGAGCGGAGCGCATTATGGATGCTGTCCGCCACTGTGCTGATGGGCGCGAAGTCGAAAAATCCCGACAATGCATCCCTTGCCATGCTATTCCAGGGAGTTCTCTCCATGGCGCGGGCTCTGGGTACTGAAGGTTCGCGTTCGCGGCAGCCAATCGCACCTTACGTTCTCCATCGGGGCGCTACTGCGGCGTGAAATCCCGCAGATTCCCCACCGTCTTTGCGTCCAACCTTTGCAGCACCGCCACCAGCAGCTCTACCATCTTGTCGAAGTCGCCGCGGTTCATGATGCCG
>DASYKK010000063.1:0-17928 GCA_035995565.1 Candidatus Angelobacter sp.
CAGCACGCCGCCAACGGGTCCGTTTGTCTGGTCGCAGATCATCAATCCTGGCGATCCGGTCGTAACGATCCTGAACGCCAACAAAGCCAAAGCGAGCTTCGTAGCTCCCGTAGTGGCAGCGCCGCAGAACCTGGCCTTCCAACTCATCGTGGGCGGTGACGGGTTTACGCCGGCTTCGGCTCCTGCAACTGTGCTGGTGCCTATCGTTGTACCTGCGCCAAATACGCCTCCGACCGTTACTGCCAGCTCGGCTCCGGGTAGCCCCGTGGCCAGCGGCACGGCTGTAACTCTTACAGCTAGCGCGGTTGATCCTGCAAGCGGAGCTCTTACCTTTAGCTGGACGGCTCCGGCTGGAATCGTTCTTACACCAGCATCGCCTGATGGTTCATTGCAAACCTTCACCGCACCTATCGTTCCGCAACTGACGGCGCCATTGTCACTCACGTTCTCCGTAACGGCGACAAGCGCTGCCAGCGGTCTGACCAGCGCTCCAGTGACGGTGACCGTAGTTGTGAATCCGCAGGTTGACATCATTACCGTCACCGTGGCGACTTACAGGACGAAGAAAGCGCGTCTTGTAGTCACCGCTACCGACTTCACTCCGGGTGTAGAGATCACTTGCACCTTGGACATCATCAACCAGGCGACTGGGCAACCGTACTCCGCGATCATGGGACCGTCGATTCCGTCGGCGCCCGGTGTGTTCCAGGTGTTCTTCACCAACATACCGCCGCCGAACTTGATCACTCTCACCTCGAGCGGAGGTGGAAGCTCAACCACTGGCATAACAACCTTGCGATAACCAGCTAACCAACGGGCTGCCGGGCTTCGGCTCGGCAGCTCACAACTTGAATCGCTGCCAGCCTGTGAAATTGAAGAAGCAGGGTGGCAAGGAATCAGCAGAAGAATTAAATAAGAGAGGAACCGAACATGAACTCCAAACCTACGCGGGCCCCCGGCAAGGCTCTGCAATCAGAAGAGAATTCCTTGCTAACTCGCTTCGGGACACGCATGAAGGCCATCGCACTGGTAGCTCTGTTATCAACGGCCAGCGCATTCGCTTCACCTAGTAAGCAGATTGCCAACGGAGGCATCAACCAGCCTCGTGGCATGGTTCGTTCCACGGTACCCAACCCGGTGGTCGGCGGCCCAGCTCTCCATGACTATTGGGTTTCCGACACGGTGGACGGATTCTGCCGCATCGACCAGGTGCCTGACCCAGCCAACCCCGGACTCACGCACGGCGTGCTTAACGCTGCCACGTGCTATGGGCCTGGCATTCAGGAACCCGCTGACTATCAGGTGGAAACCAACGGAGTCAACGGTTCCAATGGATATGTCTTTGTGGCCGGAACGGCCGGCGTGCATCGGCTCAGTTTTATTGTGGATCCAGCCGATGCTACTAAGACGGTCATCGACACCGCCAATATCGCGGTCTTCCTGGGAGCTGGCTCGCTGTTCACCAACAATGTGACGATTGGCGCCCCTCCCTTGACCTTAACCACTAAGCTGGGACCTGATGGAAAGCTATATGTCGGCATGCAGAACCCCGACATCTGGCGCGTGCTTAATCCGCTTTCACCCACCTTCACTCCGGCAGGCAATAAAGTGGAGAGAGTTGGCGTGAACACGGCCATCGGCGGAAACACCACCAGCATGGCCTGGATCGGCCATGATCTCTGGCTGATTGACGTCGGCTTCCTCAACCGCATCCAGAACGCTGACCTGTGCTTTTACACTTTCCCGAAATGCGGATCCCTCCTGCAGTTCCAGTTTTTGTCTGTCCACGCGGGCATGACCTCCGACCAGTTTATTTCCACAGTCCCTAACGGCCGCTTCCTGTACTTTGGCAACGGCAGCCGCGTAGTGCGCTATGACACTACTACTCCGGGTCTCCTTCAGGTCTGGAACCAGAGTGGCACAGCCAATGGCAGCGCTACTCCGCAGGGATACTCGCTGATTCTGGGAATCGGCTTTATTCAGACGGCGACGCCAACCGCGCTGCCGGATGGCAGTTTTGTTGAAGACATGACCGTGGTAAATGACCCGGTTGTGAACGCTCTATTCCCGCGCGTGCCACAAGCTCCGCCACGCGTCGACGCTGGCCGGACATGGATGCTGGCAGCCAATACGTTACCCACTGTGGAATCTTGCGTTCAGACCGTGGGCGTGCCCACTCCTCCTCCCTGCGTGAATGGCGCGCTTGGAACTGGCGGAACGCAGGCTTCGCCGAACCCCGTCGCAGCTAAGAGAGGCATTCTGTTTGCGTCCGGCCTTACTCACCCAAGAGGCTTGCTGTTCCTGCAAGGCAATTGGTGGGTGTCGGACGAACTTCTGGGCTTCTGCCGCATTGACCAGAACCCCATCACCGGTGCAACCTCAACCAGCAATTGCTTCCAGCCGGATGCGACCTTCATCCCGGGACAGACGGCTGCTGACAAACCCAACGCGTTAGGCCAGCAGATTGTGTATGTGCCAGACGCCTCAGGCGTCACGCAAAACATTTACCGCTTCCTTTTCACACCGGATGGTACCGGCGGAACCATGGCACTGACTGGAATCCTTACGGCTCCTGCCAAGGGAGCTGGTGGCGTCATTGAGACTGTGGCCCTGCCGCAGGGACCATCCAATGACGGAGCACTCTACATTGGTTATTCCAATGATGGGAGCGTCCAGAAAATTACCAATCCTTCAACCGCGCCAGGCGCTCCTTTGCTCGTGGTAAGGACTTTCAATGGCATCGGTGTTGTCAGCATGGCTTTCCAGGGGAATGACCTGTACATGCATGAAATAGGCGGGCCGCAGATCTCCGGCCAGTTCATCAAGAAGGGCACTGTAACCGTGCTCTTGAGGGCCTCGCCCAGCGCGGACAACGGACGAGCTGTACCGATGAAGCGCGCCATCGCACGCCTCCAGACTCCACAGATCATCCTGGACAACCCGGGTGGCTTCGCTGTGGGCCCGGCAACCGCAAGACCGGCATGTCTGCCGCCGCCAGGGGTGAAGCTTTCACCGAGCGTCCCGGCAGATCCTGCAACCACGCCTGCGCTCTACCTTGGTACCTTGGGACTGCCTGGGGGCACCGTCACCAATCCTGCAACCGCGGTAAGCGGGGGATTGGCTGAAAACCCCGAAGTGGATCAGTATGACTTCGTCTGCACTACACAGGTCCTGTGGGTAAACGACGCAGCTCTTGATCCGACCCTAAGCCTTACCAGCCCTCTGGGGGCTGTTACAGCTCTGGCGCTCAGCGGCAACGATGGCCAGGCGGTTCTAGCCATCGGAGACGACCCGTCAGTGATCATTCCCAACCAGACGCGGCAAAAGGGCCTCCTTCGCCGCCAGGGTCCTCCAGGCACAGGCTTAGATAACCAGGGACACGTATACCTGGTGTTCTAAAAAGCGACGTTCTAAACAATAAAACCGTTCGACCATAGCTGGCCGGCGCAATTCAAGCGCCGGCCTTTTTCTTTCGAACATATAGCAACCCTGAATTCGCGCCCCCCATTGCTCTTGAGGTGCAAACGCATGAAAGGGCAGCACCACCTGGAACACGCAGGTTCCAGACCTTTGCTTGCTGCTTAGGCTACTTTCTCTCCGGGCTGGGCCTCCCCGTCGCGCATGTCGCGAATGTAGTCATGGGCCTTGAGAACGCTGTCTGCCTGGCGCTGGATGATGGCATGCAAGTCACTCGGAAGCTGGCTGGCGAGGGCCTTTTCATAGTCCCTCTTCGCCCGGTCCTCTCCCTGTTCAACGCTGTTCAGAATTGATTGATCGCCCATACCAATTGTCGCCTTGGTTTCAAACCATACCCGATGCAAAACAGCAGAGACGCTGCCGGAAGCTTCAGGTTTTTCACCCAGTTGCTCTGCTTCGGCGCGGAGTTCCTGGCCAAAGCGGGCTCTTTCCAGGCTTTGTTCGGTGAAGTATGCCTTTAGCTGCGGGTCCGTAGCTACACCTGCGGCGTGAACATAACCGGTCTCACCATCTTTGCAGGTCTGAATCAAGTCTTTTAAAAGATCGAGAGTGTCATCTGCCATTTTCAATTCTCCTTTGCCGTATCTGGCAATGAGAAAGATTTTTCAGGCGAGAAGATGCCCCTCCTCGGACGAAAAAGGAGAGCTGGCGGATGCGGTGAAACTCCGAAATCCATTTCCGGAACCGCGCTGCGGATAACTCGCGAAAAAGGGAACGGAACGGCCGTTTGGGTGTGGGGCAGGTCATCAGGCGGCTGGCCCACCTTTCTTTCCTCCGATCCGCGCCGGTCCGAGTAAATCCGCGGTAATCCCTCCTCCTCTTTCGATTCACCCGATGTCCCGATTGACTTGGGGTCAAATAATTCCGAGCTTAATTGCTAGCCGGTTCGACCAGGTGGAGTGGATTCCAGGTCGTCGCATCCCTCACGGGGTGGAGCGGGCCTTTCAGGCCTGCGGTAAGCTGCTTTAGGTTTTCCGGCTTCAGCCGCTGAGGTGGTTTTGCCGTAGCATTTCCATCTTATCGGTACTCCAACTGAATCATGCTGGAGAGGGCCATGCAATCGGTCAAGGGAGGATTCTCTTTTTCGACTCAATAAGAATCTAAAAATCAAAAGAGATGTATGGCAAACAAGCTTGCTGGGCAGGCGGATCAGAGTGACGTTTATCGATCCGCTCGGCGCCCCGCCTGAAGAGGCATCTCATATCGCCTGATCGACACAGACGTGTTTCAGGCGCGCGATGTCCAGAACAGCCCGTTCCGTACTAACGCCAATAAGGCTGCCGCAGAACGCACAATAGCATTCAATCAAGACTGGTGTGGCTTCGTCTCGAACGCTAAAGATGTGGGTCGCGGGCAAGACGAGCGAGAGCATCGAGCGTTGTTTGAACATTGGGGGAAATGTTCCTTCCGGAAGAATCGTAGGCGAACAGAGACTATAGCGGAACGCAGTCGGACGCTTATTGGAAAGGAATTAAAAATGCTAATTTTGGTGATTTTCGTCTGTACTGGTTTCGCGCCGCCCGGGGCAAATTTTAGGGCAGGCTGCATTTTCCTCATGCCAGTTGCCCTCGCTTCACTCCGCCAGTCGCAGCCCTCAGATACGGCCAAACCCAAGAAAACATGTGCTATTATGAGCGCATTATTCACGAGTTGTTGCCAGTCGTAATCCATTCCAGTCGAGGTTGATTTGCCCACAATGATCCGTCATCTGCAGTTCGTGTGCGTTTTAGCCGTCGCGCCCTTTCTGGGGCAAGCTCAGGCCCAGCAGCAACCACAGGTCACGCCGCCGGCGCAAAGCTCGCAACCACCCGCTGGTGTGGGAAGCAGGCCCCAGCCTGTGCAGCCCGTAGCGCCTGTTGCGGCAGATGCGCCTGTGCTCACGGTGCATGGCGTCTGCCCTGCGGGTCAGAAGGCGTCCGCGGATAAGCCAGACTCCTGCACTTTGGTTCTGACACGGACACAGTTTGAAGCCCTGGTCTCATCTCTCAACGTGAACAACCAAGCCTACGCGCCTCCTGCTCTGCGCGGCTTTGCCACGAACTACGCCACTATATTGGCTTTGGCCAAAGCAGGCGAAACGGTTGGAGTGGATAAAGATCCCCGGTTCCGGGATTTGATGACGATTGCCCGCGCTCGCGCTATGGCGGAATCCTATCGCCGCTATCTCCAGGAAAAATATGCCAACCCATCGGACGAGGAGATCGCGGCATATTACCAGCAAAACGTGGACAAGTTTGAGCAGATGAAGATTGAGCGAATTCACGTTCCCAAGGTTGATCCCACCCGTCCCCAGGACCGCCGGCCTGAGTTTGAGAAGAAGGCCAAGCAACTCGCGAGCGATATCCGGGAACGCGCGGCGAGAGGTGAAGACATCACCTCGCTCCAGGTGGAGGTATATAAAACGCTGGGTCTGAAAGCCCAGCCTCCACAAACCGAGCTGAGCGTCAGTCCCAAACCAACGTTTCCGGCAAATGTACAACAAGAGATCAATGCTCTGAAGGCGGGCGAAGTTACAAAAGTGGAGTTTGAGCCCTCCGGATTCAATATCTATAAGGTGCGCAGCCGAAACAGTGTTCCGCTGGAACTGGCCAAGGCCCAGATTGTCCGTGAGATTTCACAGAAGAATATCGACGACGCCCTGAAAGCCGCCACTGGCGGTGTGACTTCTGACCTCAACGAGCAGTATTTTAACCTTCGTCACGCCGCTCCACCTCAGCGGATTCCACCGCGCGCGCTGCCGCCTGGCGGTACGAAACCGGCGACTCCAAAGTAGGTAGCCGATCGCGAGTGAAGAGAGTAAAAATGCGGGCAATGCTGCGGCCCGCTGACCTCGACTCTCAATGGGAAATAAATCTGCACCGAGTGGTGCAGGCTTGCCAGGTGGTGATCCCGGCAAGCCCGCTCCTGTTCTACTGCCCAACTATTTTTATGGTGAATGACTCGTTTCCGGGCTTCGCCTCGATCCCGTCAAACGAAACGCTTCCCGTGTTCGAAATGTTGCCCACGGCCTTCACGACCACATTGATTGTGACCGTGAAAGTTGCGCCATTCGCCAGGTTTGGAACCGTGCAACTTACTGTTCCTCCCAGAGCGTTAACCGGCGGTCCTGTACAAGTTCCCGACGTTGTGGTGACTGACGTGAACTGCAGACTGTTTGGTAGGACATCCTTAAATACCACATTCGGCGCGTCAGCGCCCTTGTTGCTGATTACCCAGGTGTACGGATCAGCCGTATTCACCTTTACGCTGCCTCGTTGCGCCTTGCCCGTGATTGCAAGATCAGTTGTAACTCCGGTGTTCGAAGGCGGAGGCGGAGGTTCGTTGGTTGTGACGCTGGCGCTGCTGCTTACTAAAGCAGTGCCGGCGGTGTCAGTTCCACTCACCGTGGCGGAATTGGTGATGGTCTGGTTTTGCATTTGCACGATCACGTTGATCCGGGCCACCGCGCCTGGCGCCAGCGCGCCCACGACGCAGGACACGTTACTTACGCCCGGGCCTCCACTTGTGCACGATACCGGTCCGTTTGCGGTCAGAATGTTGGCGAGCGGCTGCAGAGTCGCCGTGCCAGACACGCTGTTCGCAACAACACCCGCTTGCGAATACGTAAAGCTGGTGTTCGACGGAACACTGGCAATCGGGAATGTGCCATTGAAGGATGGATCAGCAACACCTGCGATCGTCACCGTTTGCCCAAAGGCGAATGCCCGCGGCGAAGTTAGAGTAATCGAAACCTTTCCATTGGCATCGCGCGAAGCCGTGGCTATGGTGGCTGAAACCGTGCTTAGAGTATTTGCCACAGCGATGTTTGAAGCCGGGAACGACGATGTGTTCGTGACGGTTATGCTGTAAGTGACTTGCGCCGGGGTGGCAGTTATTGAAGTCGGCCCCGCCATGGCAATCGATACCGTCGGCAGGTTTGCCGCCGAAGGAATGACCGCATTGGACAGGTTCGATGCCGGACCGAAGCCCGCGATGTTGGTCGCTTGCACCGTAAAGGTATAGGTATGGCCATTGGTCAGACCGCCAACCAGCGCGCTGTCCGTATTGGAGCCGAAGGCTGGCGGGGGGACCGTCACAAAGATCGCAGTGCCGATGCCGTTGTCCAACACGTTGACTGTGTAACTGGTGATAGGCGAACCGCCATTGCTGGCGGAAACCGTCCAGGTAACGAACGCCTGCGTGTCTCCTGCAACGGCAGTCGCGCCGGTGGGTGCGCTGGGAACGCCGACACCCGGCGGCGTAATGGTATTGCTTTGCGTGGAGAACGCACTGGCTCCAGTGCCGTTGGTCGCCGAGACTTCAAAAGCGTAAGAAACGCCATTGGTCAGTCCGGGGATTACCAGCGACGTTGGCGGATAGATGGAGCCGGGCGCTGGGTTGACCAAAATATCAGCCAAAGGCGCGCCCACCGAGATGAAGCTGTTCCGTACCGTGTAACTGGTTACCGGCTGTGCAACCTGCGCCGGACTCCAACTCACCGTGGCTTGCGCATTAGCGGCCACCGCCACAACATCAAGAGGCGTTCCTGGAGCCGCAGGTCCCACGGAAGTTTGCGTTGTCTGCCACCAGCGTGCCTGGCCAATCGTTCCTGGTGCGGCCGGATCTTCAGCGGAGTAAACTACCAGATTCGCCGGATCCGTTCCGTCCACGGCCAGCGCTTTCATCCCTGCAAGACCCGGTGCTGGAGCCGGAGCGATGCCAGCGGTGTTCATGTAAGTCAGTGTGAGCGTCGAACCTGCCGGTCCGCCAGCCACGTTGCCCAGCCACGCCACTTGGCTTCCCACGCCGAAATAAAGGTTATTGCCATTTACGGCTGGATAGAATTGGTCGCCAAAAAGGGTAAGCGTCACGCCGATTTGCGGCAGTGTCGATATCACCGTGCCGTTCGCTGTGCTGCACGCAGCACTGGGAGGAATCAGGCAGGTGGTATCCCCATTCGGAATCACGAATGGCGACACGCCATCGGCGCCCCACAAATCATGGCCCATCCAGGCCAAACCCGTGCTGAGCGCATTGTCCGGAGTGGTAGCAACCAATTGAACAAACTGTGCGCAGGATCCAAACCCATTCGCCGTGGCCGTGCCGGGACTGTTAAAGCGAATAATTTCTCCGCTGGCTACAAATCCCACCCACAAGTCGCCCAAAGGACTCAGGGCCACTGCGCTGGGCTGCCCGGGATTACCCGGCAAAGCGCAACCGGTACCGCCAAATTGAGGAGTGACCGAAGCACCACCGAGAACAAACACGTTGTTGAGATCCAGAAGCCCGTGTCCACTGTCAGCAGCGGAGTCGAACCCGACTCGAAATATGCCCTGCGTCGCGGCTTGATTGTCCGCGAAATAAACAAACTTTTTCCCTGCGTCATACGCAAACTGCCCACCCAGAGGAACTGCTGCTCCGGCAGCATGGATTTCGAACGAACAGGTCTGGGGCTTAATGTTCCACGGACCGGGAGCATCCAGTTCCGGATCCATACGGCACACGCTGCCGCCACCCGACACCCATAGATGGCGAACCGGCTGGCCGGTAAACGCGCTGATCGCTGTGCCGTTCATGATGATTCCGGCCGTTGGACCAGTATTGAGGCTTTCCGGTCCGGGACCGGAGAGTAGAAGAGTGTTCGTTGTTGGATTAACTGGTGTTTGAGCGCTCGCTGACGTCGCGGCGACAAGAACAATCATGAGGCAGAGCCACATGCTTAGAGGAAAATTCTGCGGTGCGCAGCACAGACGCCGTGCGTCTGTTGTCGTAGATTTCATTTTGTACCTTCCTGGTGTTTGCTCGTTGCTGTTTGGTATCTCTTGTCCAACCCGGAAGTTTTGGCTGATAAGGGAAAAAAGCCGGGCGTATGGCCCGGCTGCCCAACAATAGAGCTTGTCTAGTTCGATTTAGGCGAAAAATTTGCTTCTCTGTAAGTCCCTCCTTTTGAAGTCCGTGCGAATTGAATCGCAGACCTCTTTGATCTTCATGTGAATTGACACTGGCTAAAAGCTCACCCGTGTCCGGGAGAGAGCTGCGTGTATTGCAGAGCTCTCCCGGAAACGGCGGGCATAAACTGCGGATCTTTCATGGAACGGTGCTGCTGTTCCTAAGTGAGCGATCCAAATGGTTGTGCGATTTTTGTCGTAGCAGGAATTACTGCGTTGCTTCCGATTCAGAACATTCAGGTCCAGTTTGGTACTTGGCTGGGTACTGGTTCTGCCGGCTTCAGCCCTCAACGAACGAAGGTAAGCCTTCTTAGGAATTGACTACGACAAAAGATAGATTGGAGCGAGAATTAGCGCCTGAGCGGAACAACAAGTTGCGGAGACCCTTTAGCAAGGGCCGGAACTGACAAAATATTTGCGGATGCCAGAAGATCAGCAGAAGGCATTTGAGTATCACGCACGTGCTGTGCAACCGTACTCGAACGCGGGCTGGAAACCTGGATCCCTTTCTTGCTGGGAACCACTCCGTTGAACTCAACCGTCACCGGAGGCGTACTCTCGTCACCGTCCGCATCGTAGGAAAAACACACCATACCGGCCATGCCTGAAAGCAGCAGCATCATGCCAAGTACGGCGCCACGAAGAAATCTGGTGAGAAGCGGTTTCATAATCTGACTCACATCGCCAGAGAACACTTTGGCGATGTCCAAGTCTGCTCAATTGCCATTAGAAACGCATTAGTACAAGATTAGAATTTCTAATGATTGGGGGCTGCCACCGTGCGCGATACGCTTAAGGACGTAGCCTGCCCTAAGCGTATTCATTAGGCGCGGTCGTGGCCTCCGCCGAAATCGCCAGGTAGGCTTGGGTTTGCTGGAAGTTATAGTCTTCGTAAATCAGGATTCTGGCGGAGAGGGAGGGATTCGAACCCCCGGAGGCCTTTCGACCTCAGCAGTTTTCAAGACTGCCTGTTTCAACCACTCACACACCTCTCCGCGTGATTGGTATCAACAGTTTACCAGCAGTTTAAAATCGTCGCTGGTGTCCCTGGTAATGTCGCTCGTTCTTTACCTGGCGTCCCGCAGCTCCGCAATCAAAGGTCGGTAGACTCGGCGAACCTGCATTGCATCCTATGAAGCAGGTCTGACGTCTAAAGCAAGTTTGCTGTCCGAATCGGAAAAATCGCATTCGCAAAAGTGAGGGGAGTGAAAATGAAGAAAAAGTTTATCTGGAGCGCCTTGTCCGTAGGGATGATCGCTTTGTTCGCAACTATGGCGCCCGACATCAAGCGCTATATCAAAATCAGCACCATGTAATTGATGGGCTATTCCCATTTGCAGGTCAATTCAAGGCCTGCATGTGGGATGGCGCGTGCTTAGCCCGTCCCCACGCAAGTTGTGTGGCGCTTGGGTTAGAATATTCCGGCGTAGCCGACGGCAAGATTTTGCTTCGGGCTCCTGCACAAGGAGAACGGACAATGGGCGATGAAGGTCCCCGAGAGAAGCAGGACAGTGCTTCGCCTGTCTTAGAGCCCGTTGCGAAAACTCCGATTACTGAAATTGACGTTCTCTGGATCACCGCAGGCCTCGGCTGCGACGGCGACACCATTGCCATGACGGCTGCCACCCAGCCGAGTATCGAGGACATTGTCACCGGCGGACTGCCCTGGATTCCCAAAGTAAATTTCTTAAATCCTTTTCTAGCTATTGAGAATGGCGATGAGTTTATGCAGCGTTTTCACCTCGCCGCTCAGGGAAGGCTTGCGCCATTCATCCTGGTGGTGGAAGGTTCTATTCCAGATGAAACCAACAAAAAAGAAGGATACTGGGCTTCCTTCGGAACTGATTCAGTAACCGGTCAGCCGATTACCACCTGCGAATGGATTGACCGTTTGGCGCCGCGTGCCTGGGCGATCATCGCAGCGGGCACGTGTTCCACCTATGGCGGGATCCATGCCATGGAAGGAAATCCCACCGGCTGCATGGGACTTCCAGATTATCTGGGCTGGAAGTGGCGGTCCAATGCTGGTATCCCGATTGTGTGCGTCCCGGGCTGTCCGGTGCAACCGGACAATTTTATGGAGACGCTGTTGTATCTCCTTTATATGGCCGCGGGTCGCGCCCCCATGATCGCCCTGGACGAGGCATTGCGTCCTCAATGGCTCTTTGGCAGTACAGTCCATGAAGGTTGCGATCGCGGCGGTTACTATGAGCAGGCCGAATTTGCGGAAGAATATGGTTCGCCGCTTTGCATCGTTAAACTCGGCTGCTGGGGGCCGGTGGTGCAATGTAACGTCGGTAAACGGGGATGGATGGGCGGCATTGGCGGCTGCCCCAATGTTGGCGGCATTTGCATCGGCTGCACCATGCCCGGTTTTCCTGACAAATTCATGCCTTTCATGGACCAGCCGCCGGGATCGCTGCTTTCATCGAGCGCGGTGCAGACTTATGGCCGCGCGATTCACGCGCTACGACGCTTTACCCAGTCCTCCTTAAATAAGGAGCCGATCTGGCGTCGCAAAGCGCGTCTGCAAACTTGAGCATCTCATTCTTATAGCGATAGTTTTAAAATTTGAAATAGCTGTTCAAGCTCCGCACCATGTGCCATGGGTAGTTCCGCAAAGTTCACGTTTTCAGACGATCAGCTTCCTGATCTAGCCGAAGCGGAAGCCGTATTGTCCGAATTGGCCAGCGTATTCATTACGGGCCTGTTCGAACGGGAAACCTCCCTTGATCAACAGGCGCTCCGTCTCGTTGCAGAAGAGCAGCAGGGCGAACTTAATCCCCACCTTGAAGCTAAGTATCGAGCGCTGCTGGAGCAGATTCCCGCCGTTGTCTTTATGGCCTATCTGGATCGAGGCATTGGTGAAGCTTACGTGAGCCCGCAGATCGAGGCCACGCTGGGCTTTTCTCGCGAGGAATGGCTGGAAGATCCGGTCCGCTGGTATCGGCAGATTCATCCCTCGGACAAGCAACGCTGGAGCGTCGAAGCAGCGCAAATGTTTCTTTCCGGAAAACCTTTGCGGTCCGCCTACCGGGTGATTGCCCGCAATGGACGGGTGATCTGGTTTCAGTGTGACGCTAGGATGATGCGCAGTGAAGACGGCCGGCCTTCCTTTATTCACGGAGTCGCGTTTGACATCAGCGATCTTAAACGTACCGAAGAACAGCTCCAGGAAGAGCGCAATGTTGCGTCGGCAATTCTTGATACTGTAGGCGCGCTGGTAGTGGTGCTGGACCATGAAGGCCGCGTGATCCGCTTTAACCGCGCGTGTGAACGAATTACCGGATATTCGCAGGAAGAAGTCGAGGGAAAATGCATCTGGGATTTGTTCCTGCCTGCCGACGATGTTTTCCGCTATCGTGCCATGTTTGAGCAACTCCGCACTGATCAGATTTCTAGCGACTATGAAACCTACTGGGTCGCGCGCGATGGCTCGCAACGGCTCATCGCCTGGTCCACCACTGTTCTGCCCGGAAGCAATGGCGTTCCGGCTTACATCATTGCCAGCGGCACTGACATCACGGACCGCAAGCGTCTGGAAAAAGCCGTGCTCGATATCAGCGCGCGTGAGCAGCGCCGCATTGGTCAGGACCTGCATGATGGACTGGGGCAGCATTTGACGGGCATCGCATTCATGACCAAGGTGCAGCAGCAAAGGCTCGCGGAAAAACAACTGCCAGAGGCGGGTGACGCAGCGAAAATCGTGCAGCTCGTGAACGAAGCCATCCACAAGACGCGGGAACTGTCGCAAGGCCTGTTGCCGGTGGTGACCGATAAGCACGGACTCATGTCTGCGTTGCAATTGTGCGCCACAGAGGTGGAAGACCTGTTTGGGATAGACTGCCGATTCCAATGCGAAAAGCCGGTGTTTCTTCACGACTACAACAAAGCGACACATCTCTATCACATTGCGCAGGAAGCTGTGAACAACGCCATCAAACATGGGCAGGCCAGAAACATCGTCATACATCTGTTTGCCGGGGACAAGCGAGGCACATTAATGATAAAAGATGATGGTGAAGGCATACCTGAGTCACCGGCACGGACGGGCATGGGGCTGCACATCATGAATTATCGGGCGGGCATGATTGGCGGGACCTTGGAAATTCGGCGCGATGGCACGCGGGGCACTTTCGTTGTCTGCCATTTCCCGATGCTCGCGGACCGCTAAGGTTGAGTATGCATACGTATCCAAATCCGCCGGCTTCAAACCGCAAGAGCCGCGTCTTCGTTGTCGATGATCATCCTATCGTTCGCCAGGGGCTTGCTCTGCTGATCAATGGCCAGCCGGACCTCGCGGTTTGCGGCGAAGCTGAAGAGGCACAGCCGGCGTTGCATGCGATTGAAGCGGCCAAGCCGGACGTGCTGATTGTGGATATTTCCCTCAATGGTCCCGATGGCCTTGAACTTCTGAAAAATATTCGCAACGTCTGGCCTGCGCTGCCTGTTCTTGTCCTCTCGATGCATGACGAGACCACGTATGCCGAGCGTGCCTTGCGTGCCCGCGCCAATGGCTACATCATGAAACAGGAAGCAACAGAGAAAGTGCTGGTTGCGTTGCGCCGCATCCTGAACGGAGAAGTCTATCTCAGTGATCGCATGGCGAATAAAGTGCTCCAGCAGTATGTTGGCAGACCTAGTTCAGTAGAACACTCCCGCATTGCAGACCTTACAGACCGCGAGTTGGAAGTCTTTCGGCTGATCGGTGAGGGCAGCGGCACGCGCCAGATCGCGGAAAAGCTCTGCCTCAGTATTAAGACTGTGGAGTCTTATCAGGCGCACATCAAAGAAAAGCTGCTGCTGCGCACCGGCCGAGAACTGGTACAGCAGGCGATTCAGTGGAAAATGTTTCATGAAAAGCCCGCCTAGGACTCTTTCTGGCAGCGAAGGCTGCGCACCCCTGTGGCTATATGTCTGGTGTCGAACAATATTGATCTACTCTGCCTTCGAAACAGTTTGTGATAGCTTCCCCTCTCTTTGCATCTGCAAGAATAAACAAGCAAAAGCTAACCTTAGTCCCTGCCTCAGGGAATCCCCGATGATTGCTATGGGGAAAGTATGTGTCTAAAAAAAGGCCGCACCCGCTTTCCTTGACATTGCTCGTCTGTTTTTATGGATGGGGCATCGTCGGTTCTTATGGATGACATCACGAATTTTCATGAATGGCATCACGTGTGCGATTGTTTCGAAACTTGTCTATCGAGCGATCGAACGTCAGCAATCTTGAAAGAGTCGGTATCTAAAGGTTTCACAAGGCTGCCATGCAGCCTCCATCGTTCCCGAAAGGAGTATCCGCTATGACAGCGCAAGCAGTCCCTTACGGTCGCGTGACGCAAAAACCACCGGCTGTTGCGGAAGTGCACATATTATGGATCACCGCCGGCCTCGGGTGCGACGGAGATTCGGTCTCGATTACCGCGGCCACGCAACCCAGCGTTGAAGATGTGATCCTGGGAGCCATTCCCGGACTCCCAAAAGTTCATCTGCATAACCCAGTCCTTGCCTATGAATGCGGCGACGATTTCATGAAATTTTTTTACATGGCGGAAAAGGGACAGCTGGAGCCGTTTGTGCTAGTGGTGGAAGGTTCCATTCCTAATGAAACCATCAAGAAAGAAGGTTACTGGGCGGCGATGGGAACCAATCCCAATACCGGGCAGCCCATCACCACGTGTGAATGGATTGATCGGCTGGCGCCCAAAGCGCTCGCGATAGTCGCTATTGGAACGTGCGCGACATACGGCGGTATTCACGCCATGGAAGGCAATCCTACAGGCTGCATGGGACTGGCTGACTATCTGGGCTGGGACTGGAAATCGAAAGCCGGCCTGCCCATCGTGAACGTGCCCGGATGTCCGGTACAGCCAGACAATTTCATGGAGACTGTCCTCTACCTGCTTTATCAGGTCGCCGGTCTGGCGCCTATGATTCCGCTGGACGATCAACTGCGTCCCAAATGGCTCTTTGGGGCGACGGTCCATGACGGTTGCGATCGCGCCGGTTACTACGAGCAGGCTGACTTTGCTGAAGTCTACGGCTCGCCCAAATGCATTGTAAAACTGGGATGCTGGGGGCCTGTCGTGAATTGCAACGTGCCCAAGCGCGGCTGGATGGCGGGAATCGGTGGCTGTCCTAACGTGGGAGGGATCTGCATTGGCTGCACCATGCCAGGATTCCCGGACAAGTTCATGCCATTTATGGATGCGCCGCCGGGATCGAAAGTTTCGGGCAATGCGATTATGGCGTACGGCAAATCCATGCGCCTGTTGCGTAGGCTGACCAATCATACCGTCAACAAAGAGCCTAAATGGCGGCATCGTCGGCCGGAACTCACCACCGGTTATCACCCCAGATCCTACTGAGAATCTATAAGGAGCCAATGCGATGAGCACCACAATTGCCCCACAGACAGAAGTTCCCAGTAAACCAAGACAACTGGTGGAAATGAACTGGGACCCGATTACCCGGATCGTCGGTAGCCTTGGCATCTTTACCAAGATTGATTTCGCCAACAAGCAGGTGGCCGAGTGCCACAGCACATCGTCCATCTTCCGCGGATATAGTATTTTCATGAAAGGCAAAGATCCACGCGATGCCCACTTCATCACCAGCCGCATCTGCGGCATCTGCGGCGACAATCATGCCACTTGCGCCAACTACGCGCAGAACATGGCTTTCGGTGTGCGGCCGCCCAACATGGCCGAGTGGATCGTCAATCTGGGCGAAGCCGCCGAATATATGTTCGATCACAACATCTTCCAGGACAACCTGGTGGGCGTTGATTTTTGCGAGCAGATGGTCAAAGAGACCAATCCTGGCGTTTTAGCCAAAGCGGAAAAGACGCCTGCTTCGGGCTCAGCCCTTCACGGCTTCAAAACGATCGCTGACATCATGCGCGCTCTGAATCCTTTCACCGGCGTCTTTTATCGTGAAGCTCTGCAAATGAGCCGCATGACGCGCGAAATGTTCTGCCTAATGGAAGGCCGCCACGTGCATCCTTCTACCCTGTATCCCGGAGGAGTTGGAACCGTCCCCACCGTTCAGCTCTTCACGGACTATCTGGTGCGCTTGATGAAGTATGTCGAGTTCATGAAGAAGGTCGTCCCACTGCACGACGATCTGTTCAATTTTTTCTATGAAGCGCTTCCCGGCTATGAAAAAGTCGGACAGCGCCGTATTCTGCTCGGCTGCTGGGGATCATTCCAGAACCCTGATGTTTGCGATTACACCTACCAGAATATGACTAAGTGGGGCCGCGCCATGTACGTCACGCCGGGTGTGGTGGTGGATGGCAAACTGGTTACTACGGATCTGGTTGATATCAATCTCAACATCCGCATTCTGCTCGGCAGTTCTTATTACGACGACTGGAAAAACTCCGAAACGTTCGTCACCAAAGATCCGCTGGGAAATCCCGTGGACAAGAATCACCCCTGGAACCAGACGACGATTCCCCGGCCGCAGAAGCGCGACTTCGGCGGAAAATATACGTGGGTCATGTCACCACGCTGGTTCGATAAGCGTACCGGCGACCATCTGGCCCTTGATACCGGCGGCGGGCCAATCGCTCGCCTGTGGACCACAGCTCTGGCAGGAATCGTCGATATCGGCTATGTCAAAGCGACTGGAACGAGCGTGAAGATGTATCTTCCCAAGACTACGTCTCTTCCGGAAACCGAGTTCGAATGGAAGATCCCTAAGTGGAGCAATGCGATTGAACGAGATCGTGCGCGCACTTACTTCCAGGTGTACGCGGCGTGCTGTGCACTCTATTTCTGTGAGCAGGCGCTGTCTGAACTGCATGCCGGCCGGACCCGCACATGGACTGATTTCAAGGTCCCGGAAGAGGCCATCGGCTGCGGTTTCCATGAAGCGGTACGCGGTGTGCTCTCACATCATGTAGTGATCCGCAAAGGCAAGATCGCCAACTACCATCCGTATCCGCCCACGCCATGGAATGCCAACCCGCGTGACATTTACGGAACGCCCGGGCCATACGAGGATGCGGTGCAAAATACGCCGATCTTTGAAGAGAACGGTCCAGACAAGTTCAAGGGGATTGATATTATGCGCGCAGTGCGCAGCTTTGATCCTTGTCTGCCGTGCGGTGTACACATGTATCTGGGTGACGGGAAGGTGCTAGAAACCCATCACTCACCAATGTTCGGACTTCAACCCTGATCGCGATAGGTCTAAAGGAGTGGGGCCGCCCGCGGCTCCACTTTCAGGCTGTTTTCAAAGGAGCAGCGTGGTCAACGAAAAAGATTTTCGCCAGCGTGTCCAGCAGATGGCAGAGCTGGCAGCAGACCTTGAACGCATCTCTGACGACAAGATCCGGGCCTCCGCCAAGGAACTGGTTCATCTGCTGATGGAGCTTCACGGCGCCGGCCTGGAGAGAATCATGGAAACCGTCTTCGCCGCCGGTGAGCCGGGCGTGGCCATGATTGACAAGCTCAGTCTCGAGCCTCTGGTCAGCAGTTTGCTCGTGCTGCACGGCCTCCATCCCGACGACTTTGAAACT
>DASYKK010000064.1:0-3507 GCA_035995565.1 Candidatus Angelobacter sp.
AGCGCACGATCAACCGATCGGAGTCCTGCTTCGTGCACCATCCAGCGGGCTATCCTTGCAATCGCGCCCGCCAGCAGGACCACCGACACAAAAATCGTAAGAAAGCCCGCCAAGTCCGCAAAAGCCGGCAGCTTGACGTACTGCAAAAACCATGGGGAAAGCTTACCGTACCCCCACGCTGCCAGCAGGTATCCGACAACCGCCCCTGCCAGGCAGATCACTTCAAAAAAGAATCCCTGGGCCGCCGCCAACAGCGCCGAAAGGAGCATGATCACGAGGATGATCCAATCAAGCGCATTCATGCCATTGGCGTCTCAACCTGCGGGCAACTCACGTCCCGCCAAAATTCTGTATGCCTCTATGTACTTCTCGCTTGTTTTGCGCGCAACATCTTCCGGCAAAGAAGGGGCAGGGGGCTGCTTATTCCATTTAATCGCTTCCAGATAGTCGCGAACAAACTGCTTGTCAAAGGATTCCTGCGCTTTGCCCGGCTGATATTTATCCGCTGGCCAGAAACGCGATGAATCCGGGGTAAGGACTTCATCCGCGAGAATTAAGCCCTGCGATGTCTGGCCGAACTCAAACTTCGTATCGGCAATGATGATGCCACGACCGGCTGCGTAGTCCGCCGCTGTCTTATAAATCTTTAACGTCAAATCGCGCAGTTTCTCTGCCAGCTCTTTTCCCGTGCGCTTGGCCATTTCCTCAATCGAAATATTTTCGTCGTGGCCGCTCAGCGCCTTGGTGGCCGGCGTGAAGATCGGTTCGGGCAGCTTGTCAGATTCTTTGAGGCCCGCGGGCAGCTTAATGCCGCAGACTGCGCCCGTCTGCTGGTATTCCTTCCAGCCCGATCCGGAAAGATACCCGCGCGCCACGCATTCAATATCAATCATTTGCGCCTTGGTCACCAGCATGGAACGCCCGCGCAGGTCGTCGGAGTATTTCTTGAGCGGTGCAGGGTACTCTTCCACTTTGGCCGTGATCAGATGGTTCTTGACCACGTCCTTCAAGAAATCAAACCAGAACAACGAGAGCTGTGTGAGCACACGGCCTTTTTCCGGAATGCCTGTGGCCAGAACGTAGTCGAATGCGGAGATCCGGTCCGTGGCGACAAATAACAGTTGTTCGTTCAAACTATATAAATCGCGCACCTTGCCGCGAGCATGGAGCGTTAGTTCCGGAAAATCTGTCTGCAAAAGAATTCGGCTTTGGGCGCTTTGACTTGTCATGGCGG
This sequence comes from Candidatus Angelobacter sp., assembly GCA_035995565.1. Lineage (GTDB taxonomy): Bacteria > Acidobacteriota > Terriglobia > Terriglobales > Acidobacteriaceae > Angelobacter. The sequence continues at coordinate 1,235 of DASYKK010000064.1, forward strand.
AAATACGTGGGCGAGGTCGTATTCTAGCCTCTCAACTGTTTTTGTCAACCGTGGAAATTGCGAATCTAAAATGTGCAAGCGAATGCATCGCATGAAAAAAATCCAGGAATTGCACAAGCTGTGAAACCCGCATGAATCAAGGATTTTCTTGCATTGATTTTCGTTCAACTTTGTAGTACCGGTTACTAAAAATTAACCGTGGCCAAAAAATATTTTTCCAAAATATGAAAAATGTTGACCTGCAAAAGTCGCGGAGCCTCTAGTGCACCGGCCGCAACTGAATGTCGTTCAGATAATGTGCTTGACGAAGAAAAAAATCTTTGAACGAGCTCAAGGAAACTTAGGGTCGAATCTCAACTTTGGTTCCCACCGGGACCAGCTTCCATATTTCTTCAATCTCTGCGTTCGTCACAGCCACGCATCCATCCGTCCAGTCGGTTTGGCGATGCAAAGGCCCCAGATAGGCAAAAGGCGTGGCCAATCCATGAATCATAACTGCGCTGCCGGGACGTAAGCCCTGGCTGCGCGCTCGTTGCTGATCTGCCGCGCTGGGATAAGAAATGTGCAGCGAGAGATGGAACTGGCTATGCGAGTTCTTTGCGTCGATTCGATAATCTCCTTCGGGTGTTTTGTGGTCGCCTTCAACCCGTTTAGGGCCAACAGGGACTGATCCGAGAGCTACTCTATAGGTCTTGAGGACTTTGGGGCCGCTCAGCAGAGTCATGGTGCGAGCGGACTTCATGATCACGATTTTGTCGGCCTGAATGGTGCCTGCGGCCGCCACGCAACGTAGTGCCGCGATCAGAACAATCAGGAAATGAATGCGGCGCTGGCGCATACTCGCTCTAACCTGTTTACGCTGATGCTGCCCTTGGGATTCCGTTCTCTGCGCCGAACTTCACAGAAACAATCTTCGATACGCCGGGCTCCTGCATGGTCACTCCATACATTACCGGCGCAATGGACATCGTCTTTTTGCTATGTGTGATGATGATGAATTGTGTCTGCACGGCCATTTCGCGGATCAGTTCGGTGAACCGTCCGATATTGGCTTCGTCCAGCGGCGCATCCACTTCGTCCAGGATGCAGAAGGGGCTGGGCTGATACTGGAAGATGCCGACGAGCAGTGACAGCGCCGTGAGCGCCTTCTCTCCACCGGAAAGCAGCAGCACATTCTGCAACTTTTTGCCCGGAGGCGAGGCCACTACATCGATGCCGCTCTCTGCGGTGTTCAGTTCGTCGGTGAGGCGCATGAAGGCCTGGCCGCCGCCAAACAATTTACGGAAGGTGAACTGGAAATTCTCATTGATACGATCAAACGCTTCCTGGAACTTCTGCCGGGAGAACTCGTCGATCTCCTTGATAGTGGCCTGCGTGTTTTCAATGGAATCGAAAAGGTCTTTGCGCTGGGTTTCCAGAAACTGGTGGCGCGTTTCGGTTTCTTTGAATTCTTCCAGCGCCATCATGTTGACCGGACCCATATTGTCGAGTTTCGTGCGCATCTCGCGGTAGGTGTTCTCGTCCAATGCCAGTTGCTCGCCTTCGACCAGCGGAATTTCAGTGTTGGCCCGCAGGTCGTCCGCGGTGATGCCGAGTTCATTCAGGCAGGATTCAGCCATGTGCGCCAGGTCAGACTGCAACTTGGCCAGCAGCGTTCCGATCTCTCCTTTGCGTTCACGCGCGGTGTCCAGCTCAGCGCGAGCGGCTTTCAATTCATGATCGATTTCGGCAATGCGAGCGCGCACCTGATCAGATTCGTGCTGCAGCTGTACCCCGGTGGCCTCGGCCGCAGCCTTCTCCGTGCTCAGCGCTTCCAGACGGTCCGCGATCTGCATGTTCTCCGCTTCGCGCTGGACCTTCTCTGCTGCTGCGGACTGGATCTGCGTTTGCAATGACTCGACCCGCTGCTTTGCTTCGGTGGCAAGAGACTCGATCCGCTCCAGCGCCGACGCGGCTGTCCGGCGGCGTTCTTCCACTACGGCCAGATGCGCCGCCGCATGGGAGGCATTCTGCGCTGCTTCGTCCCGCGCCGTCTTCAGCGAGACCATCCGTTGCTGCGCGACCTTCATCTCGTCTTCCAAAGACTGGCGCTTCTGCTCCAGCCCTTCAGCCTGTTCGCGCTTTTCCGCAACGACAAGTTCTTTCTCGTTTCGCGCGGAGCGCGTCCGCTCCATCTCAAGACGATAAGTATTCAGGCGCTGCTCCGTACGCGCCAAATCTGATTCCATCTGTTTGAGCGCATGCCCTGATGTTAGTGCCTGCTTTTCCGCTTC
>DASYKK010000065.1:0-2919 GCA_035995565.1 Candidatus Angelobacter sp.
CCTGCCACTGCGCGACGCGCCCAGCGTGGCCGATCTCAGCGCCGCATGCACAGAGATGGGATCAGAACTGTAACCGTCATTGATAATGCGAATCCCCTGCGGCGACGACCAAAGCTCCATGCGCGTGGATGTCGGAGCGTAGTTCTCAAGAGCCGCGGCAATTGCTTCCAGCGGCACGCCGAGAAGATGAGCAGCGGTCGCGGCAAAGTGTAGATCGGCAATCATCTCAGGTGACCGCGTCTTTACGATCACGCTTCTTGTACCTTGCGACGACACGCTCAGCTCCAGCACTTGACCGTCAGCGCTGAGAGAAATAGGAGTGAGACAAAGCAGTTGGTTCTTGTCGCCAATCCTGTGAATGGTGCACTTGATATTTTTTGCTGGAGCGCCAAGCGTGGGCTCGCCCGACGGCAGAAGCAGCCAGCCGTCCTCGGGAATCCGTTCGAAAAGCTTCATCTTTTCTTGCGCGATTGCTTCGCGGTTTCCAAAAGCGGCGACGTGGGCGAGACCGATGTTGGTGAGAATACCGTAGTCAGGCCGCGCGATCTCTTCCAACGCAGCCATCTCGCCGGGAGCAGAAATGCCGACTTCAAGAATCGCCAGCGGCTCAGGCTTCTCCGCCGACAAGACGGCCAGCGGCAAACCCAGCTGACTGTTGAAACTTCCCGGCGAAGCCAGCACCTGTCTGCCGGCAAGCAGCGACTTCAATGCGTCTTTAACGATGGTCTTGCCGTTACTGCCGGTGATTGCCAGGACGCGCTGAAAATATTCACGCCTGTGCCAGCGGGCCAGAGTTTGCAGTCCGCGCAGTGGATCACTTACCACGATCACAAGCCACGAAGGATCAAACACGGCGCTGGCAAGCCGATCGTGCGCGATCAGCGCCGCTGTTGCGCCGTTGCGGAATGCGTCGGCAAGGAAGCGATGTCCGTCAGTGTGCTGGCCTTTCAGCGCCACAAACAGGGCGCCCGGAGCCGCGCCGCGAGAATCAGTGCAAACGCGGTCTATTGTTAGTGAAGAAGGGGGGACCAGCGGGGAAGAAACGCCACGCAATTCGCCACCGATTTCATGGGCAATACGCTCAAGTTTCGTCGGGATCAAATGCTTCGCGCTCCGATATGCACAGTGTACGGGATTTCACTTAGTAGTGGCAGCTGAGCATCAGAAAAGTACTCTTCATCGTTTAGAATTAAGACTAGAACTCTTCATAAAAGTCATGGCAAGCATTTATCGAAAATGGATGTATGCGTGGGAGACCCGTCTCACCACGCGCGACACGAACCGGGTGGTGCGCCCGCTGGAATGGGGTATGGAATGGGCCCGCCGCTGGCCCCTGGTCAATGGCAACTTTCCCGACTCAGAGCAGAATTTTGAAAGCTACCTGCACGAGCTGAATGACCATATTGTCGCCCATAGTGACGAGTTTTTTTCCTACAAGACTCCTGACGACTTCCGCGTGGAAACGCGCAAGATCGAACTGTTTGCCACCGGCAGCAACGCTAACGACAAAGTCCCAAAAGGAGACGGCGCTTTCCTGCGCTTTACCTCGCCCGCGCCAACACCTTACCCGGAAAACGACATGGTGAATGCGCGTTGGTTTCCCGCGGAAGGGAATCGCGCAGTGATCGTGTTGCCGCACTGGAACGCCAACGGAATTGCTTATAACGCGCTCGGCCCTATCCTGAACCGGTTTGGCATTTCCATGCTGCGCGTGAGCAAGCCGTATCATGACATTCGCCGCCCGCAGGAGACAGCCCGTTCTGACTACGCTGTCTCGCCCAACATCTGCCGCACCCTGGACGCCGCGCGGCAGGCGGTGGTGGACGTTCGCGCCTGCATTGACTGGCTTTACTCGCAGGGCAAAGACCACGTGGGAATCGTGGGTACCAGTCTGGGATCGTGTTACTCATTTCTTGCCGCCGCGCACGATCCGCGCTTGAAAGTAAATGTCTTCAACCATGCTTCCACCTACATGGCGGACGTGGTTTGGACTGGCCAATCGACGCGCCATGTTCGCGAGGGTCTGGAGCGCGACGGGATTACCCTCGCGAGTTTGCGCCAGTCGTGGAAGTGTGTGAGTCCCATGGCGTACTTTGACAAGTTTGCCCGCTATCCTAAAAAGAATCTGCTGATATACGCGCGTTATGATCTCACGTTCCTGCCGGAGCTCTCCCGTGAAGCTGAAGCAGGGTTCCGTAAATATGGCGCCGACTTGAAGACAGTTGTTCTGCCTTGCGGCCATTACACCACTGGCGAAACGCCATTCAAATACATGGATGGATATCACATGGTGCGATTCCTGGTAAAAAATCTCTGAGAGCAATGCTGCTGAAGTTAAAGCTGAGTTGTTGACCACGAGACCGCCAACGTTTTTATTGTCCCATCAAACCCGTGAGCGAAAAAATCCTTCCAATAGGCAGCAACATTTAAGGAGCTGTCGATGAAGGTGCTGTCATTCCTGGGAGCAGTAGGTCTTGGAGTCTTTTCCGGAGCATGGATTATCGCGTTGCGCCGCCGGCGCGCAGGCGGCAAAGGGTCACTCCTTACGACGATCAACATTAATGAGGCTAGTCAGCAGGAGATCATGCAAGTGCTGGGCCTGGACGCCGAGCTAGCAGAACGGATCGTGGAGCAGCGGCCTTATCCCAGCAAGATTGACCTGCTTGGCCGCATGGTCATTCCCGGCGAAGTCTATAACTCGATCAAGCACCGCATCAGCTACAAAGCTTCTTGAGCTGATCACCTTTATTTATTTTTCCAGACGGGCTTGCGTTTCTCGATTACGGCGCGCAGGCCCTCTTGCACGTCTTCCAGATTCATCAGCTCGTTGAGATAAAGATCCTGTGAGGTCTTCATAGCTTCTTTGAGCGGCCGTCCAATGGAGCTGCTGATCACGCGTTTGGTCACTTCCAGCACCGG
>DASYKK010000066.1:0-9705 GCA_035995565.1 Candidatus Angelobacter sp.
AGTAGCGCAGGGCGAGCACAGCACGCGCGCCCGCCTGCAGGCCGGCGACATGGTCACAGTCGAAACCCGCGCCATCGGCGACAAAGACCACCTCTGCGGCAATGAAGATACTTTCTACAAGCCGCTTACGCAGACCGCGCACGCAATGCCCGCCGTCGCTATGACCGACGAATATCGCGGCAAAGACCTGAACACTTCATGGACACTGCACGACAAGCGCAGTGCGTTTGTAGGAACCTTTGCGCGGTAAGATCAAAAACCCAGTGAATGAAGAAAGGCTGCCGATCTGGTAGCCTTTATTTGTTTTGGCCAGTTCGGCGCACTGAAGATAGTATGGTGATTGAAACTATGCCAGAAACTGACGAAGGCACAGGCCAACAGATACTTAAAGAGTACGACGCAGGCATTTCGCTGTTTGGCGATTTCAAAGCAAGCTGCCAACGTCTCGTTGCTGAATTGCTCCGTCTCGAAGGAGTCACAGTTCATTCAGTCCACGCACGCGTAAAGGAACGTCCAAAGCTTCAAGAGAAACTGGGGCGCGAGGGGAAGAATTATCGTTCTCTGAAAGATGTTACTGACATAATTGGGGTGCGTGTAATAACCCACTTCGAAGACGAAGTTGATAAGATCGGGGCGCTGATCGAGCGCGAATTTGTTATTGATACCGATAAATCAGTGGACAAAAGAAAGTTGCTCGATCCTGATCGGTTTGGGTATTTATCTCTTCACTACATCTGTTCGCTTTCCCAAGATCGAATCAGGTTAGCTGAGAATCGGCGATTTCGAGAGCTCGCATGTGAAATCCAAATACGCTCTATTCTGCAGCATGCTTGGGCGGAAATTGAGCACGACCTAGGATACAAGAGCGGACACGGAATTCCCTCTCCGATTTTCGAGATTGGCCGGTCTCTTAGAGGTAGCCGACGAAGAGTTTGCGGCCATCCGAAATGACCTAGCTGATTATGAGTCCAAAATAAAGACCGAGATCACAACAATCCCAGAAGAAGTAGGTATCGATAAGATTTCGCTCAAGGTTATGTTCGAACAAAACGATTTCATTCGAGAACTTGAGAACCAGTTAGCAAAAGACTTAGATACAAAAATCGACGATGACAATGATGCTCTTTTGACGATTCTCTCCCCGATCTTGCTTGGTATTGGAATAAATACTGTCCAACAGTTGGTGGAGGCTCTCAAAACGAACAAAGACTTGTTGGTCTTTCAATCAAAGAGGCGCAAGAGGCGCACAACGTTCTTGCGCGGGACTAGTGCCCTAACGCTACCTTGGGTGTTGATGGGGCTTCGAAACGGCGAGGAGAGCATTTTGCTTGGACTAGAGCAATTCGGGGTTCAAACTGTTGACGGCAATGACAATTTTGCCAAAGAATTGATGCTTGCAATACGTGAATTCCAAAGCACATCTACACCGAAGACAAAGGATTGATTTCTCGCTTTCGCCAATTATGAACACTGTATTTCCCTCCCACTTTGATCTTCAGGCAGCGGCCAGGCAACTGATGCTGCAAAATGGTTTTGAGCCGGACTTCCCGCCGGCGGTCGCGCAACAGCTGGCAGCAATCAAAAGCAAGCCGCCGCAGGCCTTTGGGAACGTCCAGGATCTGCGCAAACTGCTATGGTCGTCTATCGACAATGACACCTCGCGCGATCTCGATCAGATTGAGTATGCGGAAAAGCTGCCCGACGGCACGACGAGGGTGTTGGTCGGAATAGCCGATGTAGATTCCTTCGTCCCCAAAGGCTCGCCCATTGACCTGCATGCGGGCAAGGAAACGTGTACGGTCTACACCGGCGTACGCAACTTTCCCATGCTGCCGGAAGAGCTTTCCACCGGAACCACTTCACTGCTTGAGGTGGATGGGAAGCTGAGTATGGTCACGGAATTCGTCGTTGATGGCAATGGCCAGGTGAGCAAACACCAGATCTATCCCGCGCTGGTGATCAATAGGGCGCAGCTTGCATATCCCTCTGTGGGTGCGTGGCTGGAAGGGACCGGGCCGGGGCCGGCCAAGGTGGCTGCTTCGCCTGAATTGCAGGCACAACTCAAGTTGCAGGACGAAGTGGCGCAGGCGCTCAAGAATGAACGCTATCGTCGCGGCGCGCTCAATATTGAAACCGCGGAAGTCCATCCGGTGATCCTCAACAATGAGATTGTCGATCTGCAAAAACAAGAGAAGAACCGGGCCACCGAGTTAATTGAAGATTTTATGATCGCCGCCAACGGAGTGGTGGCGCGCACGTTGGAAGAGGCCGGGATTTCTTCCATCCGGCGCGTAGTAAAAACGCCGGAACGCTGGGACCGGATTGTGGCGCTGGCGGCGCAGCAGGGCGGCAGGCTTCCGGCTGTGGCGGACTCCAAGGCGCTCAACGATTTTTTGCAGACCCGCAAAGCCGCCGATCCTGACCACTTCGCGGACCTGTCATTGTCTGTCATCAAGTTGATGGGGCCGGGCGAATATGTTCTGGAACGGCCGGGTCAGCCTTCACCCGGACACTTCGGTCTGGCCGTGCAGGACTATACCCATTCCACGGCACCGAACCGCCGTTATGCCGATATCGTTACGCAACGGCTGATTAAATCTGTGCTTGGCCGGCAGAAGAGCCCGTACGCGGATGACGAGCTTTCCGCAATCGCAACCAACTGCACGGTAAAAGAAGACGCGGCGAGAAAAGTTGAGCGCGGAATGTCAAAGCGGATCGCCGCCGTAAGCATGAGCAGCCGTATCGGGCAGATGTTTGATGCCATCGTGACCGGCGCTACTCCAAAAGGAACTTTTGTCCGGGTCGTCAAACCGCATGTGGAAGGGTTGTTGGTCCATGGTCAGGGCGCAGATGTGGGAGACAGACTGCGCGTCAAGCTGATCAGCGCCGACCCTCAGCGCGGCTACATCGACTTTGCGGAGCTTAGGACCTGAGAACGGCTTAAACCTTCCATTCAAACTCAATCCCGCCACAAACAACTTCTAAGAATTCCCTCATCTTTTCGAGCACAACTTTTCGAGCACAACGAAATCAAAATAGTTAACGGCCCAAAGCTTGCACAAGCTATATTTCCAGAGCCGCTTTTCACTCTTATAGTGTGACGGGATAGAAATCAAAGTTCGAGTCGTGGAATAGCTTTAAAGAGTTGAAAATAAGTGGCTTGTTACCTTACCGGGAAGGAAGCCCAATCGCGTTAGTGTTTACGAATTTGGGTAATTATTGCACGTGATATCGAGTAAGTAATTCACTGGTTTGGGGGACAGGCATCATGGATGACGATCAGAAATGGCTCGAAGCGGCTACAGCGATAGAACAGGACATTCGATATCTGAAAGCCGCCATGAGTGACGGCAAGAGAAATGGCGTCCCTTCAGGGCTGGACCAGGAACTCCTTCACTTGAACGTGGTCCTGGGGATTTACCGGACCAATGCGGCTAGCGGCATCGCTTTCCCCAACCCCGACGATCTATTCTGCATTAGCAATGTTCCGTATGGCGCAAGACAGGTGACGACCGCAACGCGCCGGAGCTTTAAAACGGCGGCGTTCTAAAGCGTTTTTCCGCCAAGGCTCGCAATGAGCTGACGCTCCCGATCGGACAATCTTTGTTATGCCATCAAAGCCCCCGAAATTTGGGGGCTTTGATGTGATCTGGCTATAAAACGAAACTGCCCCAAGGATTGTTGCAGTCTCATTTATCTCTACCCGTTGAAACCGTACTCGACCAGTGCCTTGCGCAACTTGTCCAGACAACGCCCCCGAATGAACCCGATGGATCCGGTGGCCAGACCCATGCGCCTGGCAACTTCGGCATATGGCAGCGGTGGCTGTTCAAAGAAAAGGAGCTGGACCAACTCACGGTGTCGGGGCTCCAATCTGGAAACAACATCCCGGACAATCTGCTCCTCTTCAAGCTGCGCCAGCGTCTCCACCGGAGGCGTGGAGGCAAGCCCTTCTGCGACTTCAGGCTCCATGGCATCCAGTTCAACGTGAACAAATTGTTTTTTCTTCCAACGATACGACTGGCGGATAGTGACCGTGATCAGCCATGAGCGCAGCGATTGCACATTTTTCAATTGCGGCAGGCAGTTCATCACTTCAATACACACCGATTGAAAAACGTCTGCGGCATCCGTGGGCGATGCGCCGTACTTGATGGGGATGGAGAAGATCAGGCGTTTGTATTTGTCGATAAGGTCTTCCCATGCTTCGGGATTGCCCTGAATGCAACCCTGCACAAGCCGCTCATCTTCGCCCATCTCAGCGCCATCGTTACAGAAACACTGTTCGATGTCGGGTTCATTAAGGAGTGCCGGCTGGCCCGCAATAACGGCGGCGGCGGCGGATGCGTACATTTCTGAGGATTTCATTTCCCATTTCCTATCTTTGATTCGAACATTACATCTGGTTGAGCTGGAGCAAGCGAACAACTCCACCACTAATTGCGCCGTAGAAAACAGGCTTCCGAGTTCACTGGTAGAGGAAACTCTGAGTTACGGACACACTTCGGGATGCGAAAGAATCAGATACGGAGGGGAAGGGCAAAACAGAAGAAGTCTGATTGCAGGGGAGCAACGTCACAGCTGAAACCGGGAAAAATCATAGCCGGCGGCTGGACATTCGTGCTTAGAAGTTTCGGGAAGAGTTGGAGGATCCCAGCGAACACAAAGAACATTCCCGTCTCAAACAGCACGGAAATAAGGTGCATTTCAATGTCGCCTGTGCCGATGGGAAAGTCGTCCAGGCTGTCGAGCTGCATAAATGGCGAGCACACGGCCATCAGCACGATCAGGACCAGCACGATTTTTGGCATCTTGCGCGGCATAGTCTTACGCTGAGGAGGCCATGGAGCGGCGCCCGCTCACCCGAGTTCGGTGACTGGGGCGACTATAACACTCAAACCGGCAGAGAAAAATCTAAACAAAACTCGGCGCTAAAATCGGAATCTCGACAGATCGAAAACAGCCTAAGCTGTTGATTATAATTGGCTATTTGCGGTCAGGAATTTTTTTTACGGTGGGCGTAATGGATAAAAGCTTTAGATTCTCTAACAAAATTTTGGAGTAAAGCGGTCAATTCGAGAGCAGATATATATTTTTTCTGATTCACTACGCCACTATATTGATAGCGGCCACGCTTTTTGAATTTCGTTGGAAGCACATGGTTTTCCAGCATTGGGAAAGCGGTGCTTTTGAAATTCATCTGACTTCTGTTAGACCCAGCTACGGAGTTGGTTCGGCAGGGAAGAAGGGCGGGGGAGCGAGTGGGGAATTAGCACGTTCTCCCGCTACTTCAATGCATGGGGAAAGGCGAAGTTTCCAGGTCCAGCCCCAATTGCAACCTGGCCGCCTCGCTCATTTTGCCGGGATGCCACGGCGGCTCAAATACCACTTCAACGTTCAGTTCCTTCACTGTAGGCAAATCCGAAATTTTGCGCTGGATATCTGCCTTTAGAACATCCGCCATGCCGCAGCCCGGCGCCGTCATCGTCATCTTGATGTCGATCTTGTTGCCGTCGGCTACGGGCGCGATATGGCAATCATAAATAAGCCCCAGATCCACTACGTTGACCGGGATCTCCGGATCATAGACAGTACGCAGTTTGTCCCAAATCAGTTTTTCGCTGAACTCCTGCGGAGCATCCACCGCAGCTTGCGTGGCTGTCAGACCGAGCGCGTCGGCATCTTTCGCATCGACACGAACCATATATCCGATGTCCGTCATTACGGTGTAACTGCCGCCCAGGGCCTGCATCAGGCGCACCTTGGTTCCAGCAGAAAGACGATGGGGAATCCCGCTGGGAATCTGCGTGGCGTCCACTTCGCGTGACAGTTCGATTTGTTCGTTGGATGCCATGAATTACTCGGTGGAGACCGCGTCCTGGTCGCCCTTGAGCGCGGCGCGCAACGCGTGCCAGGCCAGGGTTGCGCACTTTACCCGCAGGGGAAACTCTGAAACGCCGGCGAAAACCGCCAGCTTACCCAGGTCCTGCCCGTCGCCGCCGGTATGGCCGGTGACTAGATCGTGAAACCTGGTGAAGATGCCTTCCGCTTCAGTCTCGGTTTTGCCTTTGAGCATCTGCGTCATCATGGAAGCCGAAGCCTTGGAGATAGCGCAGCCGCTGCCCTGAAATCCGATGTCGGTGATGGAGCCGTCCTGCACGTCGACGTAGACCGTGAAATGATCGCCACACAGCGGATTAAATCCCTCCGCTTTATGGTTCGCGGTCTCAAGCACGCGGAAGTTCTTGGGCTTCTTGCTGTGTTCAAGAATCACTTCCTGGTAAAGGTCGCGCAGTTCGCGAACGTCAGACATTAGCCCAGCACCTCTTGCACCTTGCGAATTCCCTTCACCAGCTCATCAACCTCTTCACGAGTGTTGTAAAGACCAAAGGACGCGCGGGCGGTGGCAGGAATGCCAAAGCGCTGCATGACCGGCTGGGCACAATGATGACCGGTGCGGACCGCGATGCCCTCCGTGTCGAGAATGGTTCCGATGTCATGAGGGTGAATCTCATCCATGACAAAAGAAAGCACGCCGGCCTTTTCTTTCGCCGTGCCGACCAGCTTCACGCCTGGTATCGCTTCCACCGATTTTGTGGCGTAGGCCAGCAGGTCAGCTTCATGCTGCTCGATCTGCTCCAGCCCCAGCCTATTCAGGTATTCGAATGCCGCGCCCAGGCCGATGGTGTCAGCAATATTCGGCGTGCCTGCTTCGAATTTGTAGGGCAGCCGGTTGTAGACAGTTTTCTCAAACGTGACGGAGGCTATCATATCTCCGCCGCCCTGATATGGCGGCATGGCTTCCAGAAGTCGGGTTTTGCCGTAAAGAATACCGATGCCCGTTGGCCCATAAAGCTTATGGCTGGAAAGAGCATAAAAATCGCAGTCCAAAGCCTGCACATCAACCGGCATGCGTGCGACAGCCTGCGCGCCATCGACCAGAACAGGAATGTTGTGCGCGTGCGCCATGCGGATGATTTCGCGTACAGGATTGAGTGTTCCCAGCGCATTGGAAAGATGGGCAACGGCGACAAACTTTGTCCTGGGACCGAGCAGCTTTTCAAATTCTTCAAGCTCCAGTTCGCCGCGATCGTTGATCGGCGCCACGCGCAGTTTCGCGCCCTTCTCGTCGCAAAGCAGCTGCCAGGGCACGATGTTGGAGTGGTGCTCCATAGCGGTTATCAGTACTTCATCGCCACTGCCGACGTTCTTACGACCGTAGCTCTGGGCTACGAGATTGATGGCTTCCGTGGTGCCTCGAACAAAGATGATTTCTCTATGATCCGCCGCGTTCAGAAACTTCTGCGCTGCTACGCGCACTTTTTCGTAAGTTTCCGTGGCGCGCTCAGAAAGCGTATGCACTCCGCGATGGATGTTTGAGTTGTCGCGCCGATAATAATTCTCGATCGCCTCAATCACGGCGAGAGGCTTCTGCGTGGTGGCAGCGTTATCCAGATAGACCAGCGGCTTGCCGTGTACGTTCTGATGCAGGATCGGAAAGTCCTTGCGGATCTTCTGCACGTCGTAAGCTGGTTCAACTTGGATTCCGTGAGGTATTTTGGCGACTGTGCTCATCCCACTTCCTCCCAGTTCCGTTCCGTGCCTCCAATTAAGCGAGTGCCTGAGAACCTGGCGGCCTCCGGCATGCCGGCCACCACCAGTTTTTCCAGGTGTTCACGAATCTGCAGAGAATTCATGCGGTCAAGGCACTCATTGGCGAACGCCAGCAACAAGACGTGCCGCGCTGCTGCCTCGGCAAGACCACGTGACCGCAGGTAAAACAGCGCATTGTCATCAAACTGGCCGATCGTCGCGCCGTGCGTGCACTTCACGTCATCGGCATAAATCTCAAGCTGTGGCTTGGTATCAATCTGCGCGTCGTCAGACAGCAACAGATTGCGGTTGGTCTGCTTGGCGTCAGTCTTCTGAGCGTCTTTGTGCACGATAATCCGCCCGTGAAACACGCCATGCGACTGGCCGTTCAAAATGCCGTTATAAAACTGCCGGCTATCGCAATGCGGGCTGGCATGCTCCACCAGCATGTAGTTGTCCATGTGCTGGCGTCCATTGGCCATGAACAGTCCGTTGATCAGACATTCGCTTCCCTCACCTGCCAGGACCGGATGCACATTGTTGCGAACCAGCGCGCCGCTCAAAAGGAGCGAATGCGTGGCCACGTTGGCATGGCGTCCCTGCTGGATGCGGAGGGTGGAAAAGTTGTACGCCTGCTCGCCTTCGCGCACGATCATGTAGTGCGATACGTTGGCGTTGTCGCCTGCGACCAGTTCCGTGGCGGCATTGGAAAATGAAGTACCTTCCCCCAGAGAAACATAATCTTCGACAACCGTGACCTGGCTGTTTTCTTCAACCACGATCAGGTTGCGCGGGTGGTTCATTGTCGGTGTAGCGCCGGGAATGGTGACGTAGAGCACATAGATTGGCGCTTCGACGACAACGCCGCGCGGCACATCAACAAAAATGCCATCTTCAATGAACGCCGTATTGAGCGCGGCAAAAGAATCGCGTTGCGTATTCAGGTACCGTCCCAGGTGTTGTTCAACCTTGGCCGGATCAATTTTGAGCTGCGCGGCCAGGCTGCCAACCGTCACACCATTGGGCAACGCCCCAACCGCCGAGAGTTCTTGCGAAAATAGTCCGTTGACAAATACCAGATGCGAACCAAACTGTGACACGCCGAACGGTTCCAGCTGTTCTCCGTTTACAGTTTCGGGGCCAGCCAGATCGAAGGCGGTGTTTGCCACCACGGACACATTAGTGAAGCGCCAATCTTCGTCATGTGTGGTGGGAAAGCCGGTTTCAGAGAAACGCCCAAAGGCGTCCTGCCGCAGAGATTGGAGCCAGCGTGGCTGAGCAGCAGCGCGGTTGCTGAACTGATCGAAAATCTCCAGATATTTTTCCGGAGCCTGGGTTGCTGTAATCACGATTAATAAATCCTCGAGAATTTCATTTCAGAAGACGTGTGGAGCAGGCCTCAAGGCATGCGGCCAAGCTACCCCTGACATCGGCTTCAGTCGCTGGTACTACCTTTTTCCAACCAACTCCGGCTCGGTCCAGCTATAGCCCTTCTCCTCCAGCTCCAGCGCCAACTCCGGACCACCGGACTTCACGATGCGTCCATTGACGAGGACGTGAACGAAATCAGGCACGATATAGTCGAGCAGCCGCTGGTAATGCGTTACCAGGACCATGGCGCGATTCTTATTGCGCATGGCGTTCACACCCTTGGCTACGATCTTCAGCGCGTCGATGTCGAGGCCAGAGTCAGTCTCGTCCAGCACCGCCAGCTTGGGCTCCAGAACCGCCATCTGCACGATTTCGTTCCGCTTCTTCTCGCCGCCGGAAAACCCTTCGTTCACCGGGCGATTCAGGAAGCGCTCGTCCATTTCCAGCATGCGCATTTTTTCTTTGAGCAGCGGAAGAAAATCGATCGCGTCCATTTCATCCTGGCCGCGATATTTCAGGACCGCATTCAATGCCGCGCGCAGAAAGTACGCGTTGCTGATGCCGGGGATTTCCACCGGATACTGAAAAGCCATGAACAGGCCTTCGCAGGCTGCGTCTTCGGCCTTCATCTCCAGTAGATCTTTACCGTCAAAAGTGATCGAGCCCGCGGTAACAATGTAGCTTTCGCGGCGTGCCAGCACCTGCGCCAGCGTGCTTTTGCCGGATCCGTTCGGCCCCATG
>DASYKK010000067.1:0-10711 GCA_035995565.1 Candidatus Angelobacter sp.
TTCCCGTTAAGTGATTCACCAACGGTTAGCGAGCCGGTCCAGCCTTCAAGCGACAACCCACCTCACAGAAACCAGTCAATCTTCTTCAGCAGGAATATCAAAAATACAAAGGAACAACTACAAATGGAACAAGGAATTGTGAAGTGGTTTAACGACGCAAAAGGATTTGGATTTATTACCCGGAACAGCGGCGATGGAGACGTGTTTGTGCATTTCTCCGCGATCCAGTCCAGCGGTTTTCGCAGCTTGCCGGAAGGCCAGGCCGTGGAATTCAGCGTGACCAAAGGCCCCAAGGGCTTGCAGGCTGAGAACGTAAAAGTTCTCTAAGATTCAATCTACCGCCCGGAGATGCGTCAAGCGCTTCCGGGCGGTTCTGCGTTTAGGCGATTCAGTTTGTCTGCGGAGGGTCGAGTGAGTACCCGCCTGATTACAGATGGCTCACCGTTACGCGAAATCATTTGCTTTAACATCTTCAGGGGACTAACCTTGAGACAAGGTAGTCGCTCTCTGCGCCGCAGCTTCCGGATTCACTCCTACTCTGCGACGGCATTCTGCACACTGATTTTTTGCAGGGCTTGTACACTTCGGCCTTCGCGCCTGTTTTACCACAGAAGTGGCCGGGAACGGTCTCGACCAGGATTGGAAAGGTTGCTTTATGGACCAGAGTACGGTTTACCTCGGCGTTTTTGTTGCCCTGATTTCCTCGGTCGCACTGTTTCGGATCTACAAAATGCGGACGGTCGGCGTAAAGGTGGCCAACTCCAGATCTCAAACAATGTGTCCGGCCTGCCACGCCATTACTGCGAGGGCTGAGGAGAACTGCATGCGTTGCGGAAAGCCTCTGCGCGCCGTATGAATTACGGTCGCGCGTTTCCCTGCTTGTCCCATACTCACCCCGTCGATTTAGCATGCGCGTGAATTCCAGATCATTCTCACTGTCCACCGGTATGCTGATGCTACTCGGAGGCGCTGCATGGCTGTGCGCGCGGGCCATTCCGAAATGCACTCACGGAGAGAAGAGCTATTCGTTTCCCATCACCCGGAACGGCAAAACGACACGGACCTGTTACAAGTGCGGGCACAGCCGGGAATATGACATGGCGACCATGCGGTTTTTGACCGGGCATTTTGTCAGCTCGCCGGATAAATGACCGGCATTTACCAAAATCGGTTCAGGCAGAACGTTGAAAAAAAGCGCCTGGGACATTTCATCTGCAAAAAAACCAAAAGGAGAAAAAAATATGAGTGCCACAGCAGTTGATAATTCGGAGCCAAACTCAGTACCCGAAACTAAGCCAAAAGCCGAAAAGAAGTCTGCCTCACCGCATGCGACAAACAAGTATGCCGAAGCCCGTCTGGCCAAAAAGAAACAGAGACGCAGAGCCCATCGCCTCACCATCAAAAGGTCGAATACCGGCGGGTAAATTATTTGTTGGTGCCGAGAGGGGGACTCGAACCCCCACGAGCCGTTTAAGCCCTGCGGATTTTAAGTCCGCTGCGTCTGCCAGTTCCGCCATCCCGGCGCGGGAATATTCATTTTATAGGCAATTCGAGAAAAAGGTGTTTTGATGAATCGGGTCTCGCCTCCGTGACTTCCCTGCTTTGCTTCCTGGCCCAGCGCTTTGCGCTGGGGGCTACATAATTTCGCGCCTGCGGCGCTGCATTCTTGTGGACGCATCGAGCTGATCTATCTGACGGCTCCTGAGATGCAGCAATGCTGCGTCTGTATGTTGAAATACACCCGATAATCGACGAGTCGTGGGGGACGAGTCATTGCATTCCAAACCAGGTTAAGCCGCATTCTGCGCTGTTCCTTTACAATCGACAGGGCCGCAGGTGCAGATTTTGTGCAACCAGCGGAGTCGCCGTGAGTCCAATGAGTCTATGCAGATGGTGGAGAGCCCAATCGTGGAAACCGAGTGTCTACCCTTTTCCAGCATTCCCCACACGACCCGCCTGTTTGACGACTTTCTCCATCATTTTGACCGCGTAAAGCAGTTTTACGCGCGACCCCCCTTGCGTGAAGATTGGTGGGCGGAAGAGATAAAGAAGATCCAGTATCCGGCAGAGCGTCGGCAGGCGGTGGCGGCGATTCTGGAGCGGCAAAACCAGGAGTTCGGCGCTGGAGAAAAAACTCTGGCCAACATCGAGCTGCTGCGCAAGGGCGCTCCGGCCGTGGTTACAGGGCAGCAGGTTGGGCTGTTTGGCGGCCCGACATTTTGTATTTTGAAAGCGCTGACTGCAGTAATCATGGCAGAGAAGGCCGGCGCGGTGCCGGTGTTCTGGCTGGCCACCGAAGACCACGATCTGGAAGAGATCAACACGGTGAACCTGTCCGCCGGCGATCACCTGCAAAAATTCACAGTGAACGTGCCGCATCGCGAAGGTGCGCCGGTGGGCAGCATTGCCTTTACCGATGAGATTACGGCGGCGGTGCAGCAGGTAGAAGCGCTGTTTGGAAAATCCGAGATCAGCGAATTACTGGCTGCGAGCTATTGCAAAGG
Source organism: Candidatus Angelobacter sp. (assembly GCA_035995565.1). GTDB lineage: Bacteria > Acidobacteriota > Terriglobia > Terriglobales > Acidobacteriaceae > Angelobacter. Next base: position 2,505 of record DASYKK010000067.1, read on the forward strand.
CGAGACATTTGGCACGGCGTTTGCCAGGTTCTATACCCAGGTTTTTGCTGAGATGGGGGTGGTCTTCCTGAACCCGCTCGACCCGGACCTGCACCGCATTGCGCAGCCGGTGTTCCGCGCCGCGCTGGAAAAGTCAGAGGAAATCAACCAGTCACTGACTGCGCGAAACCAGGAACTGGAAGCTGCGGGATACCACGCGCAGGTCAAGGTAACGCCGTCACACACGCTCTGCTTTTATTATGAAGACGGCGCCAGAAGACCGGTACGCCATCAGGATGGAGAGTTTTTTATCGGCGACCGCAAGATGGCGGCCGCTGATTTGCTGAAGGAGACCGAGCGATGTCCGGAGCAATTCAGTGCGAACGTGCTGCTGCGCCCGTTGATTCAGGATTACCTGCTGCCGACTCTGTGCTATATCGGCGGGCCGGCTGAGGCGGCATATTTCGCGCAGATAGAAGTTGTCTACCGCAAGCTCGCAGGCAGGGTAACCCCGGTTGTCCCACGCATCTTTGCCACACTAATCGAATCCCGCACGGCCAAGTTAATGGATCGTTATCAGCTTTCTCTTCCCGACCTTTTTAATACGCCGGAAAAAACGCGTGAACTGGTGGCCGGGCGCGCCTTGCCTGACAGCATTCTGAAAAGTTTTGATCTGGCCGCGGATCACGTCGAGAAGGCGCTGGCTCTTATCCAGGGACCGCTGGAGAAGCTGGACAAGACGTTAATTGATGCCGCGGAAAATGCGGGATCGAAGATGCGGTACCAGTTGCAGGGTGTTCGTGACAAAGCGGCACGCGCCGAGGCACGAAAGAATACTGAGGTCCTGCGCCATGCCGATGAGCTGATCACCGCGCTCTATCCCAACAAGGAATTGCAGGAACGGGAGATTGGCGCGGCATATTTTCTATTGAAGTATGGCAAAAGTATTCTGGAACAGATCAAGGCGGCGGCCCGAACAGGCTGTGGAGAACATCAGGTGGTCAGGATACAGGCGGGCTAAGAGTAAGCAGTGAAGGTACGCGGTCGGGATCAGCCATCCGCAAAAGCCCGTAGCAGATTCCTGCCAGTCCGTTCATCAGGGCGGGCGACTCAACACTCAAAGGAACGCCACACAACCATCCATATTTCTTCATGCTGGCAATGATCTGGTTGGCCAGGTCATCCACTTTCAGAACCAACTCTTGACTACCTATGGCTTGAGAGGCTTGAAACAGAAAATCAAGATTGCCGAGATCGCCATGGCACAGCGAGTGGTTGGCGCTAAAGCCGTAGCTTGATGTGGCTTGAATCGCACGCTTGAGATCATGGCGAATTATTGGATCGTCGATATATTTCATGGCCGCGATTCTGGCCAAGCCAATGCCTGGCGCGCCATAGCACCATGCCATTGAAGGCCCAGTTTCTTTCCCGGCGGTTTCCGATCCTGGAGCATTCTCAGCCCAGTTCCCTGCTGAAGGAGAATACTGACCGTGCTCATACATGAGAGCCTCAAGCGCAGTGTCTCTATAGTTTCTGTTGCCGGTACGCGCAGCCAACTCCAGCAGGGCCCAGGCAATGCCCGAAGCTCCGTGAGCAAATCCGGTAATCGGCTTCACCGTCTCGATGCTTTTGATAAACCACCCAACTCCGCCTTCAACCTTCTGGGCCCTGGCTACCAGCCGATCACCACATTTGGCTGCCATGGCCAGAGTTTTATCTGAGGGCGATATCTCATAAAGGGCCAGCAAAGCGCCAATACAGCCAGCGCAGCCGCTAATCACATCCAGGCTCTCGTCCTTATCAATGAGTTCCGGCAAACTTTCGACCATGCTATTGGTGTACGAGATGAGCTCCGCGTCCTGCCACAGGGCGGCAAGATGGGACAGCATATAGATAATTCCCCCCCAACCGTCGAAAGCGCCGATTGAGTGAATATTTTTGCCAGTATTCTCCAAGCGTGCTCTCAAGGTGTTGAGCGCCCGGCGAGCCAGTTTTGTGTATCTGTCAAAACCGAACGAACCCAGATACGCCAGCGCAAGAATGATCCCAGCCGATCCTGCGTAGAGGTCTTCAAGCAGCGCATCCAGCGACCAAGACTTTTTTACGTATGCGAACCCGATCCAGGTAGCGTGATTTTCTTCCTGAAGCGAAAGTTCTTCCAGGCGGTCTCCGATTCGACACGCTTGCTCAATCAGCAACGGAGCCAGTTCTTCCCGGCTCAAAATGGACGACGGCGACACAGGTTTATATACGGCTCGCGTCAGATTGTCCTCCTGAAGATCAAGCGTTGCCAGCGACGCCCTGATGAACCAGACCTGCCTGCGGCAATCCCCTGCGCTCATGTCCTGGATACATTCACGGGAAAGAGCCATTCCCGGTTTCGCAAAAAACTTTTCAATCTTCTGGCCATCGCTGGTAAATAGGTCGCTTGATGCGGGAAAGGTGGTGAAGATGGGAACGTCGCCCTCAAACAGGTCCCGGCGCTCGGCCTTGATCAGTCGCAGCAAATGAAAGTTGTTTTCAACCCCTACCCACAGCCGGTCAAGCAATCGATCAAGGTCAAGGGCGTCGCGCAGGTAGTCAGGATGAAGGCTTTGGGAGAGGAGCACACCATAGCCGCGTGTGGCTCGGGCTACTACGCGTACTTCGTCTTCAGCGAAGCGGTTGACAGGCCCGTCACCGCAAAGCAATTCGTCACGGTGAGAGCGAAGCAGATGGTACATTTTGGTGAAGCCGTTAACGATTTGCCCGGCGTACGCCCGGACGTCGATCTCTGCACCGTCAATATTCGGGCGGTTGCGCGCGCCAGGCATAAGGAAGGGCTGCTTGACCGCTGCCATTTCGTCGGTGCCTTCGCCCACCCACCGCAAAATGTTTTCGGTCATCTGGCCCGGAGCGCCACCCAGACCACTCAACTCCATGCCTATGTAGTCGCCGTGGGCTCCGGTTCGCCTTGGCAGCAAACCGGCTCTGAGAACTGAACGGCTCTTGGCCAGAGCCACCAGGCGGATATCAGGCTGTTTGACATCAATTTCTCGAAGCCACGGATGAAACAGCGCTTCCAGGTCCACGAGAACGGGATGCTCACCGCATGCCAAAAGGTTTTCAAAGTGAAAATCAGTGGCTTGCAAAACGTAAAGAATGGCCAGGTACTCACCCTGCCTTTCATAGAAGCGGACGACTTCTTCATGAGACCCGCAGCCAGCCGTGTTAACGAATTCCACCCAGCCATAATCTTCCCGCGTCAGGACTTTCAAGGTTCTGAGTTGCGGATCGGCGCCTTTCTGATTCACCCATCGAATGAAGTCTTGAAAATGCTCGTCGACCGCGATGGATCTGGGTTTGTAAACAAGCTGAAGTCCGCCCTCAAATCGCGCTATGAGAACGGACCTGCCCCGGCGATGCGTGTCGCCTGCACCGGACGCGGCTTCCATCAGAGAGCCACACGCGGTAGCTTTGTTTTCGGAGCCGAGGTTGAAGAGGTTTACGATTTCGTTCCAATCGGCAGCCAGCCGTTCGAGAAACTCGGCGCTATAGCTGACCCAATTCTCAATACAGGTAGCCAGACGGCGCGCCAGCACGGGATATTCCTAGAGGAGCGGCAACGCTATCTCCCTGCGGGATAAACGTTCCGTGAAATTGGCGAAGCGCTCTGCCGGCGTCGCTCCCTCCAGCACCCCTTCAAGCCTTGCGACGTGTAATTCCAGCACCATGGTCTTGGCAATAAGCATGAGCAAACGTGAGGGCAGGTTGGCGAACATTACGTCAACGGCGCGCTCCGGCGCAAAAGGCGCAGCGGGGTGGTCGAGCTTGATCTTCTCTACTCTTGCTCGTAACTGAAGCCGCGCGTCCATCATGAGGGGTTCAACCAGTTCTAAGAACGCGGCCTCCGGATAATTGGCAACCTCTACCCAATTTCCTCTGTCGTCATTCAGTGGCTCTGCAGGCCCAGAGTAGGCGCGGGACAGCATCTGCACCCATTGCGGTACCGTGCCGTCGCCGTCGAATGCTTCAACCGGAGTGCCGAGGAGGCGCGTGAACTCGTCTTCGCTGATTCCTTCCGTCGCGAGTCGATCAGCGAAGTATGAATCCTTATCAAAGGGCGAACTGGCTTTCCACAAGGCAAGAGTTTCTGCGGCAAGTTCATGATCAATTGCGACTTGTGTATTTTTCTCAGCCTGGCGGAATCCGGAGAGACGCTCTGCCAGGGATGATGCCCGCCGCCACGCGGCATTATTTAGAATTGACGCGCCCATGATGATTTCTCTGGAGAGCACAGGAAGGATAAGTAAGCGGACATTTTACTTTGTGCGGGTCCGCTAATGGATTGCGGACCCACAAAAGGGTAAAAAAACTGCAGTCACTGTATTTGAAGGAGCTCGACGCCTATCGGCAACAAGCAGCCGATTCCGGCGCTGCTTTTAGCATCCACAGGACTTCCAGTTGTGGAATGTAAACTCCGTGCATCCCAATGCCGTCGTGAGAGGTACGCCGAACGCATCCTCATCGAAGGTGATCCCACTCGCGACCTTCAATTCCTGATCAGTGAGCATCGCGGGTCCAGCGGGATGGTCCGGCAATGTTTGAAGTTGTTGTTCAGAGAGACTGCGCCGATATCTGGCGTCCTTCCAAGAGCGAACGACATCCGGGCTGGCCTCTGTTGGGGTGTTGACAAGAGTTTCCATGAAGCTCTCCTTTCGATGTGTGTTACGCAGCTAAAATGTTGCGCCTGCGCCGGAGAGACCGTCAAGGAGAATCCAGCTCTGATTGAACGATGTTGTGGATGGCGTTCCATTTTGGAACTGTTAGACAGCGGAATTTTTACTGCGGAGACAGATAAAAAGAGCAACAGATGCGTCGAGTGCAGGTCAACGATGCATGTTCAGGCCGTTAGTGGATCAGAAGTTACGCATTCGGAACAAAGAATCGAATCGCCCAGAACGTGAGCGCCGCGACGATGGCTGATGCGGGAATCGTAAGCACCCAGGCCCAGACAATTCGTTTGGCAACACCCCAACGCACGGCGGAGAGCCGCGTAGTGGAGCCAACACCGATAATCGCGCCTGTAATAGTGTGCGTGGTACTCACTGGAATCCCGTGATAAGCAAGAACAAATAGCGTGACAGCGCCCGCGCCCTCAGCACAGAATCCACCAACGGGACGTAGCTTCGTGATTTTTGATCCCATGGTGTGAACGATGCGCCAGCCGCCCATATACGTGCCCAGTGCAATAGCTGCGTTGGCGCCGAGGATGATGTACCACTTGTAATTTCCCCATCCGGAAGAGAACTGTGCGGGCGTGAGATATCCGCCAGCGAGCAGCGCCCCGGCGATGATGCCCATGGTTTTTTGCGCGTCGTTACCGCCATGGCCCAAGCTGTAAGCGGCGGCGGAGAGAAGCTGCAATTTGCGAAAAAGTTTATCGACCGTTCGGGGTGCGGCGCTTTTGAAGATCCAGGAAACAGCGACCATTAGGCCAAGACCAATAATCAAGCCGATGAGCGGTGCCAGCACGATGAAGATGAGCGTGGCCATCCATTTTTCACCCAGGCCGGGAACGGTGCCGATAATGGGCCAGTGAAGTTTGGGTTCGCGTACCAGAACATGCCAGCCTGCGCGGGCAATAGCCGCCCCTGCGAGCCCGCCGATAAGCGCGTGGGATGATGAAGTCGGAAGACCCCACCACCACGTAAGCAGGTCCCAGACGATGGCGCCAGTGAGCGCCGAGAGGATTACATACTGCGTGGCCTGATGTGGGTCGACGAGACCGCCGGCAATGGTTTTAGCGACGGCCGTCCCAAAGACGAAAGCGGCGATGAAGTTGAAGAAAGCCGCCCAGATGACCGCGAGTCGAGGAGAAAGCACTCGGGTGGAAACTACTGTGGCGATGCTGTTGGCGGCATCATGGAAGCCGTTGATGAAGTCGAACGAAAGCGCGATCAGAATGGTGACTGCAACCAACAGTCCGCTTAAGTGCACTTGGCTCGCCTCTCTGTCTCTTTATGTCGCTCCACTCCAACCCGCTTTAACGGTCGGCCTGTAATTTCCATCATGCGACCTTGACGTGAGCGGCTCCGCGCGTGGTCGGCCTCGCCACATCTCCGTGGCAGGAAATATTGCTCTGCTTCCATTTTTACGCGCTCTTGAGTACCACGCCTTCCAAAACATTGGCCGCGTCTTCAGCCTTGTCTGTGGCGGTCTCAAGGACTTCATACAGTTCTTTGAGCTTAATCAGGGAAATAGGATCTTTCTCTTTTTCGAACAGCACGGCAATGGCAGCGCGGGCGATGCCGTCGGCCTCATTTTCCAGCCGGTTGATTTCGACACAATTTTCAAGCACATTGTCATGCTTCTTGCCCAGGCGTGCCAGAGCGTCAGTAAGTTGATCGGCCTGTTTGACAATGAGGCCAGCGAGCAATGATGCGGCTGGAGGCGCGCTGGTGATTTTATACATGATGAGTCGAACACCAGCGGCATAGATGAAATCCAATACGTCGTCGAGTGATGACGCCAGACGATAGATGTCTTCTCTATCAAACGGAGTGATAAAAGTCTGATTGAGCTTGGTAAGAATATTGTGGGTCATGTCGTCGCCACGGTGCTCAATGTCCTTGAGCTGCTGCACGCGAGCGTCCACGTCTTTAAAGTCTTCGAGCGTCTGTTTGAGCAAACGGGCTCCGTCGCCCAAATTACTGGCCATTTCGGCGAACATATCGAAGAACTTTGTGTCTCTGGGAACGAGGCGGACCATGTAAGCGGAGTTTCTCCTGGGACAATTGTTAAGGGACTGTTAAAGTCAACCGAGAAATATCGCATGCGACCCGCGATCAGGTCAAACACACTGATGAATGCAGGAATGCCCGGGTCTGCTGGAATAGACGTCGGAATGCGCGGACCAAATAGCGGATGGCCAGAATAGCCAGCAGCAGGCAGATCGCCGCGATTGCACCAGCGACCAGCGGATGTCTGGTAGCAAACCAGGTTAGAGATATGGCCGCAACATCTTCCATCAGACTCAAGGCCATGTTCGAAAAGGGCTCAGGGGATGGAGTGACCGCCGTGCGAACAGCCATCTTACTTCCATGCGCCGCCAGCGCGATGGCGCCACCTAATCCGGCGACCGCCAGTTGCAGTCCGGGAGAAAGATGTTGCGCTGCAGCGTAAGACAGCAGAGTCGCGATCGGGACCTTCACAAAAGTGTTCAGTGCATTCCAGAGCAGGTCAAAGACGGGGATTTTGTCAGCGAAGAACTCGAGTCCGAAAAGCAGAGCACATACCGCGATTACTGGCCAGGATCCCAGCACATGCAACGCTGGCGGCAATTGAAATGCCTGAGCATGAGAAAGCAGGCCCAATGTAGCAACACTCGCATAAACGTTCAAGCCCGCGGCGAAGCTGGCAGCAATCACTACCGCCAAAATTTCATTGCTGGTAAAGAAAAGCATTCCAATTTATGCCCAAAAGAAAAAGCCGCCAAAAAGGCGGCCCTTCTCCTAACGACTTGATTACAGCGTACTTTCGATCTCGAATCCCCAGGCTTCCAATAATGGTTCTGGGATATACTTGCTGTTTTTATTCCTGCGTGCCCACTCGCGGAGACGAGTGGAACGGATGTATTGATCAGGTGTCAGCTTGAATTCCTTGACTGCCTGCTCAAAGGACGTCACAACGGGGATCACTGGCCCGATGGGCTCAGGCTTGCCCCAGTTAGGATTACCGCGTCGCCTTGCCATAGTCGGTTTCGCCCTGCCTTTTAGATAAAAGAGTGCTTACAATTTATGACTTACCACTTTGGATTCCTCAAAGCTGCCTTTGGTTTCAATACTTAAGGGAAAAACTGGCCTGAATCGATCGCCCGGGAATCAAAGGTCTTGCAAAAACCACTAATATTAAAGGCTTTTCTGTCAATTTGCAAGGGTTTTTATTCCCTACCCCCGTATTTTCTTCGTGCATTTGCTCGATGGTTCCCTATTTGCCCCGCGGAAGTCTGAGCACTGGAAAGCACATTCCCCCGTGCCTGCTCCGCATCATCTTTCGCCCCGATATCCCGGTATCATGCCCTAAACTCCATTGCATCGGGTGTTCAAAAAACAGCACTCCGCTTCCCCATTCGCGCCTACTGCAAGCTTCTCTAGTATGATGGTGTGCCGTGAGTTAACCCTACTCACACAGGAGGCAAGCATGAGGTTAGTGGCGCGTGTTGTTGCGACGTTGATTCTGGGGTCCCT
>DASYKK010000068.1:0-8127 GCA_035995565.1 Candidatus Angelobacter sp.
GGCATTGACGCCATCAATATCCCGGACAGCCCCCGCGCTTCCGCCCGCATGAGCAACATGGCGCTTTGTCTTTTGGTGCAGCAGCTGGCGGGGATAGAAACAGTACTCCACTTCACCTGCCGTGACCGCAATGTGCTGAGCATGCAGTCTGAGTTGCTGGGCGCGTACACCACGGGCCTGCATAACCTGATCTGCATTACCGGGGACCCGCCGAAACTGGGTAATTATCCTGACGCCACCGCCGTGTTTGACGTGGATGCGATCGGCCTGGTGAATATTGTCCACAATCTGAACCACGGGCTGGATGTAGGCGGCAACCCGATTGGCTCCGGAACAAAGTTCATGATCGGCGTGGGCGCGAACCCCGGGATTGTGAATATTGATGAAGAGGTTCGCCGTTTTGAATACAAAGTAGAAGCCGGTGCAGACTACGCTGTCACGCAGCCGGTCTTTGATATTGCTTTGCTTGAACAGTTCCTGCGACGGGTCGATCATCACCGCATTCCGGTGCTGGCTGGCATCTGGCCGCTCACCAGTGTGCGCAATGCGGAGTTCATGAAAAATGAGCTGCGCGTTTCCGTGCCCGATGCAATCATTGACCGCATGGGCCGCGCGCCTAACGCGGAGACCGCCCGAGCCGAGGGTATCCTGATCGCCCGCGAAATGCTGCATAAAGTTCGCGGCCTGGTACAGGGAGCGCAGGTCGCTGCTCCTCTGGGACGCTACAGTTCCGCCATCGATGTGCTGGACGGTATCGGATCCGCCACCGCAGCAGGCTAAAAACGCGGGACCGCTTGCGGGAATAAAAAACGTGTTCTACCAACGATGTATGACAGCATACGGAGTTGGTCTAGACAACAAGATTAGAAAACATTTTTATTACCCGGGGACGAAGCGATGAATAGTTTTCATTTTTATTCGTATTTTGTGGAAAAAAAAGCCGAGTGGCTCCGGCTTATCGGGTTAAAATGTGCCATGGAGTTTCGGCTCTGTGCCTAAGTTTGAAGATTGTCTTCAGCGTCTGGAACAAATCGTCGATGAGCTGGAAAGAGGTAATGTCCCGCTCGAACAGGCATTGAAGCTCTTTGAAGAAGGATTGAAGCATTCCTCTTCCTGTCGCAAGGAACTGGAAGAAGCCGAAGGCAAAGTCGAGATTCTGCTCCGACAGAATGGAAAGTTGCAGCCTGAGCCCTACGAACCTGCCACCGAACGGGCCCAGTCGGTCAAGAAATAGTTCCCCTCAGCCTGCGGAACTACCGCAGCATGATTGTCGCGCGAAAGCAAATCCCAAGGTGTTTTCGCACAGCCAATGAGGATGTGTTCATGAAACCGCTAAGTGTAGTTGTCGCGCAAAGCAACAGCAAAACTGCGGAAATGCTGGCGAAATCGCTATATAACCATTTCCGTGTGGTGCATCTGGCGGGTGATGTGGATGAGCTGCGTCAAGCCATCCCCAGATACCGCGCTGATGTGGCGATTATCGACCTTGAGCTGGCAGCGCTCATGGAAGTGCAGCAACTCAAGAGGGATTTTTCACACACTACCATTGTCTGCACGCATCGCCTGGCCGATGAAAAGATGTGGGCCGATGCATTGGCGGCCGGCGCAAACGATTGTTGTTGCGCATCTGATGTCAGGGCCATCGTTCTGGCGGCAAGCCATACCAAGCTAGCAGCTCACGCCCACGCAGCCTGAAATATCTGTGTACCCTCCTCCCTCCAAAGGAGCATCGATCAGATGCTCCTTTTTTGCATATCATCTTTTGCATATCAACGATTTTCAGGGTTTAGCGTATTGTGTTCCCTGAATGCTCTGGAGAACTTTGAAGCCGTCGATCTCGTTGGCGCTCCCGTTTTGATTTCAGATCACCCGATCACCCGATTTCCGGATCACCCGATCTCTTGTTTTATACTCAAAGCTCATGCTGAATGAGATCCTTGCGCAGGGCCAGCGCACCATTGATGCGACGCTGGAGAAGCTTTTGCCCGCAGCCACGCAGCGGCCTGAATCCATCCATCAGGCCATGCGGCACAGTGTTTTTGCCGGAGGCAAACGCCTTCGTCCCATTCTGTGCATGGAGGCCGCGCGCATGATTGCCGGCCGCCTGCCTGAAGGCGTGGAAGAGTTGGGCAGCGCGCTGGAAATGCTGCATACCTATTCGCTCATTCATGACGACCTCCCGGCCCTCGATAATGACGATCTGCGCCGCGGCAAGCCAACGTGCCACGTGGTCTTTGGTGAAGCGCTGGCCATCCTCGCCGGCGACGCGCTCCAGACACAGGCCTATGAAGTGCTGGCGCGGCTTAAGTGTCCAGCGGAAGCTCGGGTAAAGATCATTGAAGAAATCGCCCGCGGTACCGGCACCGTGGATGGAATGATTGGTGGCCAGGTTAAGGACCTGGAAGCTGAGCGTCAGCGTCCTGATGCAGCCACTTTAGAATACATCCATCGCTCGAAAACCGGCGCGCTCATCACCGCTGGCCTTGTCAGCGGAGGCATGTATGCCAACGGCTCGCTGGCAGAGGTTCAGCGTCTGCGCGACTTTGGCCGCGCCATCGGACTGGCATTTCAGATCGTGGATGATGTGCTGGACGTCACGCAGTCTTCCGAACAGCTGGGGAAGACCGCGGGAAAAGACACCGCGTCAGAAAAAGCAACTTACCCTTCGCTCTTTGGGATTGATGAATCGTTGCGCCGCGCGGACTCGTTGGTCTCCTCCGGATGCAGCGCTCTCGATTCTTTCGCCCAGCGCGCTCAGACACTTAAAGACCTGGCGCATTTTCTGGTGCAGCGCAAAAGCTAAAGCTGACACATAGTATTCCCTTCGATGAAGCAAAGATGCACGGCCATTCCGACCTAGTCGATTTACTATCAGGACCTTTGAATGTGGATGATCTGGCCCAAAAACTAGCCGTATCTAAGGCGGCATCTGGGACGAAGTGAAAAATGCTGCATCCCCCTGCACCGCCATGTTAGTATTCCCTCGCATATTTGTCCCTGGAACATGTGCAACAATTCACCCACTACCGGCGGTACGCTCCGCCGCATGATGCCTTACACCAAACAATCCGTTTTGTATTGCTGTGCGTACTTCAAAGGACGCTTGTCGAGAGCGGCTAAGGGCCCAGAATACGGCTTCAATGCTCTTTCGACAGACAATCAAAAAATCGGAAGGGAGAACTACAAATGACGAAGTCTGTGCGTTTACTGCTTATGGGTGCGGCTCTGACAGGATTTGTGGCTGGACAGAATGCCTTCGCTCAGGAACCTGCCAAGGACGACACAAAAAAGTCCGACACTGATACCGGCAAAAAAGCCACCAAAGCCAGCAAAAAAGACAAGCACGCCTGCAAGGGCCAGAACTCCTGCAAAGGCAAGGGCGGCTGCGGAGCAACCAAAGGCAAGAACGATTGCAAAGGCAAGGGTGAGTGCCGGACAGATGGCAAGCCCATGGAAAAAGAGGGCGACAAGAAATAGTCACTGGTCCTCTCCACTGTTGAAGAGGACCGGTGGATTGCCGCTGGTCCTCTATTTTCCAGAATATTTCAAATTCCCCGCGTTCATCATCACAGGTTTATGCCCGCAAATCGCTTTAACGGATACAAAGACTTCGGCGTAGGAATCGGGCTGCGCATTCCTCACTACAATCACATCTTTGAAAAAAAGCCGGTCGTCGACTGGTTCGAAATCATCTCTGAAAATTACATGGTGGAAGGCGGCCGGCAACTCCAGGTTCTTGACCAGATTCTGGAGCGCTATCGCGTGGTGCAGCACGGCGTCTCCATGTACTTTGGCTCGGCCGAACCGCTGAACCGCGAGCACTTGCGGCGGCTGAAGAAACTGGTCAAGCGAACCAATACTCCCTGGCTTACCGACCATCTCTGCTGGGGCAGCGTGGACGGACGTTATTCGCACGATCTGCTGCCGATGCCCTACACCTTTGAGGCGGCCAGGCGCACCGCGCAAAAAGTCCGCGAAGCGCGCGACTTTCTGGAAGTGCCTATCGCCGTCGAAAACGTAAGCAGTTACGCTGAATACCACGTCTCCGAAATGACGGAATGGCAGTTTCTCAATGAAGTGGTGGAAGACGCCGACTGCGGCATTCTGCTCGACGTCAACAATATTTACGTCTCGTCCCGCAATCATAGTTTTGATCCGTTCGAGTATCTGCGAAGTGTGCCCGCGGAGCGTGTAGCCCAGATCCACGTTGCCGGCCACTCTAACTTCGAAAAATATATCCTCGATACCCACGATCATCCGGTGCTTGATCCTGTGTGGCAGCTTTACGCCAAAGCCATTGAGCTTGCGGGGCCCACGGCAACGCTCCTGGAATGGGACGACCACATCCCGTCTTTCGATGAGGTCCACAAGGAAGCGCTGAAAGCGAAACAATACATCCCTGCCAGTTCGGCGGTGGCGTCATGAACACGAGCCACATGAATCCGGGTCATATGAATTTAGAACAGCTCCAGCGCGCCGTCTTTGACGTGGTGCGGCAGCCGCTTACCGAAGATGAGCGCATGCGCGAACTCACCCTCGATGGCCGCTCAACAAAGTCCATCGCGGAAGAAATCGTCAAGCCTAATGACCGGTTGACCTCGGTCGAGCGCCTGGAAATTTATAATCGCGTTTACTGGTTCCGGCTTCTCTCTTCCCTTGCCGACGACTTTCCTGGCCTGCGCGCCGTAGTCGGACAGGAACAGTTTGACAAAATCCTGCTTGCGTACCTGACCGAGCTTCCATCACAGTCCTACACACTGCGTGATCTCGGTTCACGGCTGGAAACATGGCTGCGCGCGCATCCTGAATTTATTGCCGGCAATGAGCGCATGGCCCTGGACATGGTGCGGCTTGAGTGGGCCGATATCGAGGCCTTTGATGCCGCTGAATATCCCGTCCTTACGCAAAGCGAACTGGGCAGCTTGGGCGAAGATCCGGTTTTTCATTTGCAGCCGAATCTCCAATTGCTGGATCTGGCCTATCCCGTGGATGAGCTTCTGCTCAAAGTTCGTGAAACCGAAGACCCGGAAACCGACATCTCGAGCAACGTTGTCATGATGGACCACTCAGATGACGCTTCGCGCAAGCAGCTGCCTTTGCCCAGCATCAAAAAGGTTTTTCTGGCTGTCCATCGCCAGGAAAACATCGTTTATTTCAAGCGGCTGAAGCCTGAAGGCTTTGCGCTGCTGCGCGCCTTGCAGCAGGGCCAACCTCTCTCCCAGGCAATTGAAACGTCGGTCAACTGGTCAGGGAAAAAGCTGGAGCGTGTGATGGAACAGTTGCATGACTGGTTCGCTAACTGGTCACAGCTCGGCTGGTTCTGCCGTGCGCCGGAAAATGAAGACCAGCAATGAATGCTCTTCTACAAAAAGCTGAAATCGCGTACGGATGGTTTCTTACAGCTGCGAATTCTCTTCAATCGCCATTCCTGTTCGCGATCCGTGGTTATTGGGGATGGCTTTTTCTCCAAAGCGGCGTTGGCAAGTTCGGCCATATAGAAAAGGTCGTCGCTTTCTTCACCGATCTTGGAATTCCCGCGCCAACATTGAATGCATATTTCAACGCCTCCCTCGAAACGATTGGCGGCATCCTGCTGATCCTCGGACTGGCATCTCGGCTTATCGCAGTTCCTCTTCTGATTAATATGATCGTGGCTTACATCACGGCTGATCGGGAGGCGCTTACTTCGTTCTTCTCCGAGTCAGGAAAGTTTTTCGGCGCGGACCCATTCCCCTTCCTGCTGGTATCGCTGCTAATCCTGATCTTCGGGCCGGGAAAGATTTCACTCGATCACCTCATTACTGTCTACCGCAAGAAGCATCCCAGCACCACGGCTGCGACAGCAAGCTGAAACAAGTGTTAGTCTGGCATTCATGCGAGTTTCCCGTCTCGGCCAACTGATACTTCCTCTCACATTTTTTTTGTTTGCGATGAGCGGCCTGTCCGCACAGGATACCAGCGCGAAGAATGCGGTGTTGAAAGTTTCCGGCGCCACAATTGACGTGGTTCTTCCGGATGGCCCGATGAAATTATCGCGGGACGACCTGCTGGGCTGGGTAAAGGCTTCCGCCACAACCGTTGCCAATTATTACGGCCGCTTCCCTGTCCCGCACCTCTACCTCCGCATGCGCGAGACTTCCGGCTCCGGCATACGCCATGGCATTACTTATTCCAAAGATGGCGGGCTGATTTTCATCGGCGTGGGCACTGACGCGGATATCGTCGCGACCAAAGACGACTGGGTACTCGTCCATGAAATGATTCATCTGGCATTTCCCTCCATGGAAGAGGAGCATCACTGGATTGAAGAAGGTATTTCAACGTATGTTGAGCCGGTAGCCCGCGCACGCACCGGAGGCATGACGGTTGCTGAGGTCTGGCGGACCTTTGTGCGGGATATGCCGAAAGGTGAACCGCAATTCGGCGATCAAGGTCTCGATAAGACTCCAACCTGGGGTCGCACTTACTGGGGCGGCGCAATCTTCTGTCTGTTGGCGGATGTGCGCATCCGCGAGCGTACCCAAAATCAGAAAGGGCTGGAAGACGCGCTGCGCGGCATCAATCGCGGCGGCGGCAACATCTCTGAAGACTGGGACATCAGTAAAGCCCTGGCCATGGGCGACAAAGCTACAGGAACAACCGTACTGCGCGATCTGTACAACGAGATGCGCGACAAGCCCGCGCCCGTCGATCTGGAGCAGCTATGGAAAAAGCTCGGCATCGCGATGAAGGACGCTAAGATCACGTTCGATGACAAAGCGCCGCAAGCCAACATTCGCAAAGCCATCACCGCGCCATCAGCAGCTGCGACCGCATTGCGCCGTTAGTAATGGAACTTATATCGCAACTGCACGCTTACCATGCGCGGATCGGCAAAATGCGAACCGCCAAAGGTGTTGCTCAGATCGACGAAATAATGTTTATTGGCCAGGTTGGTCCCCGTGATCTTGGCCGACCAGTTCTCTCCAAAAGATTTGCCCAATGCCATATCCACAGTCTCATAGCCGGGAAGATGGTCCGGGCCTCCACCATTCAGAAAGCCTGATCCATAAACAAAGTTAGCGGAGACCCATGCCTTGCGCGGAAGCACGGCGCTAAAACCGGTGCTCAGAGTATTGCGCTGGTCATGATCGAGAAAGAAGAAACCGGCGTCTGGGAGAACAGCAGGATCGATAAACCCACCGGTAACTCCTCCAGAGCCCTCCGCCGACTGGTGAGAGTAAGCGAGGTGAACATCAACTCGTTTCATCACCTTGGGCGCTCGTACGGTCACCTCAGTGCCTTTGATCCGTGCCGCCTCGATCGTCAGCGGAAAGAAAAGTGACGAATTGCCAATGGCATTATGATCGAAGAAGTTGTGGGCACCGGTGAGGAAATTATCGACCTCAAAGGCCCATCCCCGTATAGGAATGGTAATCCCAAACTCATGCTGCTCGTCGCGTTCACCGCGCAACGGCACAAATTGCAAGCCGGTGTCGAGAGTGGTTTGCAACAGAGACCCGGTAACTGTGCTAAGCGGGGGCGCCTGATAGAAACGGCCATACGATCCGCGAATAATCCAGCCGAGGTGAGGAATTTGAATCGCGGCGCCAATGCGTGGGCTGCCGGCGGTTTCTGTAAGCGAACCGGAAAAGCGAGTGAAGCGTACCCCGGCATTGATGGTCAGCCAGGAGAGAGCTTTGAACTGGTCTTCCAGAAAGAACGCTTGCAGACTGCCGCTGACTTTTTCTCGTTGGCTGATCGCCTGCCCGGTGCCATCGTTGGCTACCAGGGCGAATAGCGTGTTGTCATGCTGGGCAAAACCGTAATATCCAATCTTTGCATTGTGCCGCCCTTTCACTACTGCCAGTGAAGTCTGTCCACCAAGATAGGATGAGGCACGATTATCGGTCGAAATCGGAACATCAATTGGCCCGCCTTCAAAAGCCGCGCGGTTGAAGTGATATGAAGGCGAAACCGTCAGCACAATTCCTGGACCCGCCGTGTGAATCCATGAAAAATTACCCAAAATGTCCTGCTCGCGCTCGCGATCTTTGACGGGATCTAGGTTGGGATCAATTGGCACCTGATAATAATCCGTGCGCCCCGCTCCGACAAAGCGCAGTTGATCGTTCGGCGTAGCATTGA
>DASYKK010000069.1:0-8980 GCA_035995565.1 Candidatus Angelobacter sp.
AAACCAATGAGGGTACTACTTAGCCGTTGTCACAGATCAGTGCAAGATTGTGGCCACATGTTCGTAGCGCGCAAATACAGGATTTTAAAGAGAGGCGAGAAGAAAGAAGGAATCACAAGTGTAAATTATTCAGACAGAGGCGGGGCGAGTGTATTTTTGAGATCGGTGATTCGTCTGACGCAAAGAATTGCGTAGTATGCAACGAATTACACACTACGCCACACAGCTTATGAGATGCGCGTTAGCTCGAGACGGAATATGCTTTGCCCGAAGTAGGAAAACGCCTTGGGCAGCGAAGTGATTCTGGCATATCGTAGAAGCTTCCCGCTCGCCCACGTGATCTCAGGGTTGCCAAAGCCGCAAGCACCAAAGATCTCGACCCAAGACTTCGGTTGCTGATGTTTGAACCACTCGATATCGGGTGATATCGGATTGCGTATACGCAGATCGCCAAAAATATTGTGTCGTGCAGCATCCATGATGATGAGCTTGCCGCCGGGCCTCATCATGGCGGCAATGTTGCGGAAGATGTTCTGGTACTGGCGGACTGCCTCCTGTGAGTCAGGCAATGCGATGCAGCTCTTTTCATCAATATGGTTGATAGAGGCCACCGATAGCACAACGTCAAAGTAATTCTTTGGACCATCAAACGCTTGCACGGTCAGGGGTAGGATTTTTGCCTGGGGCAAATTGAGCTTCTGCGCCATCGACTTGAAGGTGTTGTGGCAATCACTGGAATCGTAGCAACCCTCCGCGAGCGGCTCAAGACCGACGGTTTGGGCCCCATGAAGCGCCGCCCAAAGACATAGCATTCCCTTGCCACACCCAATTTCAAGCATAGACTTTCCGCGGAAATCTATGTCCTGAAACAGCTGCTTTGCGAAGCGCGAGAAGTCGAACCCGTGGTTCCACAGACCCATTTCCTGACCGAGCTTCCTGAGCCGTTCGGGTGGCGAGATTGTTATTGGATCGGTTGGAACAGTCTGGTATAGGGTCGACATTTCGGTGTTTACTCCATTGAAAACTTTTATTGAGAAGGTCGAGACACGTGAGGCTTTGCAATACGGCGCGCCGTGGCCACCAGGTCCGCGGGAAGCCTGCTTTTCAGCCATGCCCTGGCTTTCTGTTTTTGCTTTTGCACCGCGAGATACAGACGGCCCAGCTTCGACGGGCCGGCAATAAATAAGCTGAGATAATTTTCGCGGCGCGCCCCGAACTTTGCCTTGTATGGATCAGCGCCACCTAAGAAGTCATACCGGGCGGCGCCAGTGCGAATTATTTCTTCCAGGAGATAAGCTTTCATTGCGTAACCAATCTTCTCTTCAGCGTATTTGGGATGGAAGCCTTCCTGGAGAAGGGAAACCGTATTGTTATAGCGAAAGCAGAATTGGGCTCCCACCGCTTCACCGTTTAGTTCCAATTGCCAAAATTCAAGCCAGCCGCGCTCCAGGAATGCAGACGCCATTCGCTGATAGAAGTCCCTGCGATCAGTTCTGGCGAATGCGCCGGCCTCACCACGGCCGGTCCAGCGCATCTGATGCAGGTGGAACAATATGGGCAACTGTTCTTTGAGGTTTTCCACCTTTTCGCAGCGGGTGAATTTTACCGAGAAGCGGGACTGCAATCGTTTGGGATAGCGCGTTAGCAATGGGCGGAAAGATGGCTCCAGCGAACTGAGATACTGCTGCCACGTCGCGGGCAAATCGACAATGAAGTTGGGTGTCAGCGTGGAATCGATGGTCCAGCCGGCTTCTTGTGTTCTCCCAAGAAGAGACTGGGCCGTCAGAGACTTCTGGGGCATTGTTTCCAATTCGCAGACGTGCCACTCTCTTTGTCCGGCAAGCCAGCTGATGAATGCCTCTGCACACCGCCTTTCATATCCGGGAGAAACAATGAAATCGAGCCCATCAGAATCCCCAGAACCCGCGCCGACCATCCTTAATCTTGTGAGGGACAGACCCAGAAAACGGGTGCGATCGGCATACAACGGAGCAATTCCAACGGTGACTCCGTGAGAGTCTGCAAACAGCAGGCATAGTAACCGCGTGTTCTGGCCAAAGGCTTGCCACCAGGCGGCCAGCCACTCCGGGGTCTGAAAGATTGAAGAAGTGGAATTTGCTTGCAGCAGAATGTTCCACTGATCTCGGAATTGCTCCAGCTCGTTCCAAGTGCGGCAAATGCGTACGGACACTGGGACGCTTTCCGGCACAGAAGCTGGCTGGGCGAGTTCGATTTCAGCAACAAGCATTCATGTCTACCCGGTTGGGGGAAGTGCAACTGGGCTGCCACCTGAGAGGAGCCTGTTCAATCGTAAGCTGCTGGAACCAAAGAGAATCGTCCCGGATGAAGCAAACATGAACGTAGCGCTATCGCCAAAGAATATGAAATGATTTGCACATTTGTGATAAAGAAGGCTCAGCTAAAAGTGTAAATTTCAAGTAAAAACAGCAACTTACCTCTTGCAAATCACTTGCATAATCTTTACAGTACACTGTACTAACGTACAGTAAGTTAATTGGCCAAGTGGACGATTGCTGATAGTTCTCGGCAGTGCCCCGGAGAACGGCTTTTGCACGTTGAAGAGCCCCTTCGAGCGGAGAACTGACGGCATTTCGACGGAACCGGACACCTGGAAGGGTAATGAAGTACTGCAAACCGACTTACCTCAGTTGGCCGGCCACGCATTGGGATTCGATCTGATGCTTTGCCGGTAAAAAGAGGCCTTCCAAGTAGGGTGTTTCAAACCCGGCGGCTTAGCTTTGCCGCATCGATTCCTTCCATTTAGCTCTGATATTCGCATGTGCTCATTAGTGCCAGCACAGAAGTTCTTTATGAACTCTGTCTGGGAAAAATGAGAGCAATTCAATTGCAAGACAATGCGAGCCAGTGACATGGATAGTTTTCAGGTTTATCGGTCGCGCTGAGTATGAGGAGTAATGGAAAAAGAATACCTTAATCGCGGTGGGGAATGCCCAGTATGTCACAGCTTAGTTCATTCGACTCTGCACTCATCTCTCTGCGCCCGGAATGAAAATGAAATAGAAGAGGTTACTCCGCCTGAGCGTCGCAGGCGGCAGTTACATTGCGGGCATGAAGAAATAGAACCATCGGCCTTTCCTCTGGTCTCCGCGGCGCACGAATTTAAGACTCCGCTGGTAGTCATGCTTGGGTATACGGACCTTTTAATCAACGGTCACCTCGGTGCGGTCAATCAAAGGCAGAAGCAGGTGCTGGGCGAAATCCAGGAAGGCGCCCAACGCTTGCAAAAATTGATCCAGGACCTTTTATTACTACAGGAACTCAAAGCTGGACGAAGCGTTGCCGACAATCTTGAATCCACCAGCGTAGATGAGAGCGTTAGTGAGATTTTCAACTATTGGTCTCCCACGGCCACACAGAAGCGCATCAGGTATCAGTTCAATCCGGCGGAAGGCAATGAGAGAGTACGGGTCGAGCCACTCAAGCTGCAGCATATTGTTTCCAATCTTATTGAGAATGCTCTAAAGCATACCCCTGCCCACGGTTTGGTGAGTGTGAGCGTGACAGCCTGTTTCTGGGAAAGACGGAAAGCACAGAGCGAATTTTTGTTCAACCTGGAACGAAAAGACAGCCGCAAGGTGGAAAACGCCGTTCGCATTGACGTAAGTGATACGGGACCGGGAATTGCGGCCGAATATCACGACGAAATTTTTGGAGACTTTATACAGTTGCCGAGCGGTTCTGCTCGCGGCACCGGGTTGGGACTGGCCATCGCCCGGCGCCTGGTGGAAGCGCACGCCGGAGTTATCTGGGTGGAAAGCGCACCCGGCAAAGGAAGTAAGTTTTCGATGTTGTTGTCCCAGTCCGGGCAGGAGACAAAGTGATAAGCGCGCCAAATATACTACTCGTCGACGATGAGCCAAGCGTTCTGCGTTACACCAAGACGCTGCTCGAAATTGAGAACTACAACGTGGAAACCGCAGGCAGCGGAGAAGAAGCTTTGCAGCGCATGAACCGGGGACTTGCACCCAATTTGATCGTCTTGGATATGGTAATGCCGGGAATGGACGGCCTGCAGACACTGGAGAACTGCAAGAGACTTCGTCCCGATCAGAAAGTTGTGATGATCTCCTGCGTGAATGACACCAACAAAGTTGTGCAGGCAATAAAGCTGGGCGCCTCCGATTACGTGACAAAGCCATTTTTATCGCCGCAGTTCCAGGGCGCGATTCGCCGAGCCCTTAATCCGCTCGCCCTGAATACCAGGCCGACGGCTGACGCTCCGGTGAGGGGCTCCGAACTGGTTGACGATCTGGACAATGATTTCTTTTTCCTGGCCGCAAGCCCCGCCATGAAGCAGATTCGTGCACAAGCTGCGTTGATTGCCAAGGTGAACGTGCCCGTGCTTCTTCTGGGCGAGAGCGGCGTAGGGAAGGAAATATTAGCTCGTCTGATCCATAAGATGTCCATCCGCGCCCACCGCCCGATTGTAAAGGTCAATTGCGCGGCCCTGCCGGCGGACCTGCTGGAAAGTGAGCTTTTTGGATATGAAGCGGGCGCTTTCACCGGAGCCAACAAGTCCAAACCGGGCAAGTTTGAGATGGCCCACAAGGGAACCATCCTTCTGGACGAAATCGGAGAAATGAGCGCGGCGCTCCAGGCTAAACTGCTGCATGTTCTTCAGGATGGCACCTTCTCGCGTCTGGGTGGCCGCGTGAATGTATCGGTCGACGCACGGGTTCTGGCTGCGACCAACATTGACGTGAAGAAGGCCATTGCAGAGCACAAGCTGCGCGAAGATCTTTATTATCGATTGAACGCTTTTACCGTCACGGTGCCTCCGTTGCGCGAGCGTCGTGACGAAATTCCCATTCTCCTGCGCTATTACATGAATAATCTTGCGCGTCAGTTTGGCAAAAATGCTTTACCCATCTCTGACAAACTGGTGCATGAATGCATGCGCTACGCTTGGCCGGGTAACTTGCGTGAGTTGGGAAACCTGGTAAAGCGGTATCTGGTGCTGGAAGATGAAAACCAGCTGGTAGATGAGTTGCAGAGCAAGAGCAAAGATGGTAGCGCCCAGGACGGCGCCTCTTCATCCGGGCACGGGGGATTAAAGGCACTGGTACGCAGCTTAAAGGACGATGCTGAAGCCAGAGAGATCCAGCGCGCGCTGGACGACTCCAACTGGAACCGCAAAGTGGCGGCGGGGGAGTTAAACATCAGCTACAAGGCATTGTTGTACAAAATAAAGCAGCATGGCTTATCACCCGCAGGCACTCGTGGATTGGGGCTACGCGCTAAAGCCAATTAGAATGTATATCGCAGCGAAATGTAGCTCGTGCGGTTCTGGTTGAGGTTTATAGATGGCAAAGTATCTTGTCACCGGCATTGCCGGGTTCATAGGCTCTTCTATTGCGCATGAATTGGTAAGTCGCGGAGAAACTGTTCGCGGCCTGGATGATTTTTCCACGGGGAAAAGGGAAAACATCGCCGGCATTCAGAACGATATCGACTTCCGTCAAGTCAGCCTGTTGGATAAGCCGGGATTGGCTTTGGCTTGTGCGGGCGTCGACTACGTGATCCATCAGGCGGCTTTGCCATCCGTACCAAAATCTGTGGCCGAGCCGGAACTGACCCACGCTGTGAACGTCAATGGCACGCTCAACGTCCTGATGGCCGCTCGCGATGCCGGAGCCAGGCGTGTGGTTTATGCAGCGTCTTCTTCAGCATATGGAGAAAGCGAAGTTCTACCCAAAAGGGAAGACATGCTTCCGCGGCCGATCTCCCCTTACGCTGTGCAGAAGCTCACTGGCGAATACTACCTGCAGACATTCTCCGCAGTGTATGGGTTGGAGACTGTAAGCCTGCGCTACTTCAATATTTTTGGTCCGCGGCAGGATGCAAATTCGCAGTATTCGGGCGTGCTGGCCAAGTTTATTACCCAGATGCAACTGGGAGAATCGCCCACAATCTTCGGCGACGGCGAGCAGAGCCGCGACTTCACTTTTGTTGCTAATGCTGTGCAGGCCAACTTGAAAGCCTGCGTCGCGCCTGCGAAAGAAGTGTCAGGCCGTATCTTTAATATCGCCACGGGAACCAGATTTTCGCTGAACCAGATCTATGGAATGCTCAGCAAGATCATTGGCTTTTCTGGACCAGCAAAGTATGCGGCTCCGCGCACCGGCGACGTGCGGCACTCCTTGGCCGACATTTCATTGGCGCAAAAACATCTGGGTTATTCAGCCGATGTAAGCTTTGAAGAGGGACTCAGACGAACAGTTGCGTGGTATGACGAACAACGCGCGGCTACAACCGCTTCGCGGGTTCTTGCCGGCCAGCGCTGAACTTGTACGATAGAGCTTTGGAGTGGTTATTCGCCGGCGGAACTGCCGCGCGAAGCGATCGTCTTACGCGTTACCCATTGCGTTGCAACATTCTCGACCGGACGAACGTAGCGCAGGAAGCGCGCCTTTCCACGTTTCTTCCAATAATGTGATTCGTAAGATGAGATCTTGACCCCGGAGCGTAGTGCGCTTAAAAACGTTGTCTCTGCCGGGTCAACGACAATCCCTACATGTCCACGCCAGACGATTAAATCACCCGCCTTTGGATGAAGTACGCGCTTGAACCCTTCCAACCCTTCGTAAAGTGATCTGGAAGGCGCGTAGCCGTAATACAGGCCAGCCTGCTCGTAGAGGTACTGCACAAAATGAGAGCAATCAAGCTCGGTTTCTTGTATCTGAGAGCCTATCTCCAGGAGTAAACTCCTGGGATCTTTCTGGGGAAAATCAGGGCCATCAAAGGGCGTGGTGAATTTCGTCAGGGCCGGTTTCATCTCCTCTTGCGCCGTGGCCCTGTTCCCGGTCCCACAAACAAGCAGTGAGAGGAACAAAACCAGGAACGCCGCTCTTGTGGGGCACAGACGCATAGGTGGACGAGGCTCGTGATACCTATATTTCGATGCGGCTTTTGCGCGATCCAGAGCTGGATTTTATTGATGTTTTTTGATTTTGCACTGATGCGCCGCAGCGCGTTGAGGATGGCTGACCTATTCTAACTGCGAAATCAGTTCGTAGGTTTTTTCAAACTCTTTTTTCAGAAACATATTGGGCTCGGCGATACCGGAAACAACTTGCCGCGCCCATTCGAAGTATTGCTTCTTTCTCTCCAGGTTCCAGCCCACAGGCGGGCTCGCAATAATGGCGCGGAGATTCGAGATCTTATCGGCCACCTTGAGTGTTTGTGCCCGTGAGGATTTCTTGGGCGTATTTTGTACCTGCAGCTGCTTCCTGGTTTCTTTTGGCAACGATTTGTCGTCAGTCACCTCGGCCACCAGAGCGGCAACATCTTTCCCAAACCTCTGTTCCAATTCCGTTAAGGTAACGCCGGTGTCTTCTACCGTGTCATGTAAAAAAGCCGCCATCATCAGTTCCGCGTCGAGGTCACGACCGCTGGCGGCGATCAATTCCGCAACTTCAAGCAGGTGGTTGAAGTAAGGCTCACCATGCTCGCCTTTGCGTTTTTGCTGGGCATGTTTCTCCGCAGCAAATCGTGCGGCAGCAAGAATCCTCCGAACTGAGTCGCTGCATTCGCGGTTATCTTTATCTGTGGACATGATTTGTGGCCATGCTGTTCTGGCACCGCATCGGTCATCTCTGTGCAACTATCTCTGTGCGACCAGGATTTTTGCCGTGGTAATCGCCTGGCCTGTGTGTCTCTGCGTGTGGTCGGCCACGTGGACCAGCAATCCTCCTACCGATGTAGGGAGCTGTTTCTTGCCTATGTGGCGTTGTTCCTGCAGCTGTTGTTCTGAAAATGCGCGAATTCTCTTACCGCTCTTGGCAATCGCCACCACCAATTCGGCCATTAGTTCGTTCCTGCTTCCCTGGGAATCCATTTCGGCTTTCATGGCAGAAATCTGTTCGGGGGACAGCGGTTTGCCTTCCGCATAGCTGAGCAATCTATCGATGCTGCGGGCAATGTGGCGAAGATGAAATGCCACCGGCGCAATCCCACCCGGACGGGCGTGCAACTCTTCATCACTCAGACCGTCGCACCAGCGTTCCAGGTCCTCCCGCGCGAGTTCCAGCGCGTGCAACACGGCCCTTGGCACGGCCGGCACTTCAGCCAGCGTACCGCGCAGCCACGGTTCAGGTAAATCGCTCTTTTGCATCCAGCAGATCTCCAGTCACTTATACGGTACAACAAAGTGGAGAATGATACTTGATTACGGCAGAAATTGACTTCATCAGCGTCGCTCGTTAAGCTGTGCCCGGTTCCACAGAGATGAGCTCTAATGTAACGGTTCCGGAAGGAACTGCGTTAAGGATCATGCGAGCGTATTCGCGTCGCCGCAGAAAGTGAAACCATGAGAAGTCACTGGGCATCAATTGCAATTTGTTGCAGTGCACTGTTAGCTGCGTGCTCCGCGCAGAAACCGAATGACTGGCCTATGCAGAATGCAACGATTGGCCCAAATTCGCCCATTGAGATTCGTGCGGGTTCTTCCTATCAGGTTCAAGCTATGTATCCCGTGCCGGACGGCCCATTGTTTACGTTAAAGGCTACGGTCGTCTGGACCATTGAACCAGCGGTGAAGGGAATTTCCATTGATAAGAAGGGAAAGATCACCGTCGACTCAAGCGTTCCGAATGGTGCCACCACCACGGTTTTCGGTGATGTAGAGAAAGGCCGACGGAAATTGTCGGCGAAGCTGTATGTGTTTCGCCCGGAGGAAAACCCACTGATCGGGGCGTGGCACGTGGATACGCGTGTGGCGTGTGGCGAATCTCACGAGATAAGAGCCGTGGCGGTCCGTCCACTCTCGCTCCGCGGAAATGACTGGAAATTTCACGTTCCCCAGCAATTCTGGGTGGGCAAGGAACACAACATTGCCGCGGGAGTCAGGCTTGCCGGCAGCTACGAACTCGATATGAAAGCTTCAAAGATTAAGCTAACGCCCACGTGGCCCAAGAAGCCGCCATCAAGTTGGAGCTAT
>DASYKK010000070.1:0-2891 GCA_035995565.1 Candidatus Angelobacter sp.
CATAGTTGGCGGGGCGGAGATCGACACGCAATACTTCAAATGGCTCAACCTGAGCATGGAGATGGACTGGGGCACGGCGACGAATTTCGTGCCGCGCAATGGGCCGCCGATTCTGGCCTACCAGAACACCGCGTTCGTGCGTGGGGTGGTCCGACCCAGCAAAGGGCTGACCATCGAAAACACCTACCTGATGACTCGCCTGCTCGACCAGAATACAAACCTCAACATCTTCAACAATCACATCATGCGTTCCAAGTGGAACTACCAGTTCACCAAGGAATTCTCGCTACGCCTGATCGGCCAGTATGTCACCACGATTGCCAATCCTGGTCTCACGTTTTTGCCAAATGCCAAGAGTTTTAACGGCGACGTGCTGTTTACCTACCTGCTTACGCCGGGCACGGCGATCTACGCCGGATACAACAGCAATCTGCAAAATCTTGACCCGCGGCTTCTGGGCGGGTGCGGCGGCCTGATCTGTCCGGTGGGACAGTCTCCTGACGGCCTGCTGCGCACGCGCAACAATTTCATCAATGACGGCCGCCAGATATTTATCAAGCTGTCGTATTTGTTCCGGTATTAGTCTCGAGCCAGCTAGGCCGTTCGTTGCGTAAATAGCCCTGAGAAATATTGCCGATTTCGATAAGCCACGATGCCCCACAGAATGGTGACAATGCACGCCATGGGCAGTCCCTTTGGATCCATGAGCAAGTGGTACAAAAGGATATTCACAATCACCGGGCCAAGAAGCGTGAGCCCCAGCGGCACATAGCGGCCTACCAGCAGAAGCGCGCCACCTGCGACCTGCAGCGCAGCGACAAAGTAGATGTAGTGTGACTGCAGCAAAGCGCCGACATATTGGCCCGCCAGCCCTGTAGGCATAGTTCCCATTGGAATAAAGTGCAGAAAACCATTCAGCCCGGACACAAAGAAGATCAGGCCGAGTAGAATTCGCGCGATCAATGCGGCGATTTTCATTCACTCTCCTCTTACAAACTGGATTAAGGCGCAAACAGGCAAGGTCTTAATCCGCAAGTATTAGTAACAGATGACTGCGCTGAAGAAAAGCCGCGAGTTTTATTGCGTCCAAGCGCTCTGCATTCAGCAACTTGGGTTATCTCCCGCATGTTGTCGAACAACTCTTCATGTGTTTCGGGGTTTTTACAGGTAGCACTCAGCTTGCTAGAAGAACAGATGGATTGAGGGAACAGGCTGACATGAGCTTGTACAGACTGAGATTTCTGCGGTGGCTCCTGAAGAACGCGGCTGAGCGGCATGCAGTTCCCGGCAAGGAGGACGTGATGGCGAAATTGATTGAATTCTACGTTCCGGCAAACTTCCAGACGCCGAAGACGCGGTGGACGCCTGAAGAATTGCGCGGCAAGATCATCGACTTCCATGCCAGCAACACACGCAAGTCTGCATAGCGCAAGTCTGCATAGTAAGACTGGCTGGGCAGCCTTCCGCAAAAAGGTCGGCGACCCAGCCAGTTTTTTGTTTTCGTTCTCGATCAAGCGCTTTCCTTCTGGATCGTCGCCAGGTGTTCCGCGAGCTGGTTCCACGTTCCGGTAAAGCCCTGTTCCATACTCTTGAAACCCTCGTAAAACGTTTTACGTTCTTCCGCGGTCGCATTGATGGCGATGGACCGGACCGTCAGCTTAGTCTTGTCGCCTTCCGCGGCTAGCGTGGCGATGCTAAGGACTTCCAGCGGCCATGTTGGACTCATCGGGTGGCGCTTCGGATTTCCTTTTTCATCGGTAAAGGAGACGACGCTGACCAGTTTCTCCGGAGGGACGATTTCGCGATACACCCACTTGCCCCACCATTCCTTGCCGTCAGGCATTTTCATGCAATAGAGGAAAGTCCCTCCCGGTCGAAGTTCTAGTTTTGCGACATGCGTGGGACAGCCTTTAGGCCCCCACCATTGGTCGAGGTGCGCAGGCTCCGTAAGCGCGTTCCACACCAGTTCACGTGGCGCATCAAAGACGCGAGAGATAGAAAACTCCTCGTGGCCGGCAGCATTTGTTTTTTGCAGGAACTGCTCGAGCGCGTTGCCAAGCTCGTTCCAGCCCCACTGGAAGTTCTTGCGCGCCAGAGCAGGATTGTTCCGCCCATCGTGAGTTTCCAGCCCGCTATGCGTAAGCCTGAGCCGCGTGTTTTCTCCCTCCGGAAACAGCTCAAACGTCGCCAGCGATTCGCCCGGATTACCTGGAAATTTCCAGGTATAGGCAATCTTTTTTCCCGGAACAACTTCCGTTACTTTCCAGATGTGCGGGAATTTGTTGCCTTCATGCTCAACACTGAACTCAGTTTCAAATCCGACTTTTGGCTCAAACGCGCGAAGCGCGGGCATATACCATTGCCTCATCTGGTCGAATTCAGTGATCGCTTTCCATACAGCGTTAATGGATGCGCCGTAAGTCCGCTCCACCACGACGGGCGCTGCGTCCAAATACTGATCCAGGCGTCCCAGCGTCTGTTTGCCGCCTTCAATGGCTCCGTATTCTTTGACAACGAGTTCGCGCATTGCCGCTGTGGCAAAGACCGACCGTCCGGTCAGGCGGGTTTTCTCGCCCACGGCTTCGAAAGTCCATGTGGCCTCAAAGCTCACGCCGGGACCATCTTCTTTTCCGCCGCCGTGCGAATAAACGATCCGCTCCGGCTTCACCACTTCTTTGAAGACGCTGGCGTTCGGATAATTTGTTCCGTCCGGGCCGTGCATGGTGTGGCGCCAGCGGCCGCCGGGCCGTACGTCCATTTCATGGATCGTTGTAGAGAAACCGTTTGGTCCCCACCACTGCACTACCTGTTTGGGATCGGTGAACGCGTCCCAGACCATTTCTCGCGGAGCATCGAACTCACGCGATATTACGATCTCGCGGTCAGGGGTT
>DASYKK010000071.1:0-3932 GCA_035995565.1 Candidatus Angelobacter sp.
CGACGCCATTTTTCTGGGACTGATTCTCTCCGCGATTGTGCTCATCGTCTTTCTGCGCGACTGGGGCAGTTCGATCGTGGCCGGCTTGGTGATTCCAGTAACGATTTTTGTGACCTTCATCGTGCTCAAGCTTCTGGGACAAAGCTTCAATCTGATGACGCTCGGCGGTCTTGCGGCGGCAGTAGGTCTGGTGATTGACGACGCCATCGTGGTGGTGGAAAACATCGTTCTGCATCGTGACGCCGGACAGGGAAGAGTGGAGGCCATTAGCAGCGCATTGTCTGAGATTACTGTCCCGCTGGTAGGCTCCACGCTGACTCCGATTGTAGTTTTTCTGCCGCTGATATCCATGACTGGCGTGAATGGGGCGTTTTTCCGTGCGCTGGCCGTGACCATGTGCGCAGCCTTGCTTACGTCGCTAATTCTTGCTCTTACCTGGACACCGACCCTCAGCCTGTTCCTGCTCCGGCGCAAGAGCACTGTTGAGGCTCCGGCCGCTGAGAATGGAGACGTTGACCAGGAAATACGCAACCTGATGGCCGCGGAAGAAGCTTCCATGAAAGGCTTTTTCGGCCGCGTGATTGAATTCTATGAGCGCTGGCTGCGCCGCGCCCTGGAGCATCCGCGCTGGCTGCTGATTGGCGCTGCTCTGCTCGTTGCCATCTCTGGGGGCTGCTACTTTTTTCTGGGATCGGACCTGCTTCCGGAAATGGATGAGGGCGGCTTCATTGTTGATTACCTCACGCCACCCGGAACCTCGCTGCAGGAAACTGACCGCATGATTTCTCACGTGGAAGAAATCCTGCGGGATACACCAGAAGTGGAGAGCACGTCGCGGCGCACTGGAATTCAGCTTGGGCTGGCCGCCGTAACAGAGGCAAACAGCGGCGACATATCCGTGAAATTGAAGGCCAAAAGAAGCCGGGCCATTGACGACATCATGGCGGACGTACGCGCGACAATCAAAAAAGAAGAGCCGGCTGTCGATGTCGATCTGAAGCAGCAGTTGCAGGACATGATTGGCGATCTGACCGGCGCGCCGCAGCCGCTGGTAATCAAACTGTTTTCGGAAGATCCGAAACTTCTGGAAGAGCAGGCCCCGCGCGTGGCTGATGCCATTGGGAAAATCCAAGGCGTCGTCGATCTGAAGAACGGGATTGAGAACACCATGAGTGGCCCGGCGGCGGAGTTCAGGGTGAATCCTACGGTCACGGCCAAAGCAGGATTCACCGCGGAAGAAGTTTCCACGGATGCAACAGCAGTTTTGCAGGGAGCGACAGCTGCCAATCCGCTGATTGCCAACAATCGCGCGTATAGCATACGGGTGCGCTTTCCGGACCAGAACCGCGCATCCATGGACGCCATGAGCAATACTCTGCTGGTCAGTTCGTCCGGCAGGACAGCAACGCTGGGATCGCTGGCGCAGCTCAATGAGCTTCCGGGACAAACCGAAATCACACGCGAGAATCTGCAACGGTTAGTCGAGGTAACAGCGCGCTTTGAAGGCATGAGCCTGGGCACCGGGATAGCCAAGGTGCAGAAGGTTGTGGCCGGCCTGCATCTGCCATCTTCCATCCGGTTAACTTACGGCGGGCTCTACGCGCAGCAGCAGAAAGATTTTCATGACATGGCCGTGGTGTTGTTGCTGGCTATTGTCCTGGTGTTCACCGTTCTGCTGTTCGAGTTCCGCAACTTCTCCGCACCGGTGGCCATTCTGAGTTCAGCTTTGCTTTCAATCTCCGGCGTTTTTCTGGCTTTGCTGGTTACAGGGAAGACCGTGAACCTGGCTTCATTGATGGGAATGATCATGGTGATCGGCATTGTGGCGAAGAACGGCATTCTGTTGCTGGATGCAAACCAGAAATTCGCTCATGCAAACTTCGAGCCGGAAGAAGCCATGGTCCAGGCTGGACGCCGCCGCTTGCGTCCTATCTTTATGACCGCCCTGGCGACCATGGCAGGAATGCTGCCTCTGGCGTTCGCACTGGGCGCCGGATCAGAGATGCTGCAACCGCTGGCCATCGCCGTGATCGGCGGAATTCTGGTTTCGATGGTGCTCTCTCTCATCGTGACGCCAGCCGTCTATTTCTACCTGGGAAAGCATCGTCCGTGACTAAAGTCACTTCTTTGTCGTAACCGAATGCATACCAAGCACTCTCCAGGGATTATCAGCCATTTAGAAGTGGTTGGATCTAGCGCGAAGCGGTAGATTAGCCGAATTAATGTTCGGCTACCCTGAATCCCATTGCCTTCTCAGCAAAAATAAAGGTATATTGCGATCTAAACCATGCGGCGGTTTTTATCCATCACGGTCATTTCGGCTCTATTTTCGTCCATGCTTACGCCTATGATGGCGGCGGCATGCACCGGAACAGGGAAAGCGGTTTCCTGCCACGCCGTAGCTGCAGACCACTGTGATCGCCCAGCGCACCAGCATCACCACCACTCAATGGCTGCGCCAGAACCGAATTCCGCTGTATCCGCCGCGCCCGATGACGCTAAGTGTCCCATGGCTTGTTGCACTCCGGGACATCTCCGGAGCGGAGCCGCAGTTTCAATAAACTCTTTTCTTCCCCCACTGGCAGTGAGCGACCGTGAATTGCACTTTGTTCCGGTTACATTCACCATCGCCGGTTTTTCCTCCCATACCGATCGCGGCCCTCCCCTTAGCTAAAGCACAGAGCAAAGCGGAGGAATAGGTCCGGCACAGCGTTGCTTTCTCGACCCCTGCCCTCACTTTTAGTTGAACTTTGCTCCAGGCTAACGCGACCGTTTCCTCCGGCTGTTTTTGGTGTGCCTTGCAGCGCGATTTCGATCAAGGTCAAGCCGGTCTGTCATTAGGAATGATTCATAAGTGAACAGCTATGGTTCAAGGGGAATCAAAATGTTAAAGCGGTATATCGCAATCATAACGTTGCTGGCGCTGCTTGTTTCTTTGCCGGCCTTCGCATCAGTTTTTGGGACTGTCAAAGCCATTGTTCATGACCCGCAGCACCGTCCTGTGCAAGGGGCGCAGGTTGAGGTGCAGAGCCTCACTTCGGCATTCAAGACTTCGGGCACCACGAACGAAGAAGGCGTGGCGCTGCTTTCTAACATTCCTGTGGGCGAATATGACGTCAAGATCGTCTCGCCCGGATTCAGCGGGACGCAGCAATCTGTGACAGTGACTTCCGGCAACGTGCAGGAAATGCATTTCGCCCTGGCTCTGGCGCAACACCAGGAGTCGGTGGAAGTTTCTGGCGCGCCCGAGACGGTGAACCCTTCTTCATCAACGCCACAGGCGCTGGTCAGCCGGAGCGACATTGCGCAGACGCCGGGCGCGGACCGGACCAACAGTTTATCGATGATCACGGACTTCACGCCCGGCGCTTACATGGTGCATGACCAGCTTCACGTGCGCGGCGGGCATCAGGTCACGTGGGCAATTGACGGAGTGCCTGTACCCAATACCAATATTGCTAGCAACGTAGGGCCGCAATTTGATCCCAAAGACATTGACTTTGTTGAGGAACAGCGGGGTAGTTATTCAGCGGAATACGGCGATCGAACCTATGGTGTGTTTAACGTGGTTACCCGCTCGGGATTCGAACGCTCACGCCAGGGGGAACTAGTTACCAGCTATGGCAATTTCAACACCACAGACAACCAGTTGAGTTTTGGCGACCACAATGACCGTTCAGCTTATTACTTCAGCGTGAACGGCAATCGCACGGACCACGGGCTTGAAACACCTACCAGCGCGAATATCCATAACCAGGGCGCAGGAGGTGGAGTCTTCACCTCGTTGATTCTCAATGCTACGCCGAACGATCAACTGCGCTTTGTCGGAGCGGGGCGCACGGATTATTATCAGGTGCCAATTGATCCCAACCTAGATCCCGTCAAAGATCGCGAGCGCGAGCAGGACATTTTGGGTAATTTTTCATGGATTC
>DASYKK010000072.1:0-9893 GCA_035995565.1 Candidatus Angelobacter sp.
GGCTTGCAAGCATACCCATCTAGCACTTTTGAACCGACTCGTGAGAATAGCTGGTGAAATCGCCTGATTACGCCAGTAACGACTGGTTTCTAGTCGGGCCCTAGGTTTGGTTCCTATAATGGCCTTATGCGACTAGCCACAAAACAATTAATAGCCGGATTGGCCGCCACTATTGCGCTCGGGTCCTCGGCTTTTCCTCAGTCTGCTGCCCCTCAAGCGAAATCTGACAACGCAAGTGCCGCGCCGCAGGTAGTTTTGAAGAAATTATTTCCTCCGGTGTACCCTCAAATGGCAAAGATCGCCAGAATTTACGGTGACGTAAGTCTCAAGCTTTACGTCCACCCTGATGGAAGCGTCGAGTCAGTCGTGGCTAATAGCGGGAATCCAATGTTGGTGCTAGCCGCTGTGGAGAGCACAAAACAATCTCAATTCGAGTGCCGGGGTTGCAACGGCTTAAGCGAGAAGTCTTTGCTATATTCCTTCCAAGTGTCCACCACACCTGCTGATCCGTGTTGCTGTACAGCCGGGCACGAGAGTTCGACTCCGAAGACTGCGCAGGTGACAGAGTCGGAAGGGCACGTCACGATTACAGCGCCGGCGCTTTGCGTTTGCCCAGATGCCTGTACTCAAGCATGGGCGCAAGCCCACTCAAAGTTTCGCTCCGCGAAATGCTTGTACCTTTGGAAATGCGGCACTCGTCACATCGCCATCATGTGACTGAGCGGAAGTGTCGTGAAATCGCCATTACGCCAATAATCAAATGCTCAAAAGCTGCCTTTCTAACCCCTGCGCGGCGACGAAAGTTCGAAAATCGTCTGCTAGGGCCGACCATTTGTTTTCAAGCAGATACATGGCTCGAATTTGGCCGGATTTTTATACATGTCTTCCTGCGCGTTCAGCGGACGGAACATTGATTCCCGATGGAAAGCGCAGAGTAAAGCTTGAACCCTCACCCAGGTTACTCACGCAAGCAATGGTTCCATGATGGGCATGAATTATGGCTTCCGCAATTGCCAGGCCCAAACCTCCGCTGCGGCTCTCTTCATTGGGGTCCGGAGCTGCGCGGTAAAAACGTTCAAAAATGTGAGGCAGGTGCTCCTTCGCAATACCCATTCCTTCATCTCGAATGATGACGTGGGGTCTTTCGTCCGTTAGCTGTATCGACACTCTGATGACTGCACCGGTGGGCGAATATTTAATGGCATTTTCCAGGAGGATCAAGAACAACTGGCGGAGGAGAGCCTGGTCGCCGGCAAACGGCACTTCATTCCAGGACAGCCTTTCGATTTTGATATTCTTACGCCGTGCGACTGGGGTGGCAATGCCGCAGGCTTCGTCCAGCACCTCATCCAGGTAGAGCGGTTCCAGGGACAAACGAAGCTGACCTGCGTCGGCCATAGATAGGGTAAACAGGCCCTCAACGATCCTGGTCAGAGCCGCCAGTTCGCCATCGATAATACGCAGTGCGCTCCGATACTCCTGCGGAGATCTCTCCTGCTCGGTAAGATAGTGGGTCTCGCCACGTAATACTGATAGCGGCGTACGCAGTTCGTGAGATGCATCGGAGACAAACTGGCGTAGTTGTCGAACCACTGCATCCACCCGGCTGAAAAGCAGATTGAAGGTGCTGGCAAGCTGGCCCACCTCATCGTCGGGATTGACTACCGGCAAAGGATCAAGAGCCCCGGCATGTCTGGAATCAGAAATGGTCTCAGTAAGCGTTGCAACCCGACGTGTGAGGTCTGTGATGGGCCGGAGTGCGCTGCCCACGTACCATGCGGCAATTGCTGCCGTCAGCAAGAGGCTCAGGACCCAGATACCAAACAGCGTGTCTCTAAACTGCCACTCTGAATACTCAATGTCATTGGTAAATTGAACGACGACGAACCACATCGGTCCGCGCTGTGCGATAAACGGAATCAGAGCTGCTCTTGCCCTTCCCCCTGATGACTCAAGATTGCGAAACGCGATGGAACGCGATTCAGGAAGCGGCCAGATACTGGTAGCGATAGCGAAATCCGCATTTTCTGACCGGTTGACTAATTGCCCAGTCTGGTCAAACACCAGCAACATCTGTTCTCGGGCTGGGAGGATAGGCACATCGTCTGTCTGCGTTCTGAGGTAGTCGACCGTCGGCTTTCCAGCATCGACCAGGTCGCGATCCAGCTCTGCGCGGGTTGAACTGACGAAGATTGAATAAACGAACCCACATGTGGCCGCCATTAAGGCGCCAATTACAAAACAAAACAACAGCATCATGCGCAGACGGAAATTCAGCGGCGGAAGCATCTATTCTCCGCCCAGGCGATATCCGACACCACGAATAGTCTGGATAAGCTTTTCGGGATGATCCTGATCGATTTTCTGCCGGAGACGATTTACGTAGACCTCCACCAGGTTGGTCTCCGTGTCGAAGTCGTAGGACCAGACATGCTCGATGATTTCAGAGCGCGTGACCGGCTGCGGCGCCCGCAGAATCAAGAGCTCAAGCAAAGAAAACTCTTTCGATGTGAGCGTAACGTCAGCTCCTGCCCTGGCTACGCGGCGGCGCTGACGGTCAAACTCAAGGTCGCCGCAATGGAGGATTGCATTGCGATTGTGTAGGCCTCGCCTGGTCAATGCGCGCACCCGCGCCAGCAACTCCGTTACCGCAAAGGGTTTGGTAAGGTAGTCATCGGCGCCGGAATCGAGGCCCTCTACCCGGTGCTCCACCAGGCTCCTTGCCGTCAGCATTAATATGGGCGTTTCCACTCCGGAACTACGCAACTCGCGGCAGACCTGTAGGCCGCTGATCGTTGGCAGGCGGACATCCAGCAAGATGGCGTCAAACGTCATGCGGGCGGCAATGGTCAGGGCGAGTTCGCCCGTTTCGGCAATCTCCACCTGAAACCCATTTTCGCGCAATGCTCTGGCGATAAACCTCGCCACCTTGCGCTCATCTTCCACCAACAGCACATGCATACTGGGGAGAATACGCCTTGCTGCGGCAGTGGTGTCAAATTCGAGCGGTCCGAGCCACATATGAGGTTGTCGGGTGCTTTGGAATTCTTCTTTCGACCACGGGAGGCGTTGAACATTGCAACGCACACACATGGTGCTAGGCAACGCGCGCATAACTAAAATTTAATCTGGGATTAATCAGGTCAGTGAGCTACAACTGTAAGGCTGGTTCATTGGAGCAAAGCACGGCACGTCCACTGAATATCTTTCGTTTTAAAGGCGCCAGTTTCCACTCTGCGCGTCAAGGTGGCCGTTCGGCATCCAGATAGATTTTCTTAAGAGTGCTGTCTATTGAACTCAGCGGCACGCTCACCAGGAGTTGAGATGTCCTTTTCAGATTCCACCCCAATAACGGTAGTGAAAGGTCTCATGCGACCGACCCGCGTGCGCTGGTACGTGATGGGCTGCATTACGCTGGTTACGATGCTGAATTACCTGGACCGCCTGAACTTCAGCATCGCAGGAAAATATATACAGGACGAGCTTTCCCTGAGCACTCAGACGATGGGTTGGGTCTTCAGTTCATTTCTGTTGGGATATGCGTTGTGCCAGGTCCCCGGAGGGTGGGCGGGTGACAAATATGGGCCGCGGGATGTTCTGACGGTTGCCATTCTGCTGTGGTCAATTTTTACGGCCCTTACCGGGCTAGCTCCGTCACTGCCGATTGTGGGCTTGTTTGGCGTCGTCGGCTCATTGATGATCGTGCGCTTTTTTGTTGGTGTGGGCGAAGCGGCCAATTCGCCCAACAGTAACAAAATTGTGTCCAGTTGGATGGGCAGGCAGCATCGCGGCTTCGGCAGCAGCTTTACCATTCTGGGCATTGGACTGGGCGGAGCCATGACTCCTCCTGTAATTGCGTGGGTGATGCAACGCTGGGGCTGGCGTTCGTCATTTTACTTGTCCGGATTGCTGGGACTGTTTGTTGCCCTGTTGTGGCAGTGGTATGTCACTGACAGACCGGAAGAGCACGCGGCCGTCAATGAGGCTGAGCTGAAGATCATTCGTGGGGGCGCTACCAAACGGAGCGCTGCGGCCCTTCCCATTCAACGGGGAATCTGGCGAAAGATGCTCTCCAACCGGTCAGTCTGGGGTCTGCTGCTCGGATACTTCTGCCAGGGATATCCAATCTACTTCTACCACACCTGGTTCTTCATTTATCTGGTGCGTGAGCGTCACCTTTCCATCTCCCACGCTGGCATTGGCGGTGCCATGCCTTACATTGGAATCGCCGCGCTGGCGCCGGTCGGAGGCTGGTTTTCAGACCTGGCCGTTCGCAAGTTCGGTAGAAGGATGGGAAGACGGCTGGCTGTCTGGATCGGGATGTTTACCTCCGGAATTCTGTTGTGGTCAGGAAGCCACGTTTCAAGCAAAGGCGCTGCCATCCTTATGCTCGCTCTCGGCGCCGGCTTCAATATGTTTGCGGCCAGCACATTCTGGGCCTCGTGCATTGATTTAACGGAAGAATATACCGGGTCACTTTCCGGCCTGATGAACACGTTCGGCAATCTGGGTGGATGGCTTTCGCCCATTCTTACTGCTTACATTGCGACTCACTTTGGATGGTCTCGGGCGATTGATTGCGCCGCCCTCGTCACTATTGGATCCGGTTTGTCGTGGTTCCTGATTCGGGCGGATCGACCGTTGGATTCTCAGCCGATCAGCCAGCAGCCGCGAGCGGTCAATGAGGTAATTCCAGCATGAAATCTCGCCGCGCTCTCTATCACTTAATTCGATAGCTAACAAAAAATTAATTTATGGTTAATTTCGCTTTGCTCTATCGTGATTCTCTGCGAACGGAAAGCGCTTGTTTGGTCCTCTTAAGCGCGCGGTGATTGCCTTGATGAGCAGAGACGTCGCAGGGTGAAATCAGATCACCGAGGCAATAGAGTCAGACAGAATGGGTTACCAGTTTGGAAAACAAATGCGCCCTTGCAAGGGCAGGAGACTGAGATGAGAAATTCACTGAAGCACGAAAAGCACCCACGCGGGATATTTGTGCCTGCCATGTTCCTTCTGGCTATTGTTCTGGTCTTCTGCTCAGTCCTGCCCGCACATGGCCAGGTATCGGGCGCAACCTTGTCTGGAACCATCACCGATACGTCTGGCGCAGTGGTTTCGAACGCCAAGATTTCCGTCAAGAATGTGGACACCGGCGTGATCAGGGACGCAACGTCCAACAACGATGGGTTTTTTACTGCGCCAAATTTGCTGCCCGGCCGATATGAAGTGAGAGTATCAGCCACGGGCTTCGATACAGCAGTGAACAAGAACATTCCCCTTACGGTCGGAGCCCGCCAGACACTTAATCAGGTTCTGCGGGTTGGGCAGGTTTCGCAAACGGTGGAAGTAACTGGTACGGCGCCAACCGTCGAACTGTCTTCGTCGACGTTGAGCGGGGTTGTAGATTCCACCACAATACGTGAGCTGCCGCTCAACGGTCGCGACTGGACGTCGCTCGCGGTACTCGAGCCCGGGGTAGTGAGCATCCCCAACCAGGTGGGAACGGCTTTTAATGCCAACAAAGGCAACCGTGGATTTGGCAATCAGCTCAGCAATGGCGGTCACCGGGCAAATGAGAACACTTATCGCGTGAATGGTATCAGCATCAATGATTATTCAAATGGCGCCCCGGGCGGAGCCACGGGCCTGAATCTGGGTGTGGATGGCATTCAGGAGTTTTCTGTTCTGACCAGTAATTACACGGCGGAGTATGGCAGAACTTCTGGCGCCGTTGTGAATGCTATTACCAAATCCGGCGTCAACGCTTTTCACGGAACCGGGTTTTTCTTTGACCGCGACAAAATCTTCGACGCCAAGAATTTCTTTGACGATCCCACGAAGCCAATCCCCTCGTTCAGGCGTATTCAGTTCGGGGCCTCGGGTGGTGGGGCGATCGTGAAGGACCACACATTCGTTTACGGCAGCTATGAAGGAGTGCGACAAAACAGCCCTATTTCCAGGGTAATACACGTTCCATCTGCTGCCCTGCGTAGCGCGGCGGTTCCGTCCGTGCAACCTTATCTTGCTTTATGGCCGACCGCCCCAGCGGGTACTCCGGTGGATGCCGCTGGAATCCAGTCCTTCGGTGTAGCCTTGCCAGGAATCGCCAGCGAAAACTACTACACAACACGTGTCGATCAAAAACTATCCACCGCAGATAATCTGAATGGCAGCTATTTCTGGGATTCCGGTCCGCAAACCCAGCCGGATCCACTGAATAACGCGGTCCATCAGGTATTTTCACGGCGGCAAGGTGTCACCGCGGAAGAAACGCACATCTTTAGTCCTACGCTCCTCAATACTTTCCGGGCGGGATTGAGCCGCTTGAGAGGCGACATCAATACCCCTGTTTCCGGAGACGCCGTTGCCACGGCCACCGCTTTGGCCATCGCGCCAGGAGCAAAAGCACCACCGCAAATTTCCGTTCCGGGGTTTACCACCGCTGTTGGACTGGGGGGTCTCAACCAGTTTTTACACCGTTGGACATCGCTTCAGCTCTATGACGACGCTTTCATCACGCGCGGTACCCACTCGCTCAAAGTCGGGTTCGCCTTTGAACGCATGCAGTATAACGTTCTAGAGAAACTGAGCCCCAACGGCCGCCTCAGCGCCTACAAGACCATTGCCAACTTCCTGAACAATGCTCCCATTCAACTCAACGCGCTGGCACCCGGACAATCCAATGAAGTTGGCATTCGTGAGAGCCTGTTCGCCGGCTATATTCAGGACGACTGGAAGATGTTTTCCAACTTTACGGTGAACATCGGCGTGCGCTATGAAATGACCACGCTGCCGACAGAATCCCACAACAGGATCCAGGAAATTACCAGCCTGGCGAATTGCACCGCAAGCCCTACGAATTGCACAGCCGTACACGTCAACAGCTTCATTGCTTCCAACCCGACCACCAAAAACTTTGAACCGCGCGTGGGTTTCTCCTGGGCCCCCTTCCGGAATGGTAAAACGGCTGTCCGCAGCGGCTTCGGCATATTTGATGTGCTGCCTCTGCCTTACGTGTTTGGTCTTAACACGGCGGCGACGGCTCCGTTTCAAATCATTGGTACCGACAAAAACTCAACCCTGGGCAGCGGCATCGATAATAATGTCAGCTTCGATCCCACCAAGGTCAGAAACCGCTTTGTTGAGCAGAATCCCAAGCGCGCAATGGTCCTGAACTGGAACTTCAACGTTCAACAGGAACTCGCGCACAACTGGACGGCATTCGTTGGCTATGTGGGCTCGCGGTCCACGCACCTGTCCGTAGCGGCAGATGACATCAATCTGATTCAGCCCACCGTCACTCCTGCCGGACTTCTCTGGCCCACCACCGGTGGTGTCCGCCTCGATCCAAATGCCGGCGGCAGCGCTGGCATTCGTCCGGTGATATTCGATGGCGCCGCGTCTTATGGAGCTTTCGAAACACAAATTAAGAAAGTCATGAGCCATGGTTTTCAGGGCCAAGTGTCGTACACTCTGGGCAACTGCAAAGACACCAGTTCCGCTCCTGTTACCGGCGACACCTACGTGAACTCAATTGCGGTACCGATTCTTCTGTTCAAGCAATATCGGCTGGGCGCCTGCGACTTTGATGTCCGCCACACCATGACCGGAACACTGATCTG
This sequence comes from Candidatus Angelobacter sp., assembly GCA_035995565.1. Taxonomy (GTDB): domain Bacteria; phylum Acidobacteriota; class Terriglobia; order Terriglobales; family Acidobacteriaceae; genus Angelobacter. The sequence continues at coordinate 7,623 of DASYKK010000072.1, forward strand.
GGACATTCCTTCGCCACAATCATCCAACCGATTCATGTCCGGCCTGGTAAAGGGCTGGGAACTTGGCACCATTGTGAGCGCAACCAGTGGCTCACCTTTCACCGTGACTGTAGGTGGCGGTGGCGATCCTCTGGGCACGGGGTTTAACGGCGACTTCTCTATGGATTTCGCGAATCTCAATTCGGGATGTGATCCAATTCATGGTGGAGTCCAATATCTCAACCTGAATTGCTTTTCTGTTCCTAATCCCATTAACTTGCTAGGCAACTCAGGACGCAACCGCTTTTACGGGCCCGGGATTCAGACCGTGGATCTATCCGTGTTCAAGAATCAGAAGGTTACTGAAAAGATTAGCCTTCAGTTGCGGGCAGAAGGGTTCAACGTCTTGAACCATCCGAACTTGGCGGCACCGAATTTTCTGAATGATGCCAACAATTCGATCACCGATCCCAACGCAGGAAAACTTGCTTCTACATCCACGGCGTCACGCCAGATCCAGTTTGGCGTGAAGGTGATCTGGTAAACAAGAATGGCGGCACCTTTATACGACTGGAAACATGTTAGTCAGGATAGCACCGTTTGTTTTGCGTTCCACAGCAGGGTGCAGGACTTCAACCGACACGCTTCGAATCCGTGGCACTGTATGCGCCACAGGTGATGCGGGCGCGTTGTCGATTGTCGTCGATACCGCTGAAGCCGCTGAAGTTTGACGCAGACGGCGGATCGACCCACGCCACAGTTATTGGTGGACCAGCGTGCCAATGGATGCTCCTGCCAGAGCGCGCGTGAGGTTACCGGGAGTCAAGCCGTTTACGATCCGGAAACTTCGCGCGAGCTTGGCTCGCGTCAAGAGATCAAGCACCGCTGGTTCAACAGGAAGGGTGGGAAATTTTCTATCCACTAATTCCTGAGCCTGGATTTTCGGGATGAATCCCGCTGCGGGATCCGTCTTAGGATCGGCCGTATAAAGTCCATCAACGTCTTTGAGAAGGATCACACTGCGCGCGCCGAAGACTTCACCCACCAGATAAGAGCCGGCGTCGCTCCCATGGGGCGGCAGCTTGCCCACCAGAGGTGGATGTTCCCACAATGAATAAGGAGGAATCCCATTGAAGACCGCGCCCCGTGCTGCCGCCAGCATGGCGGGAAGAAGTTGTACTACGAAGGGCGCTTCCAGGTAGACGAAGCCATGTTTGGCGAGCAGGCAAGAGACCATGTAAGCATTTTGGGCGGAATCCTTGGCACTCAATGCGGCCAGGACTCCGGTAGGCAAGCCCAGGTCCAGGCCAACGGAGAAGATATGCCGAGAGCGCACGCCCGCGCCCACCCCAATGATCATGCGATGCTGCGACTGATTGGCGACAATCTCATCCAGCAAGGGCAGCAGAGCGGAGCGTCCGCGGTCCATGATAGAGCGTCCGCCGATCTGTATGACGTTGACGTCGGGCAGAATGGCGGTAACGTGCGACTCGGTCCGGGCGATCACATTCTTGTCAACCAGAGACTCCCGCATCAGCCGCGACTCTACGTGTTGTGCGCCCGGTTCATTTTGGTTCATGCCGCTCCTCCGTCGTGATAGATGATTGTCCCCACTGGCTCGCCGTTGAGCGCCGCCGTCAATTGCCCCGGCTTGAGCCCGTTGATGAACTGAATCTCGCGGACGTGACGCGCCCGCACCATAAACTCAAGCACGGCGCGTTCAACGATCAGATCGTCCAGATCACGAGCCAGCAATTCCTGAACGCTAATGCGGGGGATGAACTCGCAGGAAGAATTTTTCTTGGGGTCGGCGGTGTGGAGTCCGTCTTCATCTTTCACATAAATCATCTTGCGCGCGCCGAACACCTCCGCGATCAGGAAGCAACCGGTATCGGTACGCTGCGGCGGGATGCGTCCCGTGACAGGGTTTGGCTCCCACAGTTTGTATGGCGGCATACCCTGGCAGACGACGGCGTTGCGCTCCATCAGATAATGAGGCAAAGTGCTGAACCCTTCCGGTTCGATGAACGGAATCCCGTATTGGGCCAGCAGGTAATGAAGCATCTGCGCATTCTGCCATGCTACCGCCGTGCCCAAAACAGTGAGCACTCCTGTGGGCAGGCCAAGGTCAATAGCCAGGCTGTAGATATGGCGCGCGCGCGTGCCCGCCCCTGTTCCCAGGATCATCTTGTGCGTGTCCAGGTTGGCGACAATCTCTTCGACCAGCGGATAAACCGCGCTGCGGCCTCGATCCATAATGCTTTGGCCGCCGATCTTGACCACGTTGACCCA